>JAPKCC010000188.1 GCA_028823105.1 Phycisphaerales bacterium | reverse complement strand
GTCGGCATGACCGAGGCATCGGCCACGCGCAGGTTTGGAATGCCATGGACGCGGCAATCGGCATCGAGGACCGGGCCCATCGGACACGTTCCGACCATATGGCCGTAGCTGATCGGAGTCTGTTCGAGCGCGGTGTCGACCGCATTAGGTGCCGCGAGGTCGAGCGAGAGAAGGGACTTCGCCTTCAGCGCTTTGAACGCAGCGGAACGTTCCCAGACCGCCAGATGCTTGAAAGCGTGCCCCAGCCGCTCGTGCGCGTCGTCCGGGAGCGGCGGGGCCACCACGTTGGGATCCGCCTCGGGGGTGTTGCCGAGCCGAACGCTGCCACGACCGCTCGAGCGCAGTATGAAGACGGCCACCATGAACAGGGTGGAGCCAGCAGTGGGTGTGGCCATGAACTTCATGACACTCCACAATGCCTTGAGTCCAGGGTTGCCCCCCGAGCCCTCTGATTGCGTGAGAAATCTCGCCTTCTCCCGATAGGTCAGCGGGCTCGTCTTGGGGTCGTGGATCGAGATTGGCATCAAGTGATAGTCGGCATCCTTCCCATTCGACGCGCCGACCAGGACAACCTGCGCGGGGCCAGCGATACCACCGCGTGGTCCTTCGTGGTGGTAGGGAATGCCGGCACCGAGGTGATCGCTCATCGTCGATCCGACCGGAAGATCCGCATGGACTTCGATGCCGTATTTCTCGAGATGCTCCTTCGGCCCGACTCCAGACCGAAGCAACATCGTGGGAGACCAAATTGCGCCGGCCGTGAGCACCACCTCGTCCGCTTCGATCTCATCACCGCTAGCCAGCACGACCCCCTCGGCGCGTCCCGCAGCGATCTTGATCGTCGCGACCTCCGCATGCGTGCGTATTTCAAGGTTGTCGCGCGCGCGCACGTCATCGGTCAAGTAGGCGAGGCTCGTACTGACCCGCCGCGCTTGTTCGTCGATCGTCACGGGGAAGGGCCCGATGCCGGGAAGCTGGCTCGGGTCGTTGATATCGGCAGCGGCCGGATGGCCGCTCTCGACCATTGCTTCGTAGAAGGCCTTCTGGCTGCGGCTCATCTCGTCTTTTCGCCATCTGCGCACTGGTAAAGGCCCAGCGCTGCCATGAATAGGCGAATCGCCGAAGTCCATATCCCGTTCGGCGGCGATGAACGTATTCACGACGTCGTCCCAGCCCCAGCCTTCCATGCCGGCTGCGGCCCAGGCGTCGTAGTCCGCAGGCTGCCCGCGCAGCGTCGCCATCCCGTTGACCGCGGAGGTCCCGCCTAGCAACCGTCCCTGTACCATCGTGATCGCGCCTGTCTGGGTGGCCATCGGTGTAGGCGTGACGTTCTCTCCGCCGCCCGACCATACGGCGCCGGCTCGGATGGGATCGAGCACGCTCTCGTCGTAGGCGTCGTGATCGGGCCCGAGCTCGAGCAGCGTCACCGAAACACTGGGATCCTCACTCAGTCGGGCCGCGAGAACGGAGCCCGAGGTGCCTCCCCCAATCACGACAATGTGTCGTTCCTGTTCCGCCATCAGTCTCTCCTGTTCTCTTGACTGGAACGACTTCGTGTTGGCAAGGGCCGGAATCGAAGTGCCGGCCACTGCTGACCGAATCACCTCTCCTGAATGCGCAGGGTGGCCTCGTGGACGTACGGCACTCGCTCCCGCAGGTTGACAATAAACTTGAGACATTGTATCAATTTGTCACAATGTCGCAAGAAGCTACCGAAGGGAGACAATCCCCGACCGGCCTGCGCGAGCGCAACATCGAGCTGCGTCGCCAGAAGATTCTCAAGGCAGCGCGGGGCCTCCTGAGCCGTGGCGGGCTCGGCGCGCTCTCGATGCGCAAGCTCGCCGAAGAGGCATCACTCAGCGTCAATACGCTCTACAACCTCTGGGGCACGCGCGAAGAGATCCTGAAGG
>JAPKCC010000110.1 GCA_028823105.1 Phycisphaerales bacterium | reverse complement strand
ATGAACAGCAACGAGATTTCAGCGTGGATTCGCGAGCGGATCGCAAAAGACTTGGGGAGTGAGGCCTCGGCCATCGATCCCGAGGTGACCTTCGACCGAATCGGCCTCGATTCTCTGGCCCTGCTCGGAGTTCTGGGGGATCTTGCGAGCAAACTCGACATCGAGATCGAGACATCGGTGCTGTTCGATCATCCGACGATCTCGGGCCTCGCGGTCCATCTCGCCACCGCGTGAGATCGCCACCGGATCCCGCTCCTTGGGTGCGATCTCCATTCTGAACCGATCGGCCGGACTCAAGTCTGATGCGTGGTGGGATCGCCGTCGAGTTGTCGACGGAGGTGCAGCCGCTGGTTCAGGGAGTTGATTCGGTTTCGGCGAACCATTGCTCGGGTGTTGGGCTGACGACTGCCGGCTTCGAATCGGATGGTGTGGATTCCGGCCGCCTCTGCACGTTCGTACATGGTCGACGCGAGTCGGCCGTGCAACGTGTCTAAGCGGAATCGGGGATCGATGCCTTCACCCTCGATCTTCAGCACGCCAGGCTCGACGATTCGCGTGCAGCAGAATCCCACCACGGCCTGCTCATGCGTCGCGACGAGTTGAAGGCCGCGTTCGGGATCATTCGGTTTGTGGGAAGAAAATCGACGTCGCATGTCGAAGATGCCGCGGTTGACGGATCCGCCGATCCATGCCGACCAGGCGGCCGCGACGGTATCGACGTGGATCTGTTCAATTTCGACGATGTCGGCCTGGAAGCGACTCTTGATCCGATCGCCTATGCGTTGCCGGACTTTGGTGAGCCTGTCCTGCAGCAGGGTTCGGGGGGCTTCGAACGTATCGAACGTCTCGTGGGTTTCGAAACCTCGGGATCGCAGGAGTTCGGAGTGCCGCAGGGATGCGGTTGAATCCACATCGGCATCGAGCATGATTGCCCCGCAGGTTTGTGCCGCGTCGAGGACCTGGTCGACCAGTGGACCCCCAGCTGCCGCGACCGCCGCGGCATCGCACCCATCAAATTCCATCGACGCGGTTCCGTCAGGGAAGACCTCCAGCATCGCGGCCGCGATTACCTCTCCGCCTTCGATGGCGCACCATGATTTTGTCGGCAAATGATTTTGGAACCACCGGGGCGAGAGTCGGCAGAGCACGGGGCGATCGGCCTCCCCAGCTTCCGCGATCTCGATCTTTCCGTGGTCTTCCATTCCCACAGGGTATCTTCCAAGGGCATGACCACCTCACACCGGAAACATGGTCCGCTCATCTTTCTTGTCGCCCCGGTCCTTCCGGGTTCGACGCTCGAGGGGTCTGACCTCGCTCGGGAGGCCTATCGGTTCGCCGGTTTGCCGCATTCGGGGCAGGCGTCACTGGCCGCTACGATCGCCACGGGGGTGTGGCCGGAGTCGCATGGGGTGGTCTCGCGGTTGCAACCGCACCCGGATCGTCTTGGTTACGAAATCGTCCGGCCGGATCGCGCTACTGGTGGTACGACCTGGTCGCAGGCGGTCGGTTCGGGGCGGATCGTGGGTCTTTGCAATTGGCCCCACGAATCCATGCTCGCGGCCGAAGGCGATGGGCGGCTCGACCGGATTGGCATGGCCGCCATTGCGGGACTTTCGGGTGAGGTCGGAGGTGTGCTTCCCCCGGGTTCCTTTGCACCGTCGTCGATGAGCGTGGTGCTCCGTGAGTCGGCGCGGCCACAGCAATCCGACACGGTATTTGCCGGACTGGAGTTGCTGGCGGATCGCGGGCCAGACCTGCTGATGGGGTGGCTTCCGGAATCTTCAGCTGGGACGACGGAGCGACTTGAAGGGATCGAGGGAATCCGGGCGAGGCTCGGCGACGCGGCCTCTCTGGAGGCCACCGTGCTCATCCTCGAGCAACCCGTGGTCGAGGATTCGATATTTCAACAGTGGAGAGGTGGCCCGTCGCCTCGATTGCTGGTGATCGGTCCGCGAACGCCGCCGATCAGCGGAAGGCCACGGGTAGATTCCCTGCACGGAATTCTCGGTGCCCTGCTTGAGACGGAAGGCGCCGCCCCACGGGTCGAACCGATTCGACGCGTCGGCGGCGAGGGCAGACTCGACGGTGCCGGGGTCTTGGTTCAGACTCGGCTCTCGAGTTTCGATCTCAAGCAGTTCGAATACACACGATCTCGTGAGATCGGAGCCTCGCTGCTGGCCCGAGGCCGGCACACAGAGGCAGAGGCCTGGCTGTTCGGCTCCCTCCAGACCCAGCATGGCGTGATCGACGCATCGGTGGTCGGTTTGCTGGTCGCACTGCTTCGTCGACGGCAGGGCGGGGACGACGCGAAGCGCCTGCTGGCGAGCGTGCAGGGTCGGATTCCCGAGTCGATCGCCGACGGGCTGGCCGCCTTCCTCGACGCACGGTCGGTCGACTTCGACGCCTCCGGCCATCTCCCCGGACTCTCCCGACTCGGTCCTTTCGTCATGCAGACCCTTCTGATTGACCTGCATCGACGCGGGCTTCTCAAGAAGGGTGGACCGTGGAATTCGAATAGCCCGGACGGGCCTGATTCGTCATCGACGTCGGAAGGCTGACTCCCGGAATCGACGGGAAGGCGACGCTCGACATCGCAGATTTTCTTCGCAGGCTTTCGTCGCAGACGCCGGAGCCGTGGGTCGTGCAACGTTCTTCTCGCCCCAGCGGCTGGTGCTCAGGCGGGGGTCGACGGGTCGGAGACTTCAGGTACTTCGGAATCTGCGTCGGCGTCGCGGAGGATCCACGAACGAAGCGAGGTCGCATCCTCGATCACCACGTAGAGGGCCGGGACCAGCAGCAGGATGATGAAGGTCGCGAACATCACGCCGAACGCGATCGAGATCGCCATGGGGATCAGGAATCTCGCCTGCATCGAGGTTTCGAGCACCATGGGCATCAGGCCGAAGAACGTGGTGACGCTGGTGAGCAGAATTGGCCGAAAGCGCCGACTGCCGCCCGCGACGACGATCTCTAGGAGGCTGGCCCCGGGTCGCAATCGTCGCAGTTCATTGGTGGTCACCACGAGCACCAGCGAATCGTTCACGACCACGCCCGAAAGCGCCACGATGCCAAAGATCGAGATGATGCTGAATCCGAACCCCATCACGAAGTGTCCGACGACCGCGCCGATGATGCCGAAGGGAATGGCCACCATCACCACCAGCGGCTGGACCCAGCTTCGGAAGGGAATTGCAAGCAGGGCGTAGATGACGAAGAGGGCCGCGATGAATCCAGTGGCCAGGCTGTCCAGTGATTCGGCCTGGGCGTTCTGTTCGCCCTCGAAACTCCAGGTCAGGCCGGGGAATTCCCGTTTCAATCGGGGAAGGACCTCGGCGTCGAGCACCGCGTTCACTTCATTTCCATTCGCGATCGTGGTATCCAAGTCGGCGGTTACCGAATTGACTCGACGCCCGTCGGTTCTCTTGATGCTCGTATAGGCTCGGCCTTCGGTGGCGACGGCGGCCTCGGAGAATGGAATCTCCGCACCATCAGGGGTTCGCAGGACCGCCTTCTCGACGGTGTTGAGGGTTCGACGTTCCGCTTCGGGGAGCCGGACCATGACTCGAACTTCGTTTCGGCCTCGTTGTTGTCGCAGCGCCTCTACGCCATAGAAGTAGCCTCTGGTCTGGCGGGCAAGTTCGGTGGCGGTGAGACCAAGACTCCGGGCTTCCGGAGTCAGTTCCAGATTGAACTGGGGCTTCCCGAGCGAGACTCCGGAATCGATGTCGGTGACCCCTGCGAATTCTCGAATCCGTTCCGCCAGGACGACGCTCGCCGCATCAAGGACCGCGGTGTCCCGATGACTCAATTGCACGTCGATCGCCGCGCCGCTCGATCGGCCGGTCTCGCTCTTGAACGAGATCGTCTCGATGCCGGCGATCTCACCGGTGTTCTCCCGCCAGCGACGTGAGAACTCCGTGGCGGAGATGGATCGCTTGTCCTGCGTGGTGAGCGAGGCTTGGATTCCCAATCGATGCGAGCCGTTCGAGGATCCCTGCTGGACCGGGCCAAATCCGCCGACGCCGCCACCCAGCACTCCGTACACGTTGTCGATGATCGAGGGGCCGCCGGACTCGTCGATGGTCTTCGTGAGCGAAGCCATCAGCCGTTCCTGCACGGCCGAGGTTCGATCCACGGGGACCCCGAGAGGAAGCGTGACGTTCGCGAGGACGAAGTCGGCGTCGATCTTGGGAAGAAAGGTGAAGGGGAGTCGGCCGCTGACCAGCGTCGCGACGGTCACGGTGAGTAAGGCGATCGCGAACGCGATGGTTCCGTACCGTTGGCGAACGGCGAAGGCCGCGGTGGGGGCGTAGATCCTGCGAATGAACCAGAAGAGCCCGCGTTCGAAATACTGACTCGGAATCGAGATGATCTTCCAGAAGATGGTCTTTTTCGGCACGTGGGAGAGGTGGGCCGGCAGCACGAACAGAGATTCGATCAGGGAGACCGCGAAGACACTGATCGCGACCGCGGGGATCTGCATGAAGAGCTTGCCGCTCGCTCCCGGCACGAACAACATCGGCGAGAAGGCGACCATGTTGGTGAGGACCGCGAAGGTGACCGGGCCGGATATCTGGCGGGCTCCGGCAATGGCCGCTTCGAGCGCGGGCATCCCTTCGGCTCGCTTCTCGAAAATGTTTTCGCCGACCATGATGGCATCGTCGACGATGATGCCAAGCGTCACGATGAAGGCGAACAACGAGATCATGTTGATCGAAGCGTTGGTCTGCGAGAGGAAGAGAAATGATCCGAGGATCGAGATCGGAATGCCCAGCGTGACCCAGAATGCGAGGCGAGGCTCGAGGAAGAGACCGAGCATCAGGAGCACCAGGCCAAGCCCGATCGCGGCGTTACGGACCAGCAATTCCACGCGTTCCCGATAGGAGGTCGAGTCGTCGCGGACTCGTTGGACCGTCATGCCCACCGGCAGTTCCGGACGCAGTTCGTCGAGGTAGCGGAGAACCGCGTCGGAGACCGAGATGGGAGTCTCGTCGCCGACCCGGAAGATTTCGACGGTCGCCGCGGGTAGGCCGTCGAGACTGGGCTGCAGATCGATGTCCGCGAATCCGTCGGTGATGACCGCGATCTCGCCGAGTCGCAACGTCGAGCCGTCGGGACGGGAGATCACGGGAATGTCGGCAAATTCGCGGCCGAAGTCTCGTCGCTCCGTCGTTCGGAAGAGGATCTCTCCGGCGTCGGTCTTCAGGCTGCCGGCGGGAAGATCGATCGCGGCGCGACGAATCTCACTGGCGACACGATCGAGCGTCAGGTCATGCGCCCGAAGGGAGGCCTCCGGAATCTCGATCGCGATTTCCAGTGGCTTGGAAGCGCCAAGCTGGACGAGCGTGATGCCCTCTTGAATCGAGAGTTCGTCACGAATCCGCTCCGCGGTTTCTCGCAGCACCGTTTCTGAAAAATCTCCGGCCACCGCGAGATTCACCACGAGATTCTTGTTCTCGAGAAGGCTGACCGTCGGGCGTTCTGCATCTACGGGGAGCGTCGTGATCCGGTCGACCGCGTTCTTGATGTTCTGCAGGACACGGTCCGCGTCCGCATTTAACTGAATTTCCACGCTCACCGAGCCGCGGCTCTCGCTCGCGGTGCTGGTGATCCGCTTGACCCCGTCGAGTCCTTGGACCGCATCCTCGACCACGCGGATGATCCCTCGCTCGACCTCTTCCGGACTCGCCCCGGGGTAGGGGACGGAGATACCGATGATGTCCAGCGAGAACTCGGGGAACACTTCCTGTCGAACGCGAAGGGCGGACATGATTCCGCCAATCAGCAACGCCGCCATGAGCAGGTTCGCCGCGACCGGATGGCCAGCCATCCAGGCGATCGGGCCGCCTTTGGTCGGATGCTTGGTCATCGCGGGGTTTTCCCGTCGTTGGTCTCGCCGATGACGACTTCAGCGGAGTCGCCGGCGAGTCCCGCGGCGTCGAGGCGTTCTAGCGGCATGCCGGGAATCGCCGCGGGCAACGGGCTGGTGATGATTTCGTCTCCGGGTTCGAGCGCGACATTCGCGAGCACAGTGTCCGGCCGCCCGACGATCGCATTCAACTTACGGAAGCGAAGCGTGGAACCAGCATCCATCACCCACACGTTTTGGTTGTTGCGGATCACCGATCGGGGAAGTTCGATCACATCGCTTACCACCGGTCCGGCGATTTCCACTCGAACGTAGGATCCGAGCAGAAGTGGTTCGGCGGATTCGTTCGGACCAGTCGTGAGTCCGAGGGGATCCTCCACCAGGATTCGCACCCGGGCGAGCCGTCCGGCGCGCTCGACTTCACCCAGCAAGCGATCGACTCTTCCCGTCCGCTCGATGCGTCGGCCGTCGCCAAGTTCGAGGATGACCTTTGCGACGGAGTTGCCCCCGGGGTTGGCAGAGTCGATTCTGAGCCATTCCAATTTGTCGAGCGGAATCGCGACCATCACATCGAAGCGATCGGTGCCGACGATCGATGCGATCCGCGCCTGAGGAGTCACGATCTGGCCGATCTCCACGTCATCCTCGCGGACCAGTCCGTTGAATGGGGCGCTGATCACCGTGCGTTCGAGATCGAGCTGAGCCAAATCCAGCCGGCTCTTCGCCGCGAGAAGCATGGCCTCCTTTTCGAGTCGCTGCGGGCCGCGACGGGCAAGTTCGCGGCCGACGTCGGAGGTCTCTACCGAATCACCAAGTAGTTCCCATTCACGTTCGGCGACGAGTCGTCGAGCATCCTCGAGCTGCAGGGCGACCGACGCCGTGGCCACGTCGGCCTCTCGCTGTCGAACCAGAAGTTGATAGTCGCGATCATCGATGGTGAGAAGTCGTTCTCCCGACTTGACGATGCCACCAGGCTGAAGCGCCTCATTGAGTCCGACCACCAGTCCCCCGACCTGGGTCTGAAGCGTGAGCACTCGACTGGGTTCCACGGTGCCGTAGGCAATGATCTCGGCCACGTCGTCCCCGGGCGTCGGGACAATAGTCTCGACCAGGGTGGCGACGGACTCGATCTGATTCCGGGTGGGCTCGGGCCTTCGGGCGAGAAGAATCATCGCGCCGTAGGCCCCGAGGGCGATCACTGCGAGGGGAATCACGATCCGGAACAAGGCGACGATCCACCGCACCACCCGAGGTGGGTGGGCCGGTCGATCAGAAGGTGACGGAGGCGTCGGGTCGTAATTCATGCGTCGGTGTTCCGGAGCGAACGGGATTCGGTGGCGACGGCGTCGTCGTCATCGGACGGGGCAGATTGAGGATCGGCGGCGGGATCCTGATCGGGGTTGGAAGTGGCGGGGGGCGTGAGTGATCGAGTCCACTGACCACCGAGGGCAAGTAAGAGCGAGGCGCGATTCGCGAGAACCGTACGTTGCACGCTCACGTCACGGCGCTGAAGATCCTGCAGGGCGCGGATCGAAGTGATCACGTCGAGATATTCGATCTGTCCATTGGCGAATCGCCGCCGACTCTCGGCCAGCGTCTTATTCGCGAGATCGACCTGATTGCGAATCTGTCGGAGCAGGTCGACGAGGTGGCGCTCACGATCGATGGCATCTTCAACCTCGCGAAGGGCGATCAGAAAGCGTTCGGTGAACGCATCGAGGCGTTCGTCGAGGATCGCTCGGCGTCGGTCCGCCTCGGCCTCCCGGCGATTTCCGTCAAAGACGGGTTGAAGCAGACTGCCGGTGATACTGGCGACGGTGCTGTCGAAGAGCGTCGAGAATTGATCGCTGGTGAAACTACCGGCGAGCGAGAGCCGGATCGCCGGCAACATCTCGGCGATGGCGACCGCCACTTCGAGATCCGCCGCGG
Organism: Phycisphaerales bacterium; assembly: GCA_028823105.1. Taxonomy (GTDB): domain Bacteria; phylum Planctomycetota; class Phycisphaerae; order Phycisphaerales; family SM1A02; genus UBA12014. Next base: position 1,534 of record JAPKCC010000110.1, on the reverse strand, counting down.
CCACCCGGTCATAGGCGGCCCGAAGGTCGGGGCGGCGATCAAGGAGATCCCGCGGCGTAGGGAGCGTCGGAAACGGTGGCAGTTCGGGAAGGGTGGGATCCATCGCGAGCGGGGTGTCGGCCTCCAGCGATTCTGGGGCGCGAGCGAGCAGGACCGCCAACTGATTTCGGCTGGTCTCGAGCGTAATTCGGATCTCGGGAAGGGTCGAGGTCACCGACTCGAGTTGGAGCCGCTGCTGCAGGACCTGTAGCGCATCGCCGACGCCTTGTCCGTACCGGAGTTCGGTGAGTTCGAGGAGGGTGCGACTCAACTCGATCTGCTCAGCGAGCAACGCCAGAAGCTGTTGCTTCTCCTGAATGGTGAACCAAAGGTCGACGACCGATCCGGAGAGCAGTAACGCCGTCTGTTCGGCGTCGGCTCGGCTGGCGCGGGCGATCAGCGACGCCGCATCCGCGCGATTGGCGATCTTCTTCCAGAGATCCAGTTCCCAAGAGAGGCCGAGCCCGATGGCGAATCGATCGGTCGAATTTGCCGGGCGGTCCGCGGGATCCACCCGCGTTCGTCCTGCGCTCGCATCGAGATTGATGTCGGGATAGAGGAAGGCGCCGGCGATCGTCGCCTGGGCGTTGGCCTGATCGAGTCTGGACCACGCCTGCCGAAGGCCGAGGTTCGCCTCGAAGGCCCGCTGCATCGTGCGATCTAGTCCCGGTTCATCGAAACTGTTCCACCAGGCGTTCGGCGCTTCGACCGTCGGGCCCGCCGGGGCTTCGAAGGAACCAGGAATTTCGGTCTCAGGGAGATCCGAATCGCGCATGGTGTGCGGACTGCACCCGATGCCACACGCGAGTGCCAGAATGAGTGGGATCCGGAGCGGATCGGCGATCTTCACGTGGCGAGCTCCAGATTGCGTTCACGGGTTGCGGCGGCCTGAAGGAACGCCATGGTGTGCTCGATCACCACTTCGGCGAAGTCCGCGATCCGGATGTACTTGGTCGGCAGTTCGAATGGAGATTGATCGAGGGCAGCAGGTGGGAACTGTGGAGGAAATGACGTGAGGAGCGGGGCCATGCGCATCAGGGTATCGGTGGCTGGGATGAGATTGGTGGGTGGAGCAGGAAAAAAGAACTCCCCGCCTGCTTGAGCAGGCGGGGAGGGTGTCAGATATTGAAGTCTCGGTGGCCTTTGGTCTCAGAACGTGATGCTCACGCCGAAGCCCAGGGACACGTTGTAGAGCGCCTCAAGCTTTTGGTCTCCGGTGAAGCCGGGGAAGCCGGCTCCGGTGACGGTCGCCGTTCCGAGATCCACGGAGCTGGTACCCGAGAAGATGACCCCGCCACCGATTCGAACGTTGTGGGCGATCTTTTTGGCAAGTTGAAAGCCAACCTCCCAACGGAAGGCGGTGGAGGTGTGATCGTAGGACACGACGGAATTCTGAACGCCGGGCGACGAAAGCACGATGTTATTGACGTTGAAATCCGTCCATTGGATGCCGACGCCGGCCTTGAGGACGACCGAGAGCTTCTCATTGATCGGG
>JAPKCC010000109.1 GCA_028823105.1 Phycisphaerales bacterium | reverse complement strand
AGCCGTGCGTTTCCGAGGTCCTCGATCGCCAGCGCAACCTCCATCGAGGTCGAATTGCCACTGCGGAAGAGATGTTTCGCCGCGTCGAGGTTTCGTCTGGCATCCCCTTCCGCCCGACGGTAGGTCAGGATCCTCGACCAAGTGATTTCAAGCCGGTCCACAGCGTCGTAGACGTCTTGAGTGATTTGCATCCTCATTTCACGCTGCTTCGAGAGTGTCTGGAGTCGGCTGATGACCGCGGACTGGTATTCGCCTTCCGCGGTGCGGTTCCCGATCGGCATCGTGAAGTTGAGGCCGATCGACCACCCCAAGGGATACTGGCCGTCGAGCAGACTCGATATCGACTTCTGGCTATCGGCTCCGATTCCTAGTAGGCCAATTGATCCGTCGAAACCGAGCGAGGGGAGAAGCGCGTTGCGGGTCATCCGGAGCCGGACCTCATCCTGCTGCAACTGGAGCGACGTTTGAAGCAGTTCAGAGCGATTCTCGATGGCCCGGATCGCGAGGCGAGGGCGATCTAGTACGAAGGAATGCAGGAGCGGCTTGGTGGTGGGGCGAACCACGAGGGCCGGATCGAGTGGGACGTCCGGTCGGTTCATGATGATCTTCACCGAGCGCATATCCCTCCGGAGATTCAGCTCCGACGAAAGCAGCGCCGCTCGACGCTTTTCGACCGTCAACTCGGCCCGGTATCGCTGTGAAGCCGGAACCACACCGCCTCGGGCGAGGGCTTCGGTGTCCGTCACCTGGTTGCGAGCAAGCTCGAGCATCTCCACTTCGATCTCAACGGATCGCCACGACCGGAGAAGTTGCCAGTAGACCTGCTCCGAGGAGGCGAGCAGCGAACTCATCATCGACCGGAGCTCGAGCATCGAGATGCGTTCATCGAATGCGGCGATCACGATCGACCCAAGATTTGCGTCATAGCCTGCACCATTGAGGATGGGGATCGTCACTTGGGCGGACAGATTCGAGGGGTACGCCGTCTCCTCTTCCCCGACCGGGCCGGGGTTGAGATAGAGCGTCTCGTACCGGTACAGGTCGGCACTCAGTTCGATCGAACCGCCGATCGCGAGAGGGACCGAGAGGGACGATTCGGCTTCGGCGTAATCGGTTTCGAGGGCGAGATTGGGAGCGCCGGTCTCGCTCGCGTCCTCGAGTTGGCGGCTCGCCGTCACTGTGGAACTGAAGGTGGCGTCGAGTTTGCCGTATTCGCTCTTGAGCTTGTTCGACGCGATGGCGGGATCGAAGCGAGACACCTGGAGGTGGAGGTTGTTGGCGAGTAACGATTGGCGGAACCCATCGAGACCAAGTCGGATGGTTCCCGGCTCGGCCTCCGAGAGCATCGCTCGAAGCGAGTCGAGATGCCGATCGGGTGCTGCCTTGAGTTCGGTCGCGATTCCGGTCTCAAACTCGTTGCGATTTTTCTCGTTGGCGGTGGAGACGAGATCCAGTGGTTCGATCACGAGATCTCGACGCCCCTCGTCCTCGCCGTCCCAGGTTCGTTGTTCGACCCATTTCTCCGCACAGCCGCCGAGCGCGACCCCGGTCATCATCGCGGCGCGGAGTCCGTGGAGTAGGGGTCTTGGGGTCTTCATGCGATCACCTTCGCGATGCGAGGAGGAAGTTCGACGCCCGAGGTCCGTATGGACTCGCGGTCGCCGTCGGCGACGAGAACGCCGTGGTCGTCGAAGACGAGGATTCGATCGGCCCGAGCGAGGAGCTGGGGATCAGTGGTCGCGATGATCCGGGTACCACTTCGTTCGAGGAGGGTGTCGATGAAGCGGAGGCCCCAGGCGTTGTTGCGCAGAACCGGTCGATCGTGCAGAACCACGTAGTCGGAGGTGCCCAGAAGGCACCGCGTCGCGGCGAGCCGCACGGCGAGGGCGCGACCGACCCGTCGGGGATCGAGAATCGTGTGGAGACCGAGCGGCAGCGAGTCGACCACGTCATCCAACCCCGTCGTCTTCATCGCGGTCATCAGGTCGCGGTCCGAGATGAGATTCTCGGCATCCACGTTCTTCCGAAGGGAGACGGGAAGGACCCCGGGGACCTCGATCATCACCACGCCGCGATCGCGGAGCGCCGGCGTGTCGAGGTTCATGAGACGCCGACCGTCGAGGGCGACCCGGCCCGCATCCGGGGTCCGGAGGCCGAGCATCACCTGCAATATCGCCTCAGACGTGTCACTCCGTTCGGCGGCGATGACCGTGAACGATCCGGGGCGAATCGTGACGGTGCAGGCCGTGAGATCGTTGCGTCCCCAGTTCCGGTCGACCACATCGACGGCTTCGAGCTGGAACGCCCCGTGTACTTCGGTTGGTCGGTCTGTACCTTCGGGATCCGGGCTCGAGCGAAGCAGTGGAGAGAGTCGCTGGAAGATCGGAGCGATCACCGCGAGTGCTGCAACCACGCCGGCGACTTTTCCGAGGGAGGACATCACGGCGGCGATGGCGATGGTCGAGGCGACGAACTCGCCGCTGCTCAACTGTCCGGCGTCCCCGTTGGCGACGAGGCCGTACACGAGGACCAAACTGCTCCCGCCGAGGATCGTCAGGGTCAGGGTCCTGAGGTTGCCGATGGTGGAGGACCGGTACGTGAGATTCGCGAATTCGGCGCGATGCGCGGTCCACCGGAGGAGCAGCGGATCCGAGAGGTCCCGATCCCGCACCGCTCCGAGGCCCCCCAGGATCTGGATTGACAGGTCCTCCGCGCGACCGGCGGCGATCTGGGCGGAGGCGACGAATCGATTCTGCATCATCGACTCGATGGCGATGAGGATCAGGCCGATCGCCAGCGTCGCCAAGGCGATGATGGCGAGGACCCAGCTGTAGTAGAGGAGGAGGAAGAGGTGGGCGAATCCGCGGATCGCCTCGACCACAACCTTGTCGGTGGAATGCGTGATGACGCCCATCGCGGAGTTGACCGAGGTGATCCGCTGAATCACCTCGCCTTGGGGAAGTTCATCGTCCCGTCGGAATCGATCGACGACTCTGGAAAGGACGCTGGCCTCCACCCGGTAGCTCACCGAGTTGTCCAGTCGAAGCGTGGCCAGACCGCCGATCAGGTTCAGCGTCGCGGTCGCACCGGCCACCACGAAGAGGGCGAGGCCGATTCCGATCACCCCGCGGGACTCGCCGTCCGGAATCACTTGATCGATCAGTACCGCGGTCATGATCGGGATCACGAGGCCTAGGAGAGCCGACACGATCCCGGCCACGATCCTCGCCCGAATCTCCCCCAATCGACCCCGAAGGGCGATGGCAAGCAGGTTCGGGATGCCGCTTGACCGGGGGTCCGGTGATCGCATGAACTCGTAGGCGGTCGGTTCGCACTGGGCCGCGAAGCCAGCGTTGACGGTCATGCGATTTCGGGAGTCGGAGTCGGAGTCGGGATCGGGGTGGACGCATTTCCATCCGGAGTTTTTCGGCACCAGCACGCATGGACCGGCATCCTTGTGTTCCACCACGAGGATCTCACCGTTGCTTCGCCACCATCCGTCTTCGAGATCGACCCGGCGGCCAAGCACCCCTCGACGCCGTCCGAGTCGCCGAACCATTTCCTCGGTCGAACCCGCATCGGTAAGCGTCGTCAGGGACTCCGGTGGGAGTCGGAGCTCGTGGAAGACCCGGGCGATCGCGAGGCAGGGGGCGGTCGCGTCCACGCCAATCCCTGTACCCGTGCCGCGATTCCAATTGAGCGACGATTCCACGAGCGTGTCGCGGGCGGTCGTCCCTGCGGAGGATGTCCGAGGATTCGAGGTCATGCGTCCTCCCCGTCGGAGGTAGGCAACGGCTCGACCACGAGGCGCCGATGATCTTCCGGAAGTCTGATTCTCTGCTCAAGGACCAGGACCGCGGCGCCAGTCTCGGCGAGATGCTTGAGCACCTCGGCGGCCTTTTCCTCCGGGAATGTCGCCAGTCCTCCTGTCACAATGACCGCCAACGGAGGCACGATCAGCGCGGTCGCGATCTCGAGTCGGGCGGCTTCCTCGGGTCGGGAGAAACCGTCGCTGTCCCGGACCTGAGCCGACAGGCCGGATGCATGAGCTTCGAATCGATCGGCGAGTTCGACCGCCTCGAGCGCGGACCAGATCCGATCGGTCGGGATCCGGGCGTCGAAGCTACAGAGGTTCTCCTCGTAGGTTCCCGAGAAGAGCGGGCAGTTGCCGTCGATGATCCGCGTCGACTGAGAGGTGCCGCCGTCGGGACCGGACGAGGACGCGGCGATCGCGATCGACCCGGGTCCCGAGGATCGTCCGGCCAGGCGCCGAGCGAGGTTCTGGGAGGCCTGGTCGGGGACGCCTTCGACGACCGCGATGCTCCCGCCTTCGACTCGCCCGCTCAGCGTTCCGAGACCGGAGACCGGCACGTTTCGGAACTCGATGCCGGAACTCGGGAGCGGTTCGGTTCCAGAGTTCTCGGTTGTCTCCAAACGAGGCTCGCAGTCCATGATGTCGTCGACGCGAGCGATGTCGGATCGGATGATGGGAAGCGTCTGGGCAAATCCGATGATCGACCCCACGGCGCCCTGAAGATGGCCGACCAGCAGTTGGAGCGCCGCGAGCTCGCCGATCGTCACCGTGCCCGCGATCACGCCGAGGCCGCCGAAGACCAACGTCGCGACTTGGGACACGAGATGGTCGATCAGGCCGCGGCCCGAGGATGCGAACAGTCGGGCTCGGGCACTGTGCTGGGCGAGGCTCCGCGATTCGGCGAGTTCTCCGGTCCAGCGTTCGAGGAAACTCGCGATCGAACCGGATTCCGCGAGCCATGACTGGGATGAGAGCCCTGAGAACATGGTCGATCGCTGGGCGCCGAGCGATCGTTGCAATCGGGTGTTCAACTCGAAGAGGAGTCGCTTCACACCCTGGACGATCAGGAATCCACTGATGCTGGCGATCACCACGCCCACCGCGACTGGCGGCGAGATCACGTACACGGCGGTTCCGAAGACGAGCAGGGTCAGGAATTTGGCGGGCATTTGAGCGAGTCCGGAGACCGCTTTACCGGCGATGCTCCGTCCCACCGAGAGTCGCTGTTGGACGTCGCCCGGAAGCCGCAGGGTCAGTTCTGGATCGGAAAGATCAAGCACGCGTTGCAGCAGGTCGACTTCGATGCGGATGCCCGCGGCGGAGCGGATGCGGAGCTCCGTCTGGGACTGGATGAAGGTGAGTATCGCGCGAAGGAGCACCACGATGCCGACCGCGAGGAGGAAGGGGCGAACCCGATCCTCGGCGGGATCGGCCATGATTCGATCGATGAAGTAGGTCAGGAACCCCGCCATCGCCAGTTGGAGTGGCACGTTGGCGATCGAGGCGAGCCCGCAGGCAGCGAAGGCGCCTTGCGCGCCGCCCAACATCCGTTTCAGCGCCCGCCAAGTGCTGGGGGGGCGCCCGCCCTTTTCGAACTTGTCCGTGGGGACGAGTTGGAGGATCATGCCGGAATACCCAGCCTCGAACGCCTCGTGGGAGATGTGCCGGTGACCGCCTTCGGGGTCGTTGATCAACCAGCCCCGGGCGTCTCGTCCCTCAATCACTAGGAAGTGGCGACGCTGCCACCAGGCGATGACCGGCATCGGATGGTCGGTGATGGACTCGGCCGGGCACCGGAACACGTGGGGTTCGAGCTCGTACGCCTGTGCGGTACGCGCGATCCCCGAGATGGTCAGTCCGTTGCCGTCGAGGCCCGATCGACGTCGGAGTTCGGCGGTGGAGACCCACCTGCCGTGGTGGGCGAGCAGGATGGCCAGGGAGACGACACCACACTCCGTCGGCTGCATCTGCAGGATCGAAGGCGTGGTCACGCGGACGTTGGCTGATTCACTCGCCAAGGAGAGACCTGATCCACGGAAGGAGGAGTTCGATCGGTCGATCTACCGCGTACACCACCTGGAGTTCGAGGATGGTTCCAGGTTCGATGGTGCCGGGCCATCCCGATCTTGTGCTCCACGCAAATCCACTTTCGGTCGAGGAGTCGGTCTCGAGTTCGACCACGCCCACCAGTACCGACTTGTAGCGGGCCAGCAAGTCATCGATCATCCCGCTGCTCTGGATGTACAAGCCGAGCTGCTGGTTGGTCGCAGCGTACATATCGATACTCTTGAGACGCCCCTTTATGAAGCCGTATCGACTCTTGTCGACGAAGGAGGGGACGACCTGGACGGTATCGCCGACTTTGAGTTCCTTCCCCTTCGACTGCGGGATGAACGCAACGACATCCAACGCCTTGTTCGGATCAGTGTCCGGTCGGAGGATGATGAACCCGTCGCCCGCCTCCACCGAATCACCGATGCTGGCGGACACCTCGATCACGATCCCCGGAATGACGGCTCGTACCGTGTAGTTGTCGGACCGCTGCTTCTCGAGATGTTGGAGCGTCGTCTCCGCCTGCAGGATGGCCTCTCGTCGACCCGCCCGGCTATTGGCGGTACGGCTTTCGGTTTCACTGGCTTGAAGCCGGGCGGCCAAGATTGCGGTCCGCCCCGTTTCGAGGCTGGACTGGAGTCCGGCGACCGTGGTGCGGGTTCCGAGCACGGTCTCCCTCGCCACCAGCCCCTGGTCGAGCAGCGTCTCCTGTTCCTCGAGGAGCTTCCGGCGGAGCGTCAGTAGTTCCGTCGAACTGCGGATGGTCTCCAGGGCTTCCCGGATCGAGGAGTCGCGGCGGCCAATCACCTCCGAGATCATGGACTCCTCCGCGGCGTGGGCGAAGGCGTCCTCGGATCGAAGGAGCGAAAGCCGGTTCCCTGCCGCGTCGATCGAGACGCCCAGTATTTTCATCGTGAGGGTCGCGACAGGTTCGTCGGCCCTCACCTGCTGGCCGACCTTCACCAGCATCTCTTCGATGATGCCGGCCTGCGGTGCGGCCACCGAGAAAATCTTCAAGCCGTCTCTGGTGAGCGCGAGACCCTTGACGGTGCGGGGGACGGCGCCCTCGAAGGCGTAGACCAGCCCGGACGCGACGCACAATATCGCGATGATCAACCACAGCCAGCGAGGCCTGGAGATCAGGGTGAAAGTCGAGAGTGAATGTTCTGGTTGGGACGGCATGGGGTCAATCGATCGTATCCGTCTGGATTACATGTGGAATCCGGCTATAGGGCATCATGAATGATATCAATAGGATCCTCGACGTCCGACTCGAGGAGGAGATCGCGACAGCATGAGAGTCCTTCGGACCGGATGACTCTCGCCAGCGCATCATCCCTCGCACCGGAATCCGCTGCGGGATCGAGCAGCGCTGACGGTCCCTCGCCGAGTTCGATCGGACCGGCTGCCTCTAGGAGTTGTCGCTGCTGATCCGCGATCCCGAGGGCCAGCGTCGACAATGGCCCCCGAATCGGTGATTCCGCATGAACCCGGGCAAGGTGGTGGACCCGGATCGCGTCGGCGCGGCGGTCACCGATCGAGCATCGACCTGGAGTCCGCAATTCAATTCGCCCAAAGGTGATGGCGTCGGCGAGCAGCCCGCCAGCATCGGGATCGGCCTCGACCACCGCTCGGAATCGGATTTCGCGTGCCGGAAGGCCGCGGGCCGCGGGGAACGGAGTCGCCATGGCGGTGCGGGCGAGCCGGTGAAGCCAGGTGGTTCGAGGTGTCCTGAGCCCCGGGGTGGTTCGGCCGTCGGTGCTCGCCGCGAGTCGGCAGGTTTCGACTGCATCGTCGTGCTTGAGACCGAGTTCAATCGACGGTTCGAACGGGGATCGCCGTTCCGGGAAGGCGCACTCCCGCGCTCGCTGCAGGTGTGCCGCGGCGGTTTCGGCATCGACTTCGCCCGTCGACACGGCACGGTCGAGTCTCGCCTCGATATCCACTAGCGCCGTTGACATCGATTGCCAGCCCCCGGCGGATGGCAGGTGGGTAATCGCGACCGCGTCGTCCTCGCGGCGACCGCGTCGATAGGAATCGGCGATCCGGCCGACGGGTTTGGCTCCGAAGCGTTCGCATTCGACGGCGCGAAGGGCGCCCATGCTCGCCCCTCCGAAGACGTGCACACCTCGCTCGATCGCGAGGAGAAGTTCCTTGTGCCAGGTGGACGGTACATCGTCGAACCGGCCGTCCACGAGGGCGATCGCTCGCGGACGGAGTCGGAGTGAGCGCAGCAGATCTCCCGCGGATGCAGGCGGAAGGACGATCGCGTCGTCGCCGACGACCCGCGCGGCGTCGTCGGGATGGATCGACGGGCCGGCGAACACGACTACGGGGCCGGAGATGGTCATCGCAGCGAAGCCCTCCACCGTTGGGGACCGGGGTCAAATCGCATGCCCGGAATCACCACTCGGCGCACCGGCACGAACGAGGCAGCGTCAGTTTGAGTCATCTCGATCGATCGCACCAGGACGCGATCGAACCCGGCTTCCGCAAGTCGGCGTTGGCAGGAATCGATGAGTCGCTCGTGATCCGTGGGCGTGATTGCGAAGGGGTCCGGGCCGTCGGCCGCGACATGTTCGGCATGTTGTCGATCGGGGGAGAAGGGGCTGGCGAGGGCGTAGGCCTCCGGAAGAAGGTCGTCGCGGGCGCCCGCGATGTGCGAGGTGCGGGCCTGCACGGCTTCCGTCATCGCGCGGAGTACGGCGATCCGAGGACTCGGATGGGACCCCGATCCGAACGCTTCAGGCCGACGAGCGAATCCGGAATCACGGTCCAGAAGCACGCAGGTGTAGGTCGGGATTCGTACCACGCCGCGACCCTCGGCGACCCGGCCAAATCGGATGCGGAGTCGCGCCTCGATTCCCACTGACTCTAAACGCTGGGTCAGCATCGCAATCCACGGATCGGAGATGGCGCCAGGATCTACTGGGATGATGACTGCGGGCTTCGCGAGGGCGTGACGTTCCACGACTTCGCACATCGCGTGCAGCACGGCCTCCTCAGCGGTGTTGCCGGCCGCGATGCCGTTGGTGTTTGGCGGCATCCAACAGGCTTCCTCTCGCCGTCGTTCGTGATCCGTATCGAGGTCCATACGGACCAGCGAGGCCGGCACGAGATGGGCGTCGCCCCCGCCGAGTGGCTCGAACCGGAGCCAGTCGCGTTCCGCGGCGGCTTCGTCGGCCTCGGGGCGAACCAAGAGCCTCGATCCGGGGATGTCCGCGGGGGTGACCACGGGGACATCGTGGTCCCGGAGATCCCGAAGCGAACCGACATGGTCGACCGCCTCGAAGCGTTCGGCTCGGTCGCATTCCAGCGCCTCCATCAGGGCGGAGATCGTGGCGAGGTCGTGGTCGACGCCCTTACCCTGGTGAGAAGAGAGGGCCCGACCCCGCGGGCGGTGGGCGACGACGGTCGGAATGCCGATCCGATCGAGTCCGTCGATGTACGCAATCCGGGTCACCCCGATCGCCTCAAGGACCTCGGGGGCCTCTAGTCGTCGGAGCGTTTCCTCGGGCCGTTGATCGCGCCAGGTTCCTCCAAGATCGATGGTCTGGGTGATCCGCGGCAACAAATAATCCTCCC
>JAPKCC010000108.1 GCA_028823105.1 Phycisphaerales bacterium | reverse complement strand
GAAGTTCATCGTCTTTGAAACGGCCAATGGCTCTCACATCCTCCCGCCCCCTCGTTACCTCTCCAAGAAGACGAGTCAGTTCCTCGAGCATTCCCCATACTGCGAACGTGATCTTCGACTCCCCGAACTCCCACTCACCTTCGATAAAAAGGGAACCTTCGAGGTTCGTATCAAGGCACGCGACTGCGTCCACAGTTACGACTACTCCTACCATCCGCTCGATGCCGTGGGCTGGGACGGCTGCTACTACCCCTATTGCTTCAACGTCGACGACTTCGCCCCGATCACCGGAAAACTCCATCAGCCACCGCCGGTGCATCAAACCTTCGAGGGTCACAACTTTGTGATCTGCTCGTTCTGCCCGAGAGCCTTGGACTGGCACGAAGGCGCGATTCCCGTGCCGTACAACCACTCCAACCTCGACTCCGACGAAGTCCTCTACTACGTCGAGGGCAATTACAAGGCCCGCAAGGGAATCGAGATCGAGTCGATCTCCGTCCATCCCCAAGGCATCCCACACGGTCCGCATCCCGGCACCATCGAGAAGGCGATCGGCGCCACCTTTACCGACGAGCTTGCGGTCATGTGCGATACGTTCCGCCCGCTCTTCATGACCGCGGCCGCACTTGATCTCGATGACCCGAAGTACCCGGCAAGCTGGGAAGAGGACACCTTCCCCACCCCCGGTGGTACCCATGCGCCCGACGGCTCACCATTGAGTAAAAAGGGCAAAGGGAAGGGAACGACGGTCTCCAACGGAAACATCCCGAAGCAATCCAGCAAAAAAGTTCGTCATCCGAACGCCGTGGATACTTGGGAATGAACAAGATGCCTCGAACCTTTGGGATCCGAGCCAAGTCCCGCGTCTTCACGCGGATCATCGGCTGCCTCTCTCCCCTTCTGCTCATCCTGCTCATCGCGGCGACGGCAGATGATCCGGCTGGCCCGACGAATCCGCCCGCGCCGACCGATCCGCCCGCAGCACCAGCCCCAGCGCCGAGTTCGCCTCCGACGAAGATCGATTCGTCGACTCCGCTTCCCTTCCAAATCCTCCGAAGAAGCCCCGAGGGCCTGCCGGTCATTCCGTTGCAGGTGCAAGGCCAACGGTTCGAAGTCGAACTCGCCGCAGACGACACCAGTCGCCGGCGAGGCCTTGGAGGACGAACCCGGTTCCTGCCCGGAACTGGCATGCTCTTCGTCCATCCCGACGATCAGATCCGCGGGTACTGGATGTACGACTGCCTGATTGACATCGACGTCGCGTTCCTTGACCGCGACGGTCGAATCGTGGCGATGCATCGGATGAAGCGCGAAGCCCCGCGGCGTTCCGCCGAGTATCAGGACATGTACCAACGCCGGCTCAAGCGATACACGAGCCGGCGTCCAGCGCGATACGCGTTAGAAGTTCCGCCCGGCGACCTCACGCGATTGAAGCTCAAGATCGGCCAGACGATCCACCTGCCGAAGTCCGAACTCGACAAGCTCGCCCGCTGAGACCAGCGAGCGAACCGCCGTCCATCCGGATCTGGGTCGCCCGCGGCTCGATCAACCAAGTGCGGGCGTGATGATTCCCCGGCATTCTCCGAAGCCGATTCGAAGATCGTCCTTCTGGCACCATCCGCGGATGATGACCTCGTCACCGTCCATGAGGAAGCGTCGTTCCGTTCCGTCCGGGAGCGAGATCGGATTCTCACCTCGCCAGGTGCGCTCCAGAAGGCATCCCCGGTTCTCTTCGTCGGGACCGCTGACCGTCCCTGAAGCCATCATGTCCCCGGATCGAAGATCGCAGCCGGTCGACGTGTGGTGCGCGATCATCTGCGCGATCGTCCAGTACATGTCACGGTAGTTCCCGATGCTGATCCGATGTGGGGCGAGCCCACGCGTCCGCATCGCCTCGGACTGGATCAAGACCTCGAGTTGGAGATCGATTGCCACGTCCTGATCTGACGTGAGGTACGGCAGGTTGACCGGATCATCCGATTTTCGCGGCGGTCCCGGGACCATGAACGGCTCCAGGGCATCGAGGGTCACGACCCAGGGAGAGATCGAGGTGCCGAAGTTCTTCGCGTTGAATGGGCCGAGCGGCTGGTACTCCCATTTCTGCACGTCCCGGGCGGACCAATCGTTGACCAGTACCAATCCGAAGACGTGATCAAGCGCCTGCTCGATCGGGATCGGGGTACCAAGTTCGCTATTCCTTCCCAGAAAGAACCCGACTTCGAGTTCATAATCGAGCAATCGGCAGGGACCGTGCTTCGGCGGCGGCCCGTCGGGTCCGACCGTCTGGCCGCTGGGCCGACGAATCGGCCGACCGCTCTCCACCACGGAACTCGCCCGCCCGTGATACCCCACCGGCAAGTGCTTCCAGTTGGGCAGCAGTGGATCACCGTCCGGCCTGAACATCCTTCCGACGTTGGTGGCGTGATGCTCGCTGGCGTAGAAGTCGGTGTAGTCACCGATCGAGAACGGCAGGCCGGCACCGATGGCCGAGGCGGGAAGAAGAATTCGATCCCGTTCGTTCGAAGTTCGCAGTGGAGACGAATCGTTCGAGAACAGTTCGGTGAGGACGGTTCGTAGCTCACGGGTCGCACTTCGCCCGAGCGACGCGACGCCGTTGAGTGTCGACGCCTCGAGGGTCCGACCAAGTGTTCCGGACAAGCCGCCGAGAAGCCCGTGTACCCAAGCCTCTCGAAGGTCGAGCACCTGATCACCGATCGGAACGCCAATTCGCGGCGCTTCCGCATCATCGCGGTCAAACACGCCGAACGGGAGGTTCTCGATGGGAAAATCACTGTCGGGGTCTCCCGCCGATTCGATCCAACTTCGCGTACGTTCATTCACGATCCGGAATCTCCGTCTTGATGTGCTTCGGTGCCGGCATCTGCCAGCATTCCGAGGGCGGCCAGGTCTTCAAGTGGTTCAACGAAACTGCACGAGCCGAAGGAGTGTGCAAATCGACTCCTTGCTTCCAGGAGCGGTTCCATCTCGATGCGATGCAAACGCCATCCCGCGCTCGCCTCGTCGAATGAGAACGACCTCGGATCCTCCTCCGCGAGAATCTCGCCAAGTTTCGAGCCGTTGATGACTCCTGCATGAAGCATCGCGGCCCCGAGCATCACGTTCAGGAAGCCAAATTGCTTGGTGCCGACCGAAGACTGATCGGCCCGGATCGGGTGGTGCAGCCCGGCGGTTGCTTTAAACGGCACCTCGGCCATGCGGCACGCCTGGATGAACCGGGTGACTTCCAGGACACCGGGATGCGCGTCTGCGGTCACCCCGCCGGTCCTGATCTTCGCGCCGCCGTCGAGGCCGGCGATGGCAGCGATGCCGCCCCGCACATCACCCCGCCAGTCGAGTTCGAAGTAGGGATAGAGCTCATCATCAAGCAGGTCGAGTACGCCGTCGATCTCCTCGCCGCTCGCCGCGGCGATCTCGATGGTGTCGATGATCGCGGCGCCGGCGCCTTCTTCGGTATGCAGATCGTTAAACGCCTCGATCGCCGCGAGATCCGCGGCGACTGCTTCGAGATCGGACGCCGGCGATAGCAGCGCCGAGATGGCCCAGGGATCAGGGTCTTCTTCGGTGCCATCGATATCCGGCACCCGCGGGAGCAGTCCAGTGCTCTCTTTCTCGAATTCGTCAAACCTGGAAACTGGAATGATGAGACGCCCGAGGGCGTCTGCCGAGCGGCACTCGCGATAGGCGGCGAATCCGCGAACCGTCGCCCCCATGTCGAGCGATGCGGGCGGGAAGAGCCCCGCGAAGTCGATGAGCTCGCTCATCAGCGCTTTGATAGCCGTCATACCGAGAAACCTCCGTGTCCCAGATGACGATGCATCGGGAACCGGAGATTATGCCCGGTTCAGGGAGACTTTGGAGCCTCTTCGATCACCAGTCGGACAGAAAGAGTCCGAGATCGATCCCGGTGACGATGTCATCACCGTTGAGATCGGCGATCCCTGGGCCACCAAACTCCAGAAGAAGGATCCCGAGATCCTGCCCGTCGACCCGTCCGTCTTGATTGAAGTCAGCGGGAATTCCCACTCTGAAGGAGAAGATCTCCGTCTGCCAGCCGTCTTCGGTCTGAATCTCGCCGACGGCCCAGAATGTTTGGTCATCAGTGGGATCGATGGTGCAATCGAAGTAGTCACCCCACCGCTGGAGATCATCGCCGTCGGTTGGGCTGGTCTGACCAGCGACTGCTTCCCGTCCGACCGACATCGTCCCCACGGGATCTTCGAGAACCCGCCCGGCGATCTCGACCGAGGGATGGTTCACCAGGCTGGTACGACCGTAGATCATGCCGATCGCCCCGTCTCCGTTGATCGCAATACTTGGGAAGATCGTGTACTCGCCGTCACCAAGGCGAATTTCCCCGGACATCTCGAGGACTGGCGTCCCTCCAAGGTCAATCTCGTACCACCGGGCCACCACATCCTCTGATCCGGACGACTTGATGGCGTGCGAGGCCACCAGTCGGTCTTGTCGTCGATAGGCCTGCCAGATCCTCGCGTCCACGACCCAGAGGCCGGGCCCGATCGGGGTGACCGCCGTACCACCGCTCGAGAATTCTGGCACCGCCACATCATCGGCCGTCCAGGGATCACTCCCAAAGGGATCATCGAGCCGAGCGACCTCAAGCCGAGTCTGCCCGGAACTTCGGACGAAACAGACCTCGTCGCCCGCATCCGGCGCGTGGGCGACCTGATAGCTCGCACCATTGACCACCCGATCATTCCAAGTCACCGGATCCCCGGTGAGAGGACCAACCTTGTCGATCGAACGCACGATTGATCCCAGAAAACCAGGGCCGTCACCACCCGCAAGGGCAAAGAGGTTTCCGGTCACATACCAGCCGCGTTCATCGAATCCGAACCCGGGGAAATCGACCCAGTATTCACGTTCTCCAGAAGCCACCAGCGCCCACATCCGATACTTGAACCAAAGTCCGTTCGGGTCGCCATCATCGGAGACCGCCATGGTGATCCAAGCCTCTCGATCATCACGGTAAACCTCGAGTGCGATCATCACATAGCGATCGACATACGGGTCGTAGAAACACTTCGGGTCAAACGTGAATCCACCGGCCCCGATACTTTCGAGAAACCCTGGGTCTCCAGAAGAATCGAGGCGCTGCTGAAACTCCGGGGTGCCGTCTTTTTGGTACCAGGCGATCTCCATATTGACGGTTTCGACGACATGGTTATCACCGACCGCGATCGACGGATCGGGCGGTCGCCATGGAGACTGCGTGATTCCAGGAAATGCCGTACCGGGCGCGATTCTCGACCCGCCATTGAGTCCGCCGGCTTGAAGATCGTTCGGAGGCGTTCGGGGAAGCGTCTTGTCTCGTGAATGTTTCGGCAGCATGCTTGCAGGCCGGATCTGTCGCCCGTTGTATGGACGTTGATTCGTGACTGGCGGATCGAAACGGCGAGAATCAATCACTCGTGCGTCGGCGGTTCCAGTGACGGTGACGGTTCCGGGTGCGAAATCGATGGCCTCCGGTAGCGTGGCGGGGTCTCTCCCAGATCGAGGCGGCACAAAGTCGTCGCCGACCTGAAACGGATGCATCTCGTTCCCCGCTGCGGTCTGCCGAACCGGGGAATCCAGACTGACTTGATCATCTTGCGACATGCATCCGCCAAGGGATCCGATCGCGATCGAAAGACAACACGCCGCGGCTGGATAGAGGGAAGCGTAAGACTTGTTCATCTCGAGACTTTCGGTGAGTTTGAGTGGCGGGCGGGCCAAGTAGATTCGTCATCCCCGCCACAGGTTCGGACGTCCGAAGCGGTCGCAGGTTCCTCAAATCGTCTCTGCCAAGGTAGCCGGTACGATCACCGGTTGGAAGAAGCTTCTTCCTCGAGGGTATTCAATCGTGCCGTCAGGAGGCTCCCGGCCGTCCAGGCGAGTATCGCGTTGAGGATGATCGCCACCAAGAGGGCCCAGGCGCCGATCTCCCCCTTCACCGGGACCATGCCCGAGCCTTCCAGAAGGAAGAGCGCAATCGCGAGACCAAAGACATCAATCATCGACCACTGGGACACGATCCGTATCCGTAGCGTCGCGATCCGAAAGCGATGAGGCGATCGACCAATACTCCAGGTTCCGAAGATCACCAGCAATTTGGCGATGGGCATCACCACGAGCCCCACCGCGACAATCACCGCGAAGATCGGTTCGCCGGTTGTCCAGAGCGTCGCGATGGTTTCCAGAATGCTGTACGAATTGTCCGTGAGGTACCACGCGGTGATCTTCAGGAACGGCAGTTCCAGTGCGACCAACAGACTTGCAAAAGAGCCGAGCAAAAGGGCCGGTACGGCCAGCCGTCGCCACCCCGAGCCGATCGACGGACGCGGAGTCTTCGTCGTCGAGAGCTTCGGATGAAATTCCGTCTGCTCGTGAAGCACGGCCATGAACTCGCCGGTGCTCATGGCGAGGAGAATCGCGAGCAGAAAGAGATAGAGCCCCGGTCTCACCTCCGTGACGAACAGTATTCCTTGTTCATGCGCGAGCACGATCAGGACCAGCGCGACGAAGACGTCGAGAAGCGACCATCGCCCCAGGCTTCCCAGAATCCGCAGTCCCCGGCCTCGGGTCGACACCCGCATCGGGAAGAACCACAGGATGAAAAGCGAGAGGAGTTTCACGAACGGGAAGACGAGGGAAAACGCCGCGATGAGAATCGCCACCCAGTACAGCTTCATTTTCACCCACATCAACGTGACGGTGTGCGGAATGCTGTACGCCTCGGGATCGTGAGGGAACATCTTGATCTCTAGGAATGGAACCTTGAGCGCGATGATGTTCATGGTCAGCGCGGTGACCAGCAGGAGCGGGACCAGCCAGACCATCATCGACGAGTCGAAGTGGAACGCCAGCGGCTTCCTTGGCTCGCCTGCATGCATCGCCTTGGTTGCCTTCTTGTCTTTGATTTCAAGGTTCACCTGAAACACATCGTCTAAGTGAATTCCAAACCTCTACGAAAACAGCCGCCGTCTCGCAGATTCTGCGCTGTTTCCTATTCAGGGGTCTTGAAGCCCGCCGATGCAAAATCGCACATGCCCCGCCGTTTCGGGCGAGGCATGTGCATTCCCTTTGCCCGCATGGCGTCGACGAATCGACGATACGGGCTCCCTTTTCCCAGATTCTCCAGCTGCTGGAAACAGAACCAGTTTGCCGGAGAGGCAGCATCCGGTTTGACGCGGATGTCCCTCTGCCCCATCTGAGTACGTCAAGGATACGAAAATGTTCCCCTCAGAGATGCCTGAAATGTGAATTCCGCCCAGATTGGGCACCAGAAGACGGCATCCCGTCCGAGAAGCAGCTTCTATTGGCCGAGCAGGATCCCTTGCGGATCGATTGCGATCATCGCGACCGGCTCGTCACCCAACCGAATTCGATCAGGACTGCCCCGTGATCGGAGGGGAAAGATCGTTCAAGCACCGGGATCTCGTCGGACTCCCAGACCAGGGGATAGACCTCCGCACGTCGGGGTTGCAGCGTCGCGGCCGTCCGCGGCTCGGTCCGATCGACGCCTCCGGAACCATCGATCACCGGATCCTTGAGATACACGCGATCGATTCGTTCGAAGCCTTGGTCCTTCCCGCCGCTCATCCGAAACATGGGCGACCAGGTGAGGCCGGGTGATTGGACGGGGTTCGGCTCGACAACGCGATAGGTATCCGTGAAGCCCGCATCCTTCATGGCGAGGCTCACCGGAAGCGGCAGATCTCGCCGCCGCTTGTAGACCCGCGACGTATCGAGCGTCCAGTCGAGATGCGAGGGCGTGTTCCAGTCGCCGCCCACGAGCACGGGGATCGGGCTCTCCAACTGACCGAGCGCCTTGAGCCGAGCGATGATTCGAGTCGCTTCCGGAAGGCGTTTCGAATCGACCGACTCCAACGCGATCACATCCGCATCCGACATGTCCGGATCATCGCGAAGTTCATAGGTGATGTAGGCGCGATAGTCGAGCCAGATGCTCCAGGCGATGAACGACCGGCCTGCATCGTCGACCAGCCGGGCGCCGACGCCGTGCCACGGCTCGTGCGCGAACGTCTCGGCAATGTCGTAGCGAGTAAGAATGCACAGGTGAGGGCTGTCACCCTGCCACTGGTTCCAGCCGAGCTGCTCGGCCAGCCAGGCACCGACCTTTGGCCGGTCACCCTTGATGTCGTAGCTCTCCTGCATGAGCACGACGTCCGCTCTTGACTCTTTAATCACCGCGAGCGCTTTCTCCGGACCGTCCGCGACATCATTGGCGCCGTGGAGAACGTTCCACGCCAGCACTCGAAGGACGTCGGGCTTCACTTCGACCATGCTCCCCGCGTCGTGGGCCGGCGACGAGGCACATCCGATGAGCCCTCCCACGCCAATCAGCGTGGCGGCGAGAATGCAGATCGCAGTCCGAGACGAATGGTCGACGGTGAACATGATGAAATCTCCCTGAAGAGTTCGCTGACGCCACGAAAGCCAGGATCGTCCTGACAACTCGTTTCAATCCACGGTACCGGCCGAATCGCCTGCATGCAGTGCCGCACAGGTGTCCCACCATGGCTTCGCGTCGCCTTCGTCGTAGGCTGCGATCCGTCAAATGGCCGAGGTCTGCCGCGAGCCGGCACCGCTCGCCTTTGAAATTCCTCACGAGAAACGCTCGATGCCGTACCGACTCTCCACCACGCCCCGAACCCACCCGAACCCACCCGAGCCCACGCAGAACCGAAGCGCTTCGTCACCGAGACGAAGCTCTGTTTTGGATGACCCCGCGGGTGCCGGCCTCGGCCTCGCTGCGTTAGAACGACGTCCCCGGATGCGGACCGGCGCATGGTCCGCCCTTGGCCTACCGATCGCCGTCCGGGACGCTCGACGCTACTCCTTCGCGGCGTCGCGAACCACCGGCAACTGCACTTCGCCGTACCGCCAGAACCAAGGGACGAACGGGCTGTTGTAGCCGAGGTATCGAGGCGGCCCGTCCGGCCGCCATTCCCCATGTTCGTCGAGCCATGCGCGGACCCGCGCCAAGCCGTCGGCGAACTGATCGTCACTGTAGGAGCCGCGCACGCCCGTGCTCACGTATGCCTGCGGCGCGACATCCTCGACCTTGACGACCCC
This sequence comes from Phycisphaerales bacterium, assembly GCA_028823105.1. GTDB lineage: Bacteria > Planctomycetota > Phycisphaerae > Phycisphaerales > SM1A02 > UBA12014. Next base: position 524 of record JAPKCC010000108.1, on the reverse strand, counting down.
GTCGTTCCCGAGTGGACCGAGGTCCGGCGTGCGATAGAGAAACGCCATCGCGGTCATGCGGTCGTCGGCGGTCGCGTCGCCCGAAGACTCGTAGGTCATGTCGACCGGCGCGGTCATCGGGATGTCGTTCGAACTGATGTGCCGGAAGAGCGGACCGAACATCTGGCTCTGGCCAGCCGATGTGCTGTCGTCGGTCACCACCGCGGCCCGGTAGGCCGGGTACTCGCGGATCTCGACCGAGTCGACGGGCGTGAGCTCCGGCCAGGCCTCCGGCAAAGGCGCCTCGTCGAAGTACCAGGTTCCGCCCGAGGTCCGGACGCAGCCGACCAGCGTGAGGACGCCGACCACGGCAGCCCCGATTCCGAGCCCCGCAACCACCTTCTTGAATCGCGATCGACGAGCCATACGCACCTCCATTGACCATGGGTTCGACGCCCGGCCGGATTCCGAGTCACCGATCTGGAAGACCCCCTTGAAAGCCCCCACCACGATTATCGACTCCCGGCCGCGTCCTGCTAGAATCC
>JAPKCC010000020.1 GCA_028823105.1 Phycisphaerales bacterium | reverse complement strand
CGAGGCAGCGCGGAAAGCCGAGTGCGCGTTTTCATCGAAGAAAAGGTGCCCGCTCCGCTCCACTGCCGGGAAGGGAAGCGGTGGCGACAGTAGTGGGCGCGGCGGGGGCATTACCATCGGGGGGGTGGAAGGAGGTCCCTGCGACTGCATCGAAGTAATGACATGCGGCGGCGGCAAGGCGGCGGCGGTGCCCCCTTCGGCAACCCCGAAGGCGAGCCTGACCGGAAGGATCGCGAAGAACTGATCGAACAGATCGTCACGATCATTCAGGAGCAGGTCGATCCCGAAGGCTGGCGTGACTTGGGTGGCGACACGGGTTCGCTTCAGGAGCTCAACGGCAACCTGATCATCACCAACACGCCGAAGAATCACCGCGAGATCGAAGGCCTTCTCAGCCAACTGCGTACGATTCGCGCCCTTCAGATCAACATCGAAGGACGCCTGATTAACGTGGCGATGGAGTGGTTTGAGCAGATCGGTGTCGACTTCGACATCTACTTCAATACCAACAACGGCATGTTCGACGCCGCTCGGGCGGTTGATCCCTCGATGCAGCTGTCGGACTTCTTTTACGGTGCCAACCAGGCAGGCCCGGCTGGAACACCAAAGGAAGCGGTGATCTTCAGTGGTCTCGGCCAAGATACGACTTTCGAGAACACGACGGCATACGGCGCGGCCTTCGGCATTCCCAATGCCGCTGGTACCGGCATCGAGTACCAGACGGGTGCCGTCGGGTCGCCGATTCGACAGATGAAGCGCGGTACGCAATATGCCAACGGTGAAGCTTCAAGCGGTTGGGGCATGGTCGGAGTGAACCAGCAATCCAACGCCCTGATCGACACACTTGCAGGCACCGCTGTCCGTGGTGCACTTGGTGTGGCGGCTCTGGCGAACCCGGCCTTGACCGTCGGCGTCAGCTTCTTGGATGACGTGCAGGTTGACCTTCTGGTGCAGGCCACACAGGCCGACCAGCGAAACGTGATTCTCACGGCACCTCGTCTGACGCTCTTCAACGGCCAGCGAGCTTGGATCGCGGTTGCCAAGGCGACCACGTACATCTCCAACCTCGTTCCAGTCACGGGCGACAACTCAGGTGCCTTCCAGCCGATTCCCGGGGTCGTGTATCAGGGCTTCGTCCTTGATGTTGAAGGTGTGATCTCCGCGGATCGGCGATACGTCACCATGACGGTGCAGTTCGGTCTCAACGAGAACGTTCAGTTCCGGACCATTCCGGTCACCGGTGCAGCGGGCGGCGGCTCGGACTTTGGTCGTGCCTCGAACTTTGCAGGTGAGATTCAGCTTCCGGAACTCGAAGGTACGCAGATCGCCACCACGGTCAGCGTTCCCGACAAGGGCACGGCTCTTCTGGGCGGCCAGCGAAAGGTCGCGGAGTTCGAAATCGAAGTCGGCGTCCCGGTCCTTTCGAAGGTCCCGTGGCTCAACCGTCTCTTCACCAACCGTGCCAGCGAGAAGGTCGAACTGACCACGCTTCTTCTGGTCCGACCCGAAATCATCATCCAGCAGGAGAACGAGGCCATCCTCTTCCCGGGCTTGGAAGATCAGATCGGCTCCGGGTCCTACCTCGGTTACTGATCGATCGGGTATTCACGAGAAAATGTTCCGCCGTGACGAAGAATCGTCACGGCGGTTCTCGTTCCAACGAGCCGACCCGATGGACGCGGGCAAGGCCTCGAGGTTGAATCCCCGCCACCGTCCAATTACGCTGGCATCTCAATCAGCAGGAGCGCGACCATGAATCCAGAATCCGCCGGACTACGAGTGAGCGACCAGAACGGAGTCACCCGGGTCGAATTCATCGAGCAAAACATCCTCGACGAGGCGAACATCCAGCAGATCGGCGACGCGCTCGGAGAAATCGTCGACGCTCAGGATACGCCTCGCCTTCTGATTTCATTCCGGGACGTCGCCCATCTTTCATCCGCCGCGCTCGGCGCCCTGATTACGGTGAGTAACCGAGTCAAGTCAAAAGACGGAGAGCTGCATCTCTCGGACATCGACCCGAAGATTCTCGAGATATTCCAGATCACGCGGCTTGACCGGCTGTTCCAAATTCATGACACGACCGCGGAAGGTCTGTCGGCGTTCGCCTGACGGTCGGATCAAGATCGCCGATGCGATCCCATGCCGAGTCTTCGATTGAATCGCGTCCGCAACGAGGTACGCATGGCGCCAAATGGAATGAATCCGTCGGACGAGGATGCCGAGGTGTCGCTGGTCGGTGAGACGATCCTCCAGCATGGCGACACCGCAGGCCTCAAGGCGTTCGAGGCCGCGTTCTTCGATGCGCTGAAGAAGAGCAAGTATGACGAGGGCCAGATCTTCGCAGTTCGCCTTGCCATGGAGGAGGCGATCGCCAACGGGTTTCGGCATGGCAATGAGGGTGATCCAAGGAAGACGGTGAAGATCACCCACGCGATCAGTCCATCCGACCTGCAGGTCTCGATCGAGGACGAAGGAAGCGGTTTCGATCCCGAGGCAGTTCCGGATCCGACCGAGGATGAGAATCTGGAGATTCCGTCGGGTCGAGGCCTGATGCTCATGCGAGCGTATATGACCGAAGTGAACGTGATTCCGCCCGGGAATCGGATCGAGATGCGTTTTCAACGCAACGTCTGAGCAAGCATTTGTAATCATCTGATCGAGCGACCATGCAGACGTTGACCGAAATCAAAGAACTGCTGGCGTCTCGCGGATTGTCGCCCCGCTATCGGTTGGGCCAGAACTTCCTTCACGATCACAACCAGCTTCGGAAGATCGTTGAGGCCGGGGAGGTCTCGCCCGGTGATGTCGTCCTCGAGGTCGGGCCCGGCACCGGCACGCTCACCGAGGCGTTGGTAGAAGCAGGGGCCGAGGTGATCGCGTCCGAGATCGATCGAGAGATGGCTTCAATCGTGGAGTCGAGACTCGGAGACCGTGTCCACCTGGTCCTCGGTGATTGCCTGGATCGGCGACGGCACCTGTCGCCGGAGATTCTCGAGGCAATCGGCGACCGTCCGTTTCGTATGGTGGCCAATCTGCCGTATCAGGCGGCGACGCCACTCCTGATGGATCTCCTCATTCGCCGCCCGAATTGTCTGGGGCAGGTCGCGCTGATCCAGAAGGAGGTCGCGGACCGACTCGCCGCCAGCTCCGGGGGAGGGGAATATGGCCCGATCTCGGCGATCACTGCGGTGCTCGGATCGATTCGACGAGTGACGGTGGTGCCACCTGGCTGCTTCTGGCCGCAGCCCAAGGTCACCAGTGCGGTGGTGGCGATCGTTCCAAACCGTGATCATGGCGTCGAGGATCCCGAGGCCTTCGCTGATTTCGTTGGTGATCTCTTCCGGACACGAAGGAAGCAGATCGGAACGATCCTCGGTCGAGACCGGATTCCGCCAGGATTCGATCCCATCCTGCGTCCGGAGCAACTTCGCCCAGAGACGCTGCTCGCCCTGTATCGGGCTTGCCGTCACGGCGGGCCCACAAGCAAAGACGCCGCCCAACCACCGGAGGGATGAGGGCGGCGACTTCAGCGAGCCGGTTTGGTCTCAAAGCTCACCAGGTGTAACGAACGGTGTAGCGGATCGTCTTTTCGCCTTCGGGCGCGACGGAGAGTCGCCATTCGATGGTGTTGGCATCGATCTTCTCGAAGGGAAGGTTCCGCTCGGTCATCTCCCAGTTGCGCCATCGGTAGAGATGCTCGCGGACCACGACGTTCTGGATCACGTCCTTCTGGTTGCGAACCTGAAGTTCGATTGTTTCGGTCATGGTCTTTCGGGCCTTGTCGATTTTGAAGTCAACAACTTTGCGTTCGCCGACCACATCAAAGGAATTCCCCAGCTTGATTCGAACCGTCTCATTTCGAGGGGTGTGATCGATGAGGTCCTCACCCACGAATTCCAGTGAGCCATCCGCAGAATCTTGCTTGTAGGCACGGATTCGTCCCTTCGGAAGCGGAACGCCCAGACGGTTCTTCTTGTCGTTCTTGAAGGCGACGAAGACTCCAATCTTGTCGGAACCGCTGGGGACGAAACCAGGATTCATGTACGGCTCGTTGTTCCATCCTCTCGCGGACGTTGGGTCGTAGAGAAGCTCCTTTGAGACTTTCACTCCCGAGACCGCGGGGAAGAGAGTCAACTGCTGGGTGCTGTTGTTGGCGATGGTGGTCTTGCGAGGAAGCGTGTACAGGTGGTACTCGAAGAAGGATTTCTCTTCGAATCCCTGCTTGGAATCCGCCATCATCATCTCTCCGCCTCTCATGGAGCGGCCTCCCACGTATCCCCTCGGTTCGATGCGCTGGACGTCGCCGGCGACGAGTTTTAATGTCGCGTCGGGGTAGGCGATGCCCGAGAGATTCAGCAGCGTCACCCAGGCGGTGAGATCCGCGGCGGTGTCATCGTCGTTGAGTACGAGGTTGTAGTCCGCTCGCCAAGTGATACCGGCGGTCTGATACGTCGATTGAATCTCGTGCTTGCCGGCCTTCCCCGCGGTCAGCAGCCAGACCAGAGTCGGCTTGGTCAGGAATCCCTCCGGAAGCTCTCCAAGCGAGACGCGAGCGTCATTGGCGTCGATCATCTCGAGGCCGGTCGCGGTGCGGATCACCAGCTTCCCCTGGGTCGAGGAGAGGAGCTCGCCGGAGATCGTTCGAGATTGATCGCCTTCGTTGATCGTGACCTTGATCGGTTGGTCGAGGAATTTCTCGAGCAACTTGGAGGGGCTGACCAGATCAAACTTGAAGGCCTGTTCGAGCACGGATGTCTTTGCGTCGGTGAGGTCCTTGAAACCGACGGTGGTGGGGTCCAGAAATGCCGCCACGTCGGTGAACGAAACTTCGTTCAGTCCGTTTGTGAGTTCGAATTCGCGGGTCTGCCGGACCACACCGAATCCCGGGACCTGCCAGGCGTATGACGAGTTGTTCCCGTTGCGCTGCTGGTCGATGAATCGCTGGGGATCGAATCCGCCGGGATCCGCGGAGGAGTAGATCGTGACGCTGGTTCCGGAGTCCTCGGCGGCGATGGGCCGCTCGGTCGCCAAGGCCCATGGGGCGGCACAGAGGATCAGGCTGGAAGCCAGGATGCGGGTGGTGGTCGTCAGGTTCATCAAGGGTCTCCGGAAAAAGACGAGTGGTGGGGTGGATTACCCCGAAGGCACGATACCTCTGCTGAGTGGCCGGTTGGTGGGGGCAGTCTCCCCAAATCCGGGGATGAACCGATGGATGGTCGTTTTGGTGCGACTTCGTACCATGGTGGGGGCACCGTGCGTCGTCGGTGTCGCTGTGTTTCCAACCACCCCCTTGAGACCTCCTCACGTGAAGATCCTCGTCACCGGTGCTGCCGGCTTCATCGGATATCACGTCGCCACAGCGCTCCTGGCGCGGGGGGATGACGTGCTGGGGGTCGACTCGCTCAACGACTACTACGACCCGGCGCTCAAGTCGGCAAGGCTCGAACGGCTGCAGGCTCACGATCGGTTCGCCTTCGAGAAGATGGATCTTTCGGATCAAGCCGTTGTCCACTCGCTTCGAGATCGAGGCATCGATCGGATCGTCCATCTCGCGGCGCAGGCCGGCGTGCGTCACTCCATCGAGCAGCCTTTTGCCTATCTCGACGCGAACCTCGCGGCGACGCTCGTGATCCTCGAACTCGCCCGCGCGATCGAGACTTCTCACCTCGTCTTCGCCAGTAGCAGTTCGGTCTACGGCTTGAACGAGATGATGCCGTTCGCGACGGAACATCCGGTTGATCATCCTCTGTCCCTCTACGCGGCGACGAAACGAAGCGCGGAGTTGATGGCCCACGGATATGCTCGGTTGTACGGAATTCCGACCACCGGCCTGCGGTTCTTCAGTGTCTACGGGACATGGGGACGTCCCGACATGGCGCTCTGGAAGTTCGCCGATGCGATTCGGGCCGGTCGTCCGATCGAACTCTACAACCACGGCCGTCATCGGCGCGACTTCACCTGGGTCGACGACGTGGTCGACGGTGTGCTTCGAGTGCTTGATCAGCCCGCGGCGGCGGATCCGGACTTCGATCCGGCGAATCCACGTTTGGATCGAAGTGATGCGCCGTTCCGGCTGTACAACCTTGGCAATGACACCAACGTCGACCTGCTTCGATTCGTCGGACTCATCGAAGAGGCCATGGGTCGGAAGGCCGAGACGATCCTGCTGCCCAAACAGCCCGGCGACGTCGAGGCGAGTGCCGCGGACGTCGAGCCGATGCGGCGGGATTTCGGATGGGCGCCGCGCACGCCGGTGGAGATCGGTGTTCCGGCCTTCATCGACTGGTGGCGGCAGTGGGTCGAACGGGACTGAGCGAGATTGCGTTCCCGGTCCCGTTGTGATGAGTTCATTCGTCCCGCGGCTGAGGCAGGAGGGATACCGCTTCTGGCTCGTCGAGGTTCTCGCCACACTCGGGACATCGATCCGGGAACGGAGGATGGAGTCGATATCCGCACCCGGCACATCGCGGCAAAGTCCGGCCACCCGCCCGTGGGATCGATCGGAGTCGCTTGATCGACTCGCGGATGCCCCAGATCGCGGCGATGCCGATCAGCCCTGGGAACACCAGGCTTCCCGCGCCGATCGGTCCGCCTCGGGTGACGAGCGGGACCACGGCCACGACTGCGATGGGAACGAAGAGCAGGGGCCAGAGTGCCTTCCACCACCCGAGGATCAATCGAATCGACTGCTGCCCCGGCTTCGCAAGGGGCTGCTTCAAGGAGGTTCCGAGTCGCCCGCGGCCGCGCTGCCATGCCTCCTTGGTCCGCTCGGCTTCGGATCGAGACCGGCGGGTGGTAATCCCCAGGTCGCGCAGGGTTCGAGTCCCTCCGACGGGAGGGTCACGTCTCTTAGCCCCGATTTCGTGCCAGAAGCCGTAAAGGTCCAGCCGTGACCATCCTTCCGGGGCGAGCCGGCAACACGACGCGGCTTCGAATGGCACGGTCCCGCACTGCGGGCAGGTTGAAGTGCCATGCTCGGAGAGGGCGAGGGTGACCCACCGCATGCGTCTTCGAACGCGGAACTGGCGGCCCAACTCAAAGGGGATGATGGCCGCCACGACGAGCAGGATGTATCCGAAGGCAGGATGGGCCTCGGGGAGCCCGAGCGAATTCCAGGCCCCGAAGATCGTGATGATCGCCAGGGTGAGGAGGATCAGCCCGGCGACTCCCTTCAAGGCGATGGTAAAGAGGGGCATCGTTCGATACTGAAGAACGGCATCCCCGGCTTTCCGCGGATCAACGGGCCACTTCTCGACGACCCCGGCGAGCATGGCGTCGTTCCCGGAATCGCTGATCGCGGCGTTCCCTGCATCACGCATCATCGGAAGTCCTATCTGGCGATGGCTTCTGCTCGCACCTCTCGAAGTACCGTGACCTTGATCTCGCCTGGGAAGGTCATTTCGTCCTCGATCCGCTTGGCAACATCTCTGGCGATCTTATGAGCCGTGGCATCGTCGGCTCTCTTCGCATCGAGGATGACGCGGACTTCGCGCCCCGCTTGAATGGCATGAGCTTCGTCGACGAACGGCTGTTCGGTCGCGATTCCCTCGAGTTGCTCGAGCCGCTTGACGTACATCTCCATCGATTCGCGTCGGGCACCGGGTCGAGCGCCACTGACGGCATCGGCTGCCATGACGATCGCGGTGTACGGCGTCGTCGCCGGGATATCGCTGTGGTGGCCGCCGATCGCATTCAGGACCGCCTCGGACTTCTCGCCGAACTTCCTGGCGAATTCCATGCCGATGGCGGGGTGGCCGCCTTCCATTTCGTGGTCCATCGCCTTCCCGATGTCATGGAGGAAACCGCAACGTCGGGCGATCGTGCCATCGAGGCCGAGTTGGTCGGCGATCATCTGGCAGAGGAAGGCGACTTCGATCGAGTGGCGAAGGATGTTCTGGCCGTAACTCGTTCGGAACTGCATCTTGCCCATCGCTTCGGCGATCTTGGGATGGACGCCACGAATGTTGGCTTCCACCAAGGCGTCCTGCCCGGTTTGCTTGATTCGCTCCTCGATGTCGCGCTTGGTCTGGGCGACGACCTCTTCGATCCGTGAGGGATGGACTCGCCCGTCTGCCACGAGCTTCTGAAGGCTCTCGGCCGCGATCGCCTGTCGGACTCGGTCGAAACAGGAGACGCTGATGACGCCGGGCGTATCGTCGACCATGATGTCGGCGCCAGTCGCCTTTTCGAGGGCTCGGATGTTTCGACCTTCGCGGCCGATGATTCGCCCCTTGAGGTCATCCGATGGGATTTTCACCGCGCGAACGGTGGAATCACTGACATTCTCGGCGGCGTACCGCTGGATGGCCAGGAGCGTGATTTCACGGCTCTTATCACGGGCGTTATTCTCCGCTTCCTCGATGACTTCTTGCTCGATCTTGGCGGCTTCATGCTGGGAATCGAGCCGAATTTCCTCGAAAAGATGCGATCTTGCTTCTTCTCGACTCATATCAGCGGCCGCGGCGAGGCGGTCCTTGAGATCTTCAGCAGCCTTGGCTGCCTTCGCGACCAACGCCTCCCGCTCGGTGGTGAGGTCCTCGAGACGGCCCTCCTTGACCTCAAATTTCTCTTCCCGGCGGGTCAATTGCGAGAGTTTGTTGTCCAGCGTCTCCTCCCGCTTGTTTGCCCGGGCTTGGGCCTCCTTGGCATCGCGGAGAATCTCCGTAGCGTCCTTCTCGACGGCTTTCCGACGTTCTTGCACCGTGGCCTCAGTTTCAGCCTCGATGGCCCGAGCGGCGGCTTGAGCCTCGCTCCGGGCTGCTTCGACGATGGTCCCAGCCTCGGCCTTGGCCGTTGAGATGGACTTGGCGGTGGTGGCTGCGATGAACAGCCAGGCGGCGATCGCTCCGATGGCGGCAGCACCACCGGCAATCGCCAGGTCCTGGGCTTCGATCGCGAGAATTATGGGGTGTTGGAACATGTCACTCTCCGCTCAGAAACGGCCATTCAAGACTGAGAAGTCTTGAGCGGAAGGTGACGAGGCTCTAATTTCAGTCGTTCAGCGGAATTCTGCTCGAAGATTTCTTCGAGCTCGACCGGATATCGATGGAGCAGACCATGTGAAATGGGCCAAAACGAAAGTGAATAATGCTCTGTCGGGCCAATTCGGGAGAACGTGGTCTTCGAGCAGGAAAGGTCATTGCTCGGCTCTAAATGACTCCGGTCGGTGAGAGGGGATACTCGCTGAACACGCAGAAATCAAAGATCAATCTATTCAGGTCGCCTTCGCTCTCTTGATCGAGCGAATCGCACTCAGGAGGACTAAAACCACCGTGAGTTCGGGGACCTGTCGTCCAACGTTCTCCTCGGCATTCGGCCAAAAGATGGCAGAAGCGCGAATTCAAACCGTCGAACGAGAGATCGGACGTCACCCAGCCACCAGGCCGGGATTGCCGTATGAACCGGCGGTCCGCCACGCGGGCCGTACCGGGAATGCCCCTGTAGTATTGCCGAGCGATCGAGGCTGTCAAGAGCCAGCCGATTTCGGCGCTGAGCGTCGGAGATCGCACTTTTTGAGCGCCCGAATCGAATTCGAGCTCTGATTCAAGGATCGTGTCGCCATGCCAGCTCCCATCGAGTGGTTCCTCAGTCTCCTTCTCACCAATCCGATCTGCGTTCGGCTCATTCAGGGTGGATCGACTCGAATCCGGCACCTCTACCTGCGAAGCGGCTATCTCGCCATTCTGATCGCCTCCCTCCTTCTGGCCTTGCTCGGGCCGGCGGCAAGTCTTCGTGAGTTGGCCCAACGTGGCGCTTCTGCATTCACGATCGTGGCGTTCGGGCAGGTCTTGCTGATCTGTCTGTTGACGCCAGTCTTCATGGCCGGTGCGATCGCGCAGGAGGCCAACCCACGGACGTGGGACATCCTCCTCACCACGCCTTTGAACTCGATGCAGATCGTCCTAGGCAACCTGTTCGGGCGACTCTTCTTCATCCTCGCATTGCTCTTCTCGTCGCTCCCCTTGTTCCTCTTCATCCAATCCTTCGGTGGCGTCCCCGGCGAATCGATCGTGCTGAGCTACTTCGTTGCAGGATGCAGCGCTCTGGTCGTGGCGTCGGTCGCCGTCACGCTTAGCGTGACTCGAACGGCGGGTCGGCGGGCGGTATTCGCCTTCTACGTCTCGGTCGTCGTCTACCTGTTTCTGACTTGGTTGATCGACAATCGGCTTCGGACGCCCGTCTCCGTCGGAAGTCTGGCGTCCGCCACGACGATCATGACGCCATTGAATCCTTTTCTGGCGCTGGAAAGCCTGCTGTTGAGCAACAGTTACGTACCGGTCGAGTCCGACGTCGACGGATCGGTACTGCGTCGCTGGTGGCTCGGCTCTCCGGTCAGCGCTTTCGTCTGGTCTTCGATCCTCCTGAGTGTATTCCTGGTCGCATATTCCACGCTGCGACTTCGAGTGATCGGCGCCAAGGCCGGACAGACGCCCTGGTACCGAACGATGCTTCGACTGGGCGGCGCCGAAGGCGAAGGCCGGGCGCCGCGGGTGCCGAGTCAGAATCCGATCGCCTGGCGTGAGACGAGTTCGCGCACGCTCTCGTTGGCGGGTGTGATCGGACGGTGGGGGTTCATTGCGGCCGGAGCGACGGCGACGCTGGTCTCGCTTTGGATCTTCCATGTCGGTGCGATGACCATCATGGATCTTCGCGTGACCCTGCTGGCCATTGTCGCCGCGGAGATCACCATCGTGGTGCTGGCGGCGGTCAACATGAGTGCCACCGCGGTGAGTCGAGAACGTGAGGATGGCACGCTGGACCTCATTCTCACCACGCCCATCCAGCCCGGTCCCTATATCGCCGGAAAACTCCGCGGGCTCATCCAGTACCTGTTGCCGATGCTCGTGGTCCCCGTGGTCTGCATGTTGATCGCCTGGATCTACGCGCTGGCCAGGCCCGAAGCCACGATCGCGGTCGTTTCGGTGGGTACGGCGTCAGAGTCGGTGCCGCTTCTCAACTGGGGCGCCGTCTTCGGCATGACGCTGCTCATGCCGGCGTTCGTCGCTTTCACCGTGATGGTCGGCTTGCAATGGTCGATTCGAAGCAAGGGCACGATCGGCTCGGTGGTGGCGGCGGTGATGGTGGTCTTTGCCGTGACCGGGGTGATCGGGCTCTGCGGTTTTGCAAGTGGAAACGGCATTCCGTTTCTTGGTTCAGCGGTTTCCGCGATCAGTCCGTTCAACTTGGTTGGGGCGGCTTTTCTCCCCGAAGCAACGATCTCCGAGACGGTCCGCGAAGGGGATGTCGGAGGGCTTTCGATGTTGATCGGAGCTGCCGTCGCGGCAGTCCTCTACGGCTTCATCGTGTTTGGAATGCATGCGAGCATGAAGCGGTCGTTCATGATGACCGTCCGCCGACTCGCCGGGACCCGCTGACCCCGAAGCGTGGCGATCGTCGCAACACGTTCGCCTGCGAATACGAAAAAACCGGCCTCGGCATCTCTCGGCATCTCTCGGCATCTCATGGCATCTCATGGCATCTCATGGCATCTCTCGGCATCTCATGGAGTGAGATACCGAGGCCGATTGCATTCGTTGGACGTATCAACCGAACCAGTACGTCAGGAGGATGCCGAAGTCGGCGCCGTCCACGATGTTATCGCCGTTGAAATCAGCGCTGCAACCCTTGCACGGTCCCCATTGGACCAGCAGTAAACCAACGTCGGCGCCGGACACGTATCCATCGCCGTTGAGATCGCCGGGCACTTCCGTGACGAGTGCGATGCTCATCACGTCCATCGCCAGTGGGGCGCTCTTGCCGTTGGAGACCCAGAGGTCGTAGGCGACCTGGCCGCGGTCATCGGTGACGTTGGCGTCGCGGAGAAACTCCATGTACTCGCGGGAACTGGTCTGGAAGTAAAGGGTCGCCACGGCTTCGGCAGCTCCCTCGGGAACGTCGAAGGAAGTGTCATCCCAGTACTGGCCGTCCTCGTAGATGGCGCCCATCGGAGCACCGCCAAACGCGGCGTAGGCTGCGTTGGTGAATCCGCGGGCCGGAATCCGATTGTCGAAGAGCACCTCGTTGTTCAAGGCCAGGTGGGTCGACTCGCCGGCCGGGAGGTTGACCACCTTCGCAAGGTCTGCGCTGATGCCCATCGTCTTCTCGTAGACCTTGGTGTCGGTCTCATGGAGTTCCGCGGTGTCCAGGTCGTAGGCGCCGTGTTCGATGACGAGGTCGCCATTGGCGTCCAAGAATCGAACATTGAGCCACATCCGGCGGCCTTCGCTGTATCCGGTCGGGAGTTTGTGCCCGCCCTGGTTGATGATTCGGACGTCGAGGGAATCGCCATTGACCACGAGTTCCATGTCGCTGGCATCGCGGAGCATCTGCGCGGTGCGAGCGTTGGCGGCGTCGAGGCGATCTTCGGTGAGACCGTAGTACTCGGCATCCATGCCGGCCGCTTCCGCGATCGCGTCGAGCACCCAGGTGTTTCCACCCGCAAAGGCGTGGGCGCCGACGTCAGGACGTTCGAAGAATGGGGGGCCTTCATAGAAGCTGCAGGCGCCACCGACCTGGATGGGCATGTGGCAGTTCTGGCAACTGGAGATCGCGGCGTCATCGGGGAGCGCGCCGCCGAATCGGCCATCTTCGAAGACCACGCCGCCGTCGGCGAAATCACTGTTGAGCCACTCGGAGTAGGTTCGCTGCTCTGCAACCATGTCGTAGATGTCGTGGGTCGGGTGTTCCGTGCCCATCACCGAGAGCTCACCCTGTCCGGAAGCGGTGTCGAGGACGAAGACCGGGTTGCTCACATCGTGACAGCTGCCACAGAACGCGCTGTCCCGGTGGAACGGTGACGTGACGATTCGGATCTGCACACCGTCTTGGTCGTATCCGTGATAGTTGGCCGGGACGTCGTCGTAGGGACCCCGGCGGACATCGTCCGGATCGACGATGTTCTGGCCGTTGCCGATCGAGACGGGCAGGTGTCCTGCGGCGGCGAGATCCGCGAGGATCGCCGTATCTGGATCGGCGATATCGCCTTCGTATCCCATCGCGCCGCCGGCGGGATTGACCACGCGGTGGCAGAAGTGGCAGTTGATGCCGTCCATCATCTCGACGTCGAACTCTGGGATCTCGGAGGAATCACCGTCGCCGCGATAGTGCGCCGCGGGAACATGGCAACGGATGCAGAACGAGCCGGCCTTGTCCGCGTCCTGATTCGCGATGGTGAAGGCGGCATGGAAGACGGGGTCCCGGGCGGACTGGGCCATCAGGCTGACGACCCAAGTGTCGTAGGGAGGGGTCTCGAGGCCGTAATCGGCGTGGCAGAACATGCAGTTCACCGACGAGACGATGCCTCGGAACTCGTTCGTGTCGGAATTGGGCTGCGTCCCAGGGGCCATGAAGTCTTCGAGTGATGTCGGGAGCGTCTTCTGTTGATCTCCTCGGCCGCCACCCTTGGCGGCGGTTGCCAGCGGGACCACCATCGCGGTCACCACGATCGATCCAATGAAGATGGATGTGATCAACCGGGGCTTGCGGTTCATATCGAGGAATCTTTGAATCATGGGATCTGAATCACCGTTGGGGGGATCATGCTCGCGACTGGATCTGAGCCTGCGTGGCCACGGCAGGTTGGGTCGAAATACCCCCTGAAGAGGGTATTACAAAGGGCTTCCGGGTCAAGGTGGAGGCGCGAAATATGGAACCGATAATCTTTTTCTACCCGGAGAATCGAACTGCTTGGTCCAGTTGTTTGACGTTCGAGAAAGGGGATTGGTTCTACCAAGAGGTCAGTTCGCAGAAGATCGGGTCTGAGTTGCGTCTGAAGCGGATAGTTTCAATCTCCCCCGGAGTCGTCGGAGGTGCGATAATCTTCACAACATGCCCTCAGGACCCTCTGCCCCTATCAAATTTCGCTGCCTCTTCCCGGCCCTCCTGTCCGCCTTGCTCCTGCCCGGGTTGGGCGTTGGATGCACTGCGAAGGGGCCAGACCGACTCGAACTCCAATCCGGTCAATACGACGATGCGTTCGACGCCGCCGGCCAGGCGGCCCGCAAGGCTGGAATGCCACCGTTGGTGTCGGATCGGGTCGGCGGCGTCATCGAAGGAAGGCCCCGTATCGCTGGCAGCGTGATCGAGCCCTGGCGAGTCGACAATTCGAGTCTTCAACAGTGGGGCGAGAACACACTCCACAAGCAGCGTCGTCGAGTGAGATTCGAATTCCTCCCCGTTGACTTCATCCCGCCAGAACCGGATGGCGACGAAGAACTCGTGGGCGCGCCACTGCCCGGATCGCTCGAGGGCGAGATGCGTTTGACGGATCTCACCACCTTCGAGGGGCCGGTCGAAGTTCGGGTCTGGGTCTACGTCGAGCGGGCGCATCGAGCGGGGGCTCGCCGCAGTGCTTGGAGCCGCATCGGCCGTTCTTACAGCACCAATCCGCTGGAGACCATTCCGCCGGATGACGGAACCACTCGGAGTTCCGGTCTTTGGACGCCGGTCGGCCGTGACGAATCGATGGAGCGTCGATTACTTGCGGAGGTTCAGGAATCACTTGCCCCCGCCTGAGTCCGGGCGGCGGAGTCAGAGTGAGATTCGCGGGTCGATCCAACTGTAGAGCACGTCGACGATCAGGTTGAACAGCACCAGCAAAGTCGAATAGACGAGGACCACGCCCATGATCAGGGTGATGTCCTTCGCCATGACGGCGTCTACGAAGTTACGACCGATGCCCGGCACGGCGAACACTTTTTCGACGACGAACGAGCCGGTCATCGCGATGGCGGTCGCGGGTCCGAGGTAGCTGAGCACCGGAAGGAACGCATTCCGGAGGGCGTGGCCGAGCGCGACCCGATGCTCCGGCAGCCCTTTGGCCCGTGCGGTCCTGATGTAGTCCTTCCGCATCTCGTCGATCATTCCGAACCTGGTGAGCCGCGCGATATAGGCGGCGAAGGGAAGCGAGAGCGCGAAGGCAGGAAGCACCAGGTGTTGGAGATCGCCCCAGCCGCCGATGGGGAATAGGCGCAACTTCACCGCAAAAAGGATGAGCAGGATCGCGCCGATCACGAAGGTCGGTAGCGATATCCCGACCACGGCGAGCACCTGCGTCCCAGCATCCAGGGGCGTGTTCGGTTTCAAGCCTCCAATCACTCCGGCGAGGAGCCCAAGGACCAAAGCGATGAGGATCGCCGCGAGGCCGAGAGAGATCGAGGCCGGGAGCCCGGCGGCGAGGATCTCGTTCACCGTCCAGTCCGAATGGCTGAGGCTGGGGCCAAGGTCGAACGGGTAAGGCGCATCGCCAAAGACGTATGAGATCCCCGTTGCCTTACCGAGATAGTCGAAGTAGAACGCGACGGGATCATCCAGTTTGTACTGCGCCAGCATCGCGTCAACCACGGCCTGGTCAGGGCGTCGGCCGTCCGGGGATTCGAGGGGATTCCCGGGGACGAGCCAGGCGAGCACGAACGTGACGGTGTAGACGACGAAGATGATCACCGGCAGTTGGATCAACCGCCGAGCGATGAGGCCAAGCATGGCGAGATTCTACCTCGTGACGATCCAAAGCCGGAATCGCTCCTTCATGAAGCGTCAGCCGAGCGTGACCGGGATCAGCAGCAGGAATCGCCAGGCCATCATCGACATGGAGATTGCGGCTTCCCGGCGGCGAAGCCACGGCCAGCACGCCCAGCCGAGACCAAGGCCGATGCCAGCGGTCAGACTGTCGCTCATCCAGTCTGGAGGTGCGCTGATTTGGGTCGTGGCCAGAAAGGCCACCACGATTGAGACGGCGATGAGACTCCCCACGAGCAGATGGACGCGGTTCGAACCTGCGCGGACGGCGATGGTGTGCAGGTTGAACGCTCGATCGGCTTCGAGATCCCGGATGTCCAACAGAAGGGAATCCGCGAGGAGAAGCGGCATCAAGAGACCAGCGAGCCACATGCCGATGATCCAGTCGTTGGCGGTGCTGGATTCGCCTCTTCCTTCGAGAAGTGGAAGCGCGACTGCCGCACCGGCCCAAGCGATCGAGACGAGGGGAGACTTGACCACCGCGAGTCGCTTGAAATCAACACGGGTTCGCCCGGCGCCGCGGGCACCGCCGAACGGTATCGCGTGCAGGAGCCCCAGGATGGCGACGAAGAGCAGCAATGCGAGGGTGAGTCGCTCCGGTCGGATCCAGAAGAGGACGGTGATGCCCAGTACCGCGCTCAGGATCGGAAGCCCGGTCCTGAGAAGGCGGCTCGATCGAAACTTCGCGGCTCGTCGAGGCTGGCTGATTCGATCCTCGGCATCGCACGATGCGGCGGAATCGCGGAGGTAGACACACCAGGTTCCCAGGAACGCGGCGACGTACCACGCCGCATCGAGGGGGCGATCGAGGAGTCGAGAAACCGCGAAGAGCAGGGCGGCGGCGCTGGCCGCCATCGGAATCTGGATCAGGATGAAATCTGAGACCAAGGACCGCGGCAACTTCAATTCGGGATGACCGGGTGTGCGTTCGGATTCCGGAGGCATCTTTGGACGGTACTCCGGTCGTGATCGGGCCGGTCGGGACATTGCCTGTCATTCCGGCTCGAACGGCCGGGGGATGACCGAACGCTTCAGGGACGAATCGCCCATCGAGCGGGATTCTGGTCAAGGCGAGGATGCTTGGTCAGACCGGTCAGCCGTCCGGGCTCGTACATGTAGAGCGTGACGTAGGTGCAGATCGGAAGGATGGGGAGATCTTGCTCGACCAAGATCACCTCGGCCTCCTCGAGGAGTCGCATGCGGCGTTCGGGGTCGGGTTCGATGGCCGCCCGCTCGAGCAGGTCGTCATAGGCTGGGTTGGAATACCCCCGATGGTTATTTCCATCGTCGGTCCGGTTGAGATCAAGGAACGTGGTCGGATCTCCGTAGTCGCCGTACCAGCCCCCTCTGGCGACCATGAAGTTTCCATTCTCTAGTTGAGCGCGATATTCGTTACCTGGTCTTCCACCGATCTCGCAGGGGATCCCAAGTTCGCGCCTCCACATGTCCCGCAAGGCCAGCGAAAGATCCTTGTATCGGGGACTCCCGGTCGAGAAGAGGATCTCGAGGGTGGGGAACGGCTCGCCGTCGGCATTTCGTCGAACACCATCGCTGGCGAGTTTCCAGCCGGCGGCGTCGAGTTGGGCGCGCCCGCGTTCGGGGTCGAAGGGGAGTCCGGCCGGTGGCTGGTAACCGGGAATGCTCCCGGCGGGGACGAAGGAACCACTGGTGCGTTCGTTGAGTCTGGTGACTCGTTCGACCAGCGCCTGCTTGTCGATGGTCAGTGCGATGGCGCGGCGCACCCGCGGATCGGCGAAGGGATTCCGATCGCCGTTGGCCAAGAGCTCCCGGCAGTTCACATGGAAGAAATCGGTCCCGAAGGCGTCGACGCTATGAATGTTCCGGCGTTCTCCAGATGACGGAGCCGGGAGCGATGCCAGAATCTCGTCGATCTCACGGCCGGTCTCAATCGCCGCATCGATCGCCGTTCGATGTCTGGTCTCGTAGGCGATTCGTTGTTCGATCATGTCGGCCCGGAAGTCCGCAAGGACGTCGGGAAGCCAGTCGGCTTCGCCGGCCTCGAAGGCCATGATCGCGGTGTTGGGATCTTCGATCACGATGGCTTCAATGCTGTCGGACGGGACGTTGGCGGTATTCCAATAGTGCGAGTTCCGCTCGAAGCGGCAATCACGCTGGTAGCGCCATCTGGTCAACTCGAAGGGGCCGTTGCCGACGAGACGGCCGGGTTTGGTCCAACCACGATCCTCCTTGATACGGCCTGAATCCGGTTCGAGCGTGGTGGCCGCTTCGAGCGTCGGACGATGGACGGGGCTGAATGTCCCGAACGCCGCGAGGTCGAGGAAGTAAAGGAGTGGGCGTTCAAGGTCGACCACTAGGGTTCGATCGTCGATGGCATCGATTCCCACCATCGCATCGAAGCGTTCGAGCGTTCTCCGGTGAGAGGCCTTCTCGTCCTCGGCCAGAATCGCATCAGCATCGACCGGCGAGAAGGCGCCGTCGGCGACCATTTCATCGCGAAGATCCGGATCGGTTCGAAGCGCGAGGAGATCGGACCTCCACTCAAAGAACGCTTCGGCTCCCGCGATGTCCATGAACAGGCTCGAATAGGTTGCGGCGGTATCCGGGAGGATGGCTCTTCGCCAGGCGTATTTGAAGTCCTCGGCGGTCACCGGATCGCCGTTGCTGAACTTCAGTCCGTCCCGCAGGTGGAAGACATACCGGGTGCCGTCTTCGGAGATCTCCCAGGACTCTGCGGCCGCGGGGCCCACCGACCCGTCCGGCCTGATTGTCGCCAGCGTTTCGTAGATCGCGCGCGACGCCCGGAGATCGTGCAGGTAACTCATCTTCTGGGGGTCCAGCGTGAAGAGGTCGGTTCCATGAACCAGAACCACATCCGCTCGTGGACGCTCATCATCGAGAGAGACGACGAGGCCGATGAGGCCGGCGAGAATCAGTATCGGAAGGAGAATCTTCAGCATGCTGACGGAACAGTATGCCGAATCGGGCTGGCCAGGCGTCTGACCGGGCGGGCGGTGATCAGGACTGGAAGTCTCTCACCGCTGCGGCGAGCTCGTTTCTTCCCGTCTCGATGCCTTCCCGCAAGGCTTCCGCCTTCGGGTCGGGCCGTCCGTCGAGAAGCGAAAGCAGTTGCGAGCCAACCCGGAGCACGCCTTCGTAGGCCATGAAGCTCCGGCGATTCGTCTGGAGGCCGCTCCACTGCTTGATCGCGGCGTCAGCGATGTTCTTCAGCATCATTCGGAGGGTCTTGGCGATCTCCTTGTTGCTGATATCTCCCGCAGTACTCTTGTCGAGCAGTTTCTCTCGAAGCCCCAGCATCGCGCGATACACCGCCTGAATGAGATCGCTCGGTTGGTCCGATGCCTCGATTCTGTTCGAGAGCTGCTGGAAGGCGCTGAATTGAATGCCTCGGAGCTCGCCGCGGTTCTCCTTCGTAAGGGAGGAGGACAGGGCGATCGCGTTGAGGGCTCGAAGTTCTTCGAGGACGACGATCCAACTGGCGTCATCACTGAGATTCTTGGCGATGGATCGTGCAGTCGAGGTGAGCACTGCGGAATCGAGGCCTGATTTGGCGTCGCCATCGACGGCGATCTTCAAGAGTCCGGCGGCGACGAGTCGGCGCCCCTCGTCGTTGATCTTCATCGGATCCGTCGAGGAAACCAAGATGCCCACGGATTCCGGCGTCCGGAGGAACGCGAGGACACGGAGCGTGTTCTCTGCTCGCATGGGCTCGGCGGCGTCGAGGATCGCCGTCGCCTGCGGAAGGATGGCGTTGGAGTAGGCGCGGAGGAAGACCCCCGTGACGCCGGCTCGTCGTGCCGTCTGCACCAAGGTATTCCTGGCCGCCACGACTTCCGTTGGGTCACCATTCGCCATCTCGGTCATCTGGTCGGACGCGAATTCCTTGACCGCTGATCGTTGTTCACTGGAGAGTGGGCGGGTCGACCCGACGATGTCCTGTGGCAGGGTCGTCTGGCCGATTGCCATCGTCGCCAAGGTCGAAGGAAGAACAAATGCCGCGATTCGCAGTGCCAGCCGCATCGGAATTCCGGTCTCATTCCGCCGGAGCGGAAGGGTGGGTCGTTCTGGCACCAAATTGATTCGGCGTCAGTCTGAGATCGAACCATCGGAACGGGACCGTGGTTCGGAACAAGGGACGGTACCGCACTTACAGCGTGAGCGTCAACGGAGAAGCCAGTCGGTTGGATACACTGCCCATTGATGACTACCCATCCTCATAGCGTTGCAGCCTCCCCGGCCGTCTCCGACCCATGTCAGGCCCGCCGCCGCGAAGTCGGAGAGGTGGCTCCGGAGTGGCCCTCACGCCTCATTTATCCGGCGGTCGAAACCCTGTCGCCGGTCGATTTTGGGGCATCGCGGGATCCGAAAACTGGGTTTCTCGGTCGAATTGCCATTGCGATATTTATCGTGATGGGGGCCTGCGGCCTCGGGCACTCGGTGGCCCTGGCTCAAGGGCACGAGGTTGAGTCTTCGGAACTCGAAGGCTGGAGTCGGCAGCGTCTGGCGTCAAGTTTCGCCTCGTTCTCCTCCAGCATGCTCCAGTCGAAGTCTTCAGTCTCGATCCCCGAGGTCAGGTTGGCCCTGGAGTTGGCGATCGCTGGTGTCCGCAGCGATCCCGATTCAATTCCGGCGTGGCGATGGATGCTGGAACTCTCCACGAGTCTGTCCGATGACATGCCGATTGCGGAAGCCATGAAGCGTGAGTCGGTTGAAGCGTTGGTCCGACTCGATCCTGACGACGAGGTGGTCCGGCTTCTTCTGCTCGTCGATCGCATCGAGTCGAGAACGACGGTACAGGCGAGGATCAATGCCTGCGAAGTATTGCTGCAACCCGAGAATATCAAACGACTGGGGGCGCCGGCGGCCGCGCGAATCGCGCTGGACCTGTCTCGACTTGAGACGATGTCCGGTCGATTCGATGCCGCGTCCCGCTGGTTGGCTGAAGCCATCACGCTCGACCCGGCCTTCCCAGAGGCTATAGACCAGGCTTTGGAGATGTTCGGGGGCGAGTTTCAGAGTCCGGCGGCGAATGCGGAATTGCTCGCGGCGGCGTTCACCGCAGACCCGCGGAAGGGTGCCATCGCGAATTCGCTGGGTTCACTTGCCTTGCAGCAAGGCGCCTATGCCGCCGCATCTGAGGTGCTGGAGTCGGCGATTCTGCTGAGCCATCCGATGCAGCCTAGCTACCTGCTGCTGGCCACGAATGAATCATTGGCATTGTGGGGCGAAGGAAAGTCGGAGGCGGCGCTCAGAACGATCGACAAGCGGACCAAGTCGATCACGCAGGTGTTCAAGCAACTTCGTGTCCTCGGGGAGGATTTCACAGAATGGCAGCGTGATCAACTCATGGCGATGGTACTTCCCCCACCGCCCCCGCTGGCGCTTCTTCGGGCCGTGATTATCGCCCAGCATGGCACGGAGAATGCTCGAGACGAGGCGGTCGAGGTCCTGTTCGAGGCCTTCGACTTCGCCCTGGCCGAAAACACTCGCAAACGGTCGGAACTTACACTCGAGTCGGAAGAACTCGACGCGAACAATATTGATGCAGATGAGCAGGCCCGCGAGAACACCCGGAAGCAGAACGCGGCCAAACAGGAGGGTTTTGAGGCACAGCTGGCGGCGCTCTGGGCGGATGAAGCCTGGGCGAGGGCCTGGTTTGGTTGGTCTCCGTCTGCTCCGAAGGATGGTGCCACACCACGGGCTTCGCTCGAGAAACTCCTTGAGGTTTCCCTGGAGGCAGGCTCGCTGAATTCAGAGCAGGGGCTCATCATCGAGGGATGGTCCGCCATTTCAGGAAAGAGATTCGACGAAGCACGACTACTGCTCGCGCCGATCGCCGAAGTCTCCGTGTATGCCGCCGCCGGCATCGCGCTGATCGATGAACTCGGAGGACGGACGAAGGAAGCGGCACAGGGCTATCGCGACGTGTACTACGGACGGCCTGGCGAGTTGGTCGGGCTGTGGTGCCGGAGTCGGCTCTC
Organism: Phycisphaerales bacterium; assembly: GCA_028823105.1. Lineage (GTDB taxonomy): Bacteria > Planctomycetota > Phycisphaerae > Phycisphaerales > SM1A02 > UBA12014. The sequence goes on along the minus strand of JAPKCC010000020.1, from coordinate 17,640 downwards.
CAAGATTCTGAATACGGAGATACCGCTCCCGCCCGCAGCAGGACCAGTCCAGGAGGCGATCGATGCAACGCTTCCGCGAGCCGTCGGAATGGCGGTTCAGGATCGTGAGCGGGGAGTGATCGCCCTAGAAGTCAAACCTCGCAAGCTCCGTTTCGAGCCGTACGAACCGGTGATCATCGATGTCAAGATCACGAATCTCTCCGGGATCACCCTCGCGATCGAACCCGGCGGGCCATTGTCACCAAAAATCGCCATCTCGCCGTTCGATGTGACGATTCCGGGAATGCAAGGGGCCGCGAAGCAGTTGGTGGTGTCGATTCAGCGACGATTACAACTTCCGTCGCAGCAGTCGTTGACCTGTTCCATCGATTTATCTGCGACCTGGATGGCGTCGATTATCGAACAGGGGGCGCTCTTCGGCGGCGGACTCGCGGTCCGCGTGGCGAATAACTTTATGGCTCGGAGTGACGTGGAACTCACGCCCAACCTCTTTGGCCGCGAAAAGAACTCATCGCCGTTCTTTATCGTCAAGCAGTCGTCGAGGCGGATGGAAGGCGAGGAACCCGAGGAGGGCAGCGAAGCGCAACTTCCGGTTCCCAGGACGGTGGCGGATCTAAAGGCACTGGCGACCCTGTTCGGGCGGCTTCTCATGACGGATATCGAGGTGTCGGATGAACAGGCCACGCGGGAGGAAAAGGGGCAGATCTACCAAGGGGTGCTTGCGTCATTCAAGCAACTGCCGACCGCGTCGCAAACGTGGTTCCTCGCGGTGATTCCCAGGAGCAGATCGGAGTATCTCGATCCATTCGTCGAGATCGCGCTCGAATCGGGAGATCCAGCCGCGATCCTCGTCTCGCTCGCTCGCTTCGCCGACACTCCGTCGGCACGGCCGATCACGATCGCCACATCGTCCGGGGACGAATCCCTCGTTCGGGCGGGAACCGCGGTTCGCGATTTTATCGTGGCGAGGTTTGAACAGGAAGAGAAGGATCTCGAACTTCCGCCCGGTTGATCCTCCGTTTGCAGGGGATCTGAACGACGTCGCGGGCGATCGAAGTCAGTCTTCAACCCGTTGCTTAACGTTGTCGAGAACGTTCATGAAGTTGATGTACGCGTCGTACGGGCTGTCGTATGGGCTGAAGTACTTGTGGACGTCCCCGTCCGACCAGTACTTGGTGCACATGTAGTAGAGGTGGTCGCTCGTGGTGAGCTTCCGCCAGTCCTCGAGGACATGTTCGTCGCTCTCGTTTCGAGGGTTCTCGTTCCTCGCGTAGACGGCATCGCGGATGGCGTAGAGTTCTTCGACCGCGTTGTCCTGCAACGGGTTCCCAAGCCACGCCGAGAGATCGCGTTCGGTATCCGCCCAACTCACCCACTCCGGGGCGGCATACTCACCAACTGGCGGACTGTATGTATCAAGGACCTGGGAAGGCGTCAGGAAGTCATTCTCGCCCGGATTGACGTCGTAGATTTTCTCCGGCAGCGCATCGAGGAACTCGAAGATTCCCGTGTCGGCCCACTGGTGCTCGCCGATCGTCTCGTAGTCCATGAAGAGATTGCAGCAATACCCGTCGCCATTGATGTCGTTCACCCACTTGGCGAACTTCTCGGCGCTCAGCGGATACTCCTTCCAGTCGCGATTGCCGAAGCGGAACGCAACGTCGTCCGAGAGTCGATAGTTCTTCAGCAGCAGTTTGACCGGTCGCTCGTTCAGTGCTTCCGGCTGGCCCTCGAAGCGGGGGGGGACGTAGCAGTAGTTCGGCGAGCGGAACTTCAGGAGACGATCGACGCCCTCGCAGAGGATGGCGCGATGTTCGCCACGTTTTGCGATGTGCCAGGCGAGATCATCGTGGTACATCAACTCGGTGTTCCGGAAGATCGTCGGCGTCTGGCCGAAGAGCTCCTTGATCTTGTCCCGATGCGTATCCACCTGGTGATCGAATTCGTCCCGGCTGAAGAGAAAGCTCGGCGAATGATGGCTGGTCTCACCGATGAATTCGCAGGCACCGGTATCGGCCAGTTCCTTGAACAGGTCGATCACGTCTGGGGCCCATTTCTCGAATTGCTCGAGACAGGTCCCGCTGATCGCATAGCTCACGCGGAATCGGCCCTCGTGTCGTTTCACGAGGTCGAGGATTTTCGCAGTGGCCGGGCGGTAGCACTTGTCTGCGACCTTCTGCATGATTTCGCTGTTCGACGTCTCGTCGAAGTAAAACGGGTCCGTATCGAAGACGGAGTACCGGCGAAGTCGGAAGGGCTGATGAACCTGAAAATAGAAGCAGACGGATGCCATGGCCGAAGATGATACGACCCCCGATCAGTTTGTGATCGAAGGTCGGCAATGAATCCTAGGATCTGCGGCGCGGAATCCGCGCCCCGAAGGTCAACGAAGGAAGCCTCGCTCGTTCATCAGAGCGAGGATTCGGTTCACGCTCTCCTCGGGATCGATCTGATGGCTGGGGAGGCTCAGATCCGGATTCTCGGGCGTCTCGTAGTCGAACGAGATGCCAGGGATGCCCTCGAGGGATCGGGCCTCAGCATCGGCGTAGAGCCCTGTCGGGTCCAGTGACCGGCAGTGCTCCAAGGGGGCGTTGCAATGGACGACGAGGAAGCGGTCGGGCCCAACCAGGTCTGCGGCCTTCTCCCGTGTCGTCGAACGAGGCGCCACGAATGCCGCCACACAGATGATGCCTTCATCGTTCACGAGCTTCGCGGTCTCCATGGCGCGGCGAAGATTCTCGGATCTGTCTTCGGCGGAGAAACCGAGGTCTCGGTTCAATCCCTGCCGCATGGTGGTTCCGTCGAAGCGAATGGCGACCCGCCCAAGGTCGAACAGGGCTCGCTCGAGCATCAGGGCGATCCGGGTCTTGCCACTTCCAGCGAGTCCGGTCAGCAAGATCGTGGCAGGCTTCTGCCCGAATCGCTTCTCGCGTTCCTCCAGCGTGACCAGTCCTTCGTCGCCGTGCCGATCGGCTCCGGAGAGCGGGGCTGCGGTCCAGCGAAGATCGGAGGATTTTCCTCGAATCATCCCGGCCGCCATGGTCCAGTTTCCGATCCGATCGATCAGAATCAGGCTTCCAGTGCCTCGAACACGTTCGTACGGATCGAAGACGAGGGGGACATCGGTCTCGAGCTCGACGCGTCCGATCTCGTTCAAGCCAAGCCCGTCGCAGGGCACCGTCTCGAGCGTGTCGATGTCGAGGCGATGAGCGATTCGCCGGACTCGACAGGGCGTGACTCTCGTTCCGTGGCGGAGAATGAACTCCCGTCCGGGTTGAAGTGGGTCTTCATGCATCCAGACCAGATCGGCGGTGACTCGATCGGCCACCGTCGGTTGATCCTTGAGGGCGACGATCATGTCGCCTCGGCTGGCATCGATCTCGTCGTCAAGCACGATCGCGACGCTTCTTGGAGCGCCCGCTATTTCAAGATCGCCATCAAACGTCGATATCCGGGAGACGGTGCTCTCGGTTCCCGCGGGGAGCACGGTGACACGGTCGCCGGGCCGGACGATGCCGGATTCGATCCGTCCGCCGAATCCACGAAAATCAAGGTCCGGTCGGATGACGTGATTCACCGGAAGTCTGAACGGCGTGTCTTGCTCATTGCTTCCGATGTCCATCGTTTCCAGAAGCTCGAGCAGGCAGGGTCCGTCGTACCAAGGCGCTTTCTCGGAACCCTCGGCGACGTAGTCTCCGTGGAGTGCAGACATCGGCACGAAGACCTGTTCCCGGCTCGGAAGTTTTTCGGAGAATGCTTCGAAGTCGGCTTTGATCCGATCGTAGACGGATTGGTCCCAGTCGACGATGTCCATCTTGTTGATGGCGACGATGATCTTGGGAATTCCCAGAAGCGACGTGATCACGCAGTGCCGTCGGGTCTGGACGCTCACGCCATGCCGGGCATCCACCAGAAGAACCGCAAGATCGCAGGTGCTGGCACCGGTCGCCATGTTTCGGGTGTATTGCTCGTGTCCGGGCGTGTCGGCGACGATGAACTTCCGATGCTCCGTCGAGAAGTATCGATATGCGACGTCGATCGTGATGCCCTGTTCGCGTTCGCTGCGGAGGCCATCGACAAGTAGTGCGAGATCCGCCTGGCCGGCCTGAGTCCCGTACTTCTTCGACGCGCCTTCGACGGCGGCAAGTTGATCCTCGTAGATCGCCTTGGTGTCGTGCAGAAGTCGGCCGATGAGCGTGCTCTTTCCGTCATCGACGCTGCCACACGTGAGGAAGCGAAGCAGTTGCTTACGCTCGTGGCGGAGCAGGTACTCGTCGATGGTTTCGGTGTTGGCGTCGAAGCGAGGGTCCATCAGAAATACCCTTCTTTCTTCTTGTCTTCCATGCTGCCGTCGCCGTCGTGGTCAATCACCCGGCCCTGTCGCTCGCTGGACCGGGCGACGAGCATCTCGGTGATGACTTCGGCCAGAGTTGCGGCTTCGCTCTCCACGGCGCCGGAAAGCGGGTAGCAGCCGAGGGTCCGGAATCGAACGCTCTTCATCTCAGGGGTTTCGCCGGCTTCCAGCGGGATCCGGTCATCGTCCACCATGATGAGGACGCCGTCCCGTTCGACGACCGGACGCTTCGCGGCGAGATAGAGCGGAACGACATCGATCTTCTCGAGGTGGATATAGGTCCAGACGTCGAGTTCGGTCCAGTTTGAAAGGGGGAAAGACCGCACGCTCTCGCCCGGACCGATCCGGGTGTTCCAGAGGTTCCAGAGTTCGGGACGCTGGGTCTTGGGATCCCATCGATGATTCCGGTCGCGGAAACTAAAAATCCGCTCCTTCGCCCGGCTTTTTTCTTCGTCTCGTCTGGCGCCGCCGATCGCGCAGTCGAATCGCCCCGCCGAGAGCGCCTGCTTGAGGGCCTGGGTCTTCATCACGTCGGTATAGACCCGACTGCCATGCACGAACGGGCTCATTCCCTGAGCGACTCCGTCGGGATTCGAATGGACGATGAGATCTAGGCCCAACTCTTTCGCGGTCCGATCTCGAAAAGCGATCATCTCACGAAACTTCCAAGTGGTATCCACGTGAAGCATCGGGAAGGGGATCGGGCCTGGATGGAACGCCTTCCGGGCCAGATGGAGCATGACGCTCGAATCCTTGCCGATCGAGTACATCATGACGGGCCGCTGGAAGCTCGCCGCAACCTCGCGGATGATGTCAATTGACTCCGCTTCAAGCGATTGCAGGTGGGAGAGTTGGTCGCGGACGACAGTCATAGGAGCCGAAGAGTAACAGGCTGGAGTAGGAATGGACCGATGCAGTTTCAGTGAGATCGAACCCGTTGATCGGGTAGTTGAAAAGGAGCGAAAAAATGGCCGAATCTCATTCAGATTCTTCGACGAGCGATAACGTCGTCTGGCATTCCGGGTCGGTGGACCGATCGTCGCGAGAGCGCCAACTCGGGCAGAAAGCCGGGACCATCTGGTTCACCGGGCTTTCCGGAAGCGGGAAGAGCACGGTGGCGGTCGAGGTCGAGCGGGTGCTCGCGGAGGCCGGCCGGCTCTGCTATCGATTGGACGGGGACAATCTTCGCCATGGATTGAACGGCGATCTCGGATTCAGCGAGGCTGATCGAACCGAGAACATCCGGCGGACCGGTGAGGTCTGCCGACTACTCGTGGATGCGGGGATCATCGTTCTGGCGAGTTTCGTGAGCCCGTTCAGGGCGGATCGGGATCAGGTCCGCGCGATGCATCGATCCGCATCGATGCCTTTCTTCGAGGTCTATGTCGAAGTGCCTCTCGAAGTGGCCGAATCTCGCGATCCCAAGGGGCTCTATCGGAAGGCAAGAGCGGGGGAGATCCGCGGTTTCACAGGGATCGATCAGCCGTACGAAGCGCCAGAGTCTCCGGAACTCGTCGTCCACACCGCGACCTGTTCGGTCGAGGAGTCGGCCGCGGCCGTCATCGCCATGCTCGAAGTGCAGGGGCTCGTGGGCAAGGGTTGAAAGTCCTCCCTGGAAGCATGCCGATAGGCCGAGTGGTCTTCGTCAGCGGAACGGAAAGACCAGCGGAATCATGACCGCGGCGATCACCACGACGATCAGCAGGAGGGGGATCCCTAGGCGGGCAAAGTCGCCGAATCGATATCGGCCGGGGCCGTAGATCATGAGATTCGTCTGATAGGCGAACGGGGTCAGATAGCTGCTGCCGGCTCCCGCCATCACACCGAGAACGAACGGCAGCGGGCTGGCGCCAACGCCCATCGCGGTGCTGATCGCGATCGGAAAGAGGATGACCGCAGCGCCGTAATTCGTCGCGATCTGCGCGACCAATGCCGTACCAAGGACGATGGCCGCGAGAAGGAGATGATCTCCGCCCCCGACCGCTGAAGCTCCGTTGACGAAGACCTCGGCGATTTTCTCTCCGAGGCCACTGTTCGAGACGGCGGCGCCGACGCCGATGGCGGCGCCGATCGTGATGAGGACCGAGAAATCGATGGATTTTCGTGCCGTTGCGGCATTCACACACCGGAGTCCGACCATCAGGATGGCGGCGAGCCAGGTTGCGATGACCGGCGTGAGTATGCCCGAGGCGAGGAACACGACCATCGCGAGAAGAATGGCGCCCGCGATCCAGGCCCGTTCATGTCGCGGAAACTCGGCGTCGCTGACTGAGGTCGCCAGATAGAAGGCGTTCCCACGTCCATGGGATGAGAGGAAGCCCTTGTTGGTCTCAAGGAGCAGGACGTCGCCCGCTTCGATCTGAATGTCGCCGATCCGGCCTTTCACCTTGGTGCCTCGGCGGTGGACCGCGAGAATCGCGGCGTTGTAGATCGTTCGGAACTGACTCTCCCGGACGGTGCGACCGACGAACGCCGCCGACGGCGCTACGACGGCTTCGACGAGGGTTCGAATCGCCGGTGGTGCATCCACCTTCGCGGTCTGGGCATCTTCGGGTCGCAGCCCGGCGACGCGGCGCAACTCCTTCGCGCCCGTGGTGTTTCCCACGAAGCAGAGAATGTCACCCACTTCGAGGGTCTCATCTCTCGTGACCGCGCCAAGGTGTCGGTCGCCACGATCAATTCCCGAGAGGAAGAGATCGGATAGATGCCGAAGGCCGGCTTGTTCGATGGTCTTGCCGACGATGGGCCCGCCGGTGATGACTTCGAATCGGAGTTCATATCGCTCAGGGTCTTCTTCGTTCTTGGCGCAGCCTCGGTCGGGCAGCAGTCGGGGTCCGGCAATGAATAGGAACGCGAGTCCGATCACCGCGGTCACGCCGCCGGCAACACCGACGGCCAGGAATCGCAGGGAGTCGGAAAGGACCCAGGCGGGGTTGACCTCGACACCTTGATCTGTCCACGTGGCGATCTGATCTGAGTACAGCCCGTCGACCAGCAGATTCGACGACGTTCCGACCAAGGTGAGTTGACCGCCGAGTATTCCGGCGAAACTCAGTGGGATCAGAAGCCGGCTTGGGCTCACCTTGAGTCGTCGCGCCTGATCCATGGCGACCGGGAGGAACATGGCGATCAGCGGAGTGTTGTTCATGAATCCCGAGAGCGCCGCCACGGGAAGACTGATGCGGCCGATGGTTCCGCGAACGCTGGTCGGTCGACCAATGAGCATCGGGGCGAGTCGGTCGATGGCGCCGGTCTGGCGAAGGCCGCTTGCGACCACGAAGAGCGCGGCGATCATCAGGACGGCGGGATTCGAGAAGCCCAGAAAGGCCTCTGAGGGATCGACTTGGCCGGTCAGGACGAGGAGGACCAGGGTGCCGACCATCGCGAGGTCAAGTGGCGCCGTGGTCAGCAGAACCGCGAGGATGAATAACAAGAGGATGGCGGCAACGGTCCACATCGATTGGGATCATCGGCGTTCGAGGTCGATCGGGGTGGTTTTTTGGACGCAAACGATGAAAACGAGCGGGCGTGAACTTCAGGGGCTCGGTTCACCCGAGGGAGAGGGTCGAACTGGACCAGGTCTTCTCAGCCGGCGGGGCCCCCTCCAGGATCCGCTCGACCACCCGGCCCTGCTGCGCCAGATCGAGGTTGGAACCGCTGGGGAGACAGACGCCGATCTCGAAGAGTTGGTCCGAGACGGATTGCCCGTCATGGTGCGGCCAGTAGGCGGCCCCATCGAAGAGTGGTTGGCGATGCATCGGTTTCCAAACTCGTCGAGCCTCGATTCGGGCCTCCGCGAGGCGGCCGATCAGATCCTCGGCGGTGCCGCCGAACCGGCTGGGGTCAATGGTCATTGCGGTCAGCCATCGCGTCGAGTGGAAGGCTGCGGGCTCGGGCATCCAGTCAAGTCCCTTCAGCCCGTCGAGCGCTTCGACATAGCGTTGAAAGACCGCTCGTCGTTGTCGGACCCGTTCATCCAAGACCTCTAACTGGCCTCGGCCGATGCCGGCGAGAATATTGCTCATCCGGTAGTTGAAGCCGGTCTCTCGATGTTCGTAGTGGCCGGCGGATTCTCGCGATTGCGTCGCGAGAAAGCGGGCTCGTTCGATCAACTCTGGATCGTCACCGACCAGCATGCCTCCGCCGGAGGTCGTGATGATCTTGTTTCCGTTGAAGGAGTAGATCCCGAGGCGGCCGAAGGTGCCGGCCGACCGTCCGCGGTAGGTCGCCCCAAGGCTTTCTGCGGCATCTTCGAGAATCGGCACGTCGTATCGATGGCACAGATCGATGATCGGTTCCATGTCGGGGCTTTGTCCGTACAACCCGACGGGAACGACCACTTTTGGGAGGCGTCCTTCCGCGTCGGCCGCGGCGAGCGCCCGGGAAAGCGCCGCTGGTGACATGTTCCAGGTCTCGGGCTCGGAGTCGATGAAGACGGGCTCAGCGCCGAGATATCTGATCGGATTAGCGGTCGCGACGAAGGTGAACGAGGAGCAGAACACGCGATCGCCGGGTTCGACGCCAAGGAGGTGGAGACCGAGGTGGATCGCCGCAGTCCCGCTCGAGAGGGCGGCGGCGTGACCCATACCGACCTTCGACGCGAGTTCGGACTCGAAGGCGTCCACGTTCGGACCGATCGGCGCGATCCAGTTGGTACGGAAGGCCTGTTCGACGAAGTCTCGTTCGTGTTCGGCGAGATGGGGCGTGGAGAGGAGGATCGGCTGATCCAGATCGCGGCGCAGATGAACGTTGGTCGGTCGTCCTTCGGCATCAAGTACCGGAACCTGATCGATCCCATGCCGATTCATGAGTTCGAGGACCGCTTCCCCGGCGGTCCCGCTCCGAACCGTTTTTGGCGTCGACGATCCGAGGCCTCCGAGATCGTGGTTGAGGACCTCCGTGAGGTTCTGGTTCGAGAGGAGGAACCGGCGCAGATCGCCATCGGTCACCGTTCGTTGGAGGCATCCCCTCCCGTCGACGAGGAGTAGGATCGTTCGACCCGAGTGGTTCATCCGCTCGAGGGCCGTCCGAATGGTGTCGTGTCGCTGAACGAGGATGTCGGCGAGATCGGGCATCGTGGTCCTCTCAGATCATCGACCGATTCGGCCGGATGACTTGGACAACGCGGACCGAAACCTCGTGGTTCATCCGTCCAAGGGTTCTTCGTCCGCGGCCGAAGTCCAGGTTGGATCGAAGGCACAGAAGAGGGCGGCGATCCAGAGGAATGCGAGCGTTTGCGGCTGGGTGTGCCACGCGTCGAAGGCGGCGGTGACCATCCAGACGATGACGCACCCAACGCCGATCGCACCGAGGGGGCTCGACCGAGCCCGCTGCAGTCCGACACGGATGACGGCCCCAAGGAGGACGGTCAGGAGCAGTACGCCAACCAGGCCCCCCTCCAACAACACCTGGAAGTACACCGAATGGGGTTGATTGAAGACGGCAATCTCCTCGTGGCTTCGATCGAGCCCGTCATCTTGGAGGAGCAGCGGATCCGCCGCCAGCGCGGTCGCGGTTCCTCCGAGGCCGTACCCCGTCACAGGGTGGTTTCGCCATTGCCTGAGACACGACCGCCACCAGACGATGCGAATGTCGGAAGCCTGCTCGTCCGCAATCACGGCGACGCCGGATGCGACTGCCGTTTGGAACTGCGGAAGGATTCGATTCTGGAACGTCAACAGACCGGCAACTCCGATCACCGCCACCAGAAGAACGCCCAGGAGTCGTCTCTTCGACGTGAACCCGGTGAGAAGCATGATGCCGAGGGTCGCGGGAACGGCGATGATGACTGCGAGCAGCCCGCCGCGCGAGCCGCTCAGGACGATCGCGAGGATCGGTGGGATGCACGCGAGCAACCAGGTCCAATGACGGAGGGTGCCTGCGAGGTAGAGGCCCAAGACGCCCACGACCGCTCCGGCGGACCAGACTGCGACGGTCCTCGGATGGCTATTGAAACCGCTGATCGTGACGTTCTGAGGGTCGCTCCATTCGCGGAAGCCCTGAACCGTCTGCAAACTCGTCCCGGCGAGGCATCCCAGAAGAATAAAAACGAGGAGCAGCCGCCATCGGTCCATCAGCGGCCAGAGCATTGGCACGACAAGAAGCCATCGCTGGCTCCACAACTGATGCCAGCCCTCGTTGAAGTCTGGACTCCAAGTCAGACTGATCGCCAGGAACCCAAGCCAGGCAATTGCTGGGAAGAGGACCTCGCCCGGTCCGGTGGGCAGATATTTCCGCCAGAAGAGCGTGCGAAGCGACGACCAAGCGAATAGAGGCCCGAGGGTGAGTCCCGCGATCCACCCATTCATTGGAAGCGTGATCAGGGTCGCGGCCGCGAGCCAGAGGTGGATGCGGTCACCAAAACGATCGACTTCGACGAGTTCTGACAGTGACCCGGCATCGTCCGACCATGAGGACATGCGGTGATCTTACGCCCTCGATGAGTGAGGCGTTCGACTCAGGATCGGCTCCGAAGCCAAGCTCGCCAACACGTGACGGTCCAAAGCCTTGTCGCCACCGTGTCACGTCCATCCATCAGCCGTGTCCAATCGGACTTGACGAGCCCTGCGTCGATCGGATCGTTCGCATCTTCGAGGAGCAACGATGTGGCCCATTCGCGAAGCGGACCGCGAAGCCACTGAGCAAGCGGAACCGCGAATCCCGCTTTCTTCGAGGTCGATGGGAGGCCGAGCGTTTGTAGAGCATTCCGGATCGGTAGCCTTCCACCACCTCGATCGAAGAGGTCCGATGTTCGGATTCTGCTCGCCGTCTCGATGACCTCGCGGCCGAGCATCGGGGATCGGGTTTCGAGCCCGACCGCCATCGTTCCACGATCGATTTTGGCCAATGGATCGTCCGGCAGATACTCGCGGAAGTCGGCGGCCATCATGCTCCGGACGCCGATCCACTCGGGCGTCAGCCCGTCCCAGGGGTTTCTCGGTGATCGGCCGTCGAACCGAAGCACCTGTCGATCGAGAAGCGACGCGGCGTCGCCCTGGGTCGCTCGGAGTCGGAGATACCCTTCGAATCCGTCGTGGGCGGCTGCAAAGAGGTCTGCCGAACCTCGGAGCGTGGAGCGGCCCATCGGAATCCGGTCGAGCACCGCGTCGGGGACGAGACGAGCCGCCGCCCTGACGGATCGCAGCAACGAACGCGACCCGAGACTCGACGCCGCGGCACGATGTCGACGATAGCCGCCGAAGAGTTCGTCGCCGCCGTCTCCGCCGAGCGCGACGACGATCTCTTTCCGAGCATGTCGCGCGAGGAGTGCCACGGCGATGAGACTGGAGTCGGCGAACGGTTCGTCGGCGATCTCCGCGATCCGGGTGGCGGTGTCGAGCACCTCGGCTTCGCCAGGGCGGATGATCCGGTGGGGCAGTCCGAGTGCCGACGCGATCGAGCCGGCGGTCTCGGATTCGTCGAGTCCCCCGGGCATTGCGAGGGTGAACGCGGGGATGCCGGGACGGGTTTCCGCCGCGAGCGCCGCGATGAGCCGTGAGTCGAGTCCTCCGGACAGGAAGACGCCGATCTCCCGATCCGACCGGCATCGGCGGTGCACGCTGGTACGAATCGCGGCGAGGGTCTCGTCGTCGTGTCCGCACGGCGCCGCGATCTCCGGCGTCGAATCGTTTTGCGGGATCGAGGGCGACCACCATTTGCGACGGTTGATTCGTCCATTCGCCACCGAGATCTCGACGAGTCCGCCCGGCGCGACCTGCTCGACGCCCGGCCGGATAGAGAGGGGCCACGGAACGGTGCCATTCGCGAGAAACCAATGGAGGGCGTGATCGTTGATTCCGGCGAGTCGATCGGCGAACGGTGCGGGGAGCGACTCAAGGGCGCGAAGATCGCTGGCGAAGGCGATGGCCTCGCCGGACACCGCGAGCAGAAGCGGCTTCTGGCCTGCTCGGTCACGGGCGAGGGTGACCGTGGCCTCGACGTGGTCGACCACCGCGAATGCGAACATGCCGTCGACGAGGCCGAGGGTGGCCTCGATGCCCCATGTCTCGAACCCCGCAAGCAGGACTTCGGTATCGCTCTTCCCCGTGAATTGATGCCCGGCCGCCTCGAGGTCGGCTCGCCTCTCGGGAAAGTCGTAGATCTCGCCGTTGTAGACGATCTCGAAGCGTCCACTCGTGGAGCGCATCGGCTGGGCCCCGGCTTCGCTCGGATCTTGGATCGCGAGCCGGCGATGCACCAAGCCGATTCGCCTCGACGCATCAAAGGAGTGGCCCTCGCCATCGGGGCCGCGGTGGCGGATCGCTTCGCTCATCGACGCCATCACGCTCGCGGGATCCGCGAAGCGATTCGGTCGATCGATAAAGCCTGCGAATCCGCACATGAGGTGGCACCGGAACGGGAGGTCCTGACTATAGCGGGCGAGTGGGGGGCATCAGTCTCTGGGTCGGCTGAACAACAGCAGCGTCATGCCGGAGACGAGAAGGAAACTCTGGCTACCGATCATCCCCCAGATGATTCCGTGTGGCCCGATCTGAGGGCCCATGACCAACGGGGTCATGACAAGGATCGCCACCCCGACGAGTTGGGTACCGAGGCGAAGGTCGGCGAGCCGGTGGGAGACGAGCGTCGCATTGATGGCGATCGACGCGAACCAGATCGGAAGCAGGAGGAGAATGGGGTCCAAGAAACTCGCCGCCGCAGCGAATTCAGGGCCGAAGAGAAGGGCGAGAATCTCGGAAGAGAATGGCCGCGTCAGGAGGCCGAGGCTTGCTCCGATTACCAGCATCGAGCCGGTACCGATCAATGCGATTCGGCGAAGCCGTCCCGGATCATCGCGGGTCCATTCATGGAATCGCGGGCGGAGGAGTCGCTGAAAGATGGCGATGGGGAGGAGCAGGAGCCCTTGGATGATCGCGAGGGACGCGGCGATTCGACCGGTTTCCGCGGCTCCCAGCAGCGGCATGGCCAGCACCACCGGCATTTGAATCTCGGCGAATTCAAGCAGTCGGGTGGCGGAGAAAGGAAATGCGGATCGTGTGATGGAAGAATTCGCCTCGCCATCCTCACGGGTTCGCCAGTCACCCGTCCGGCCAAGCCGGCGAAGACCGAAGATGGCGACGGGCACGAGGGCGATCGTCCAACCGAGCGGAACGGTGATCGCGGCGCCCCCCGCGACGACGATGCCGATCACCACCAAGAGACGGGTGCCTTGGAATCCGACCGGCCAGAGGGCGATCCCAATTGTGTTTCGATCCATCTGAAACGAAATCATCCCTGCGATCAGACCGATCTGGACGATGGCGAATGGAAGGAAGAGGGCCAGCAGCGCGGGTTCCGTGTCCGGGCTTCCGACGGTCAGAATCCAGACCAACGCACCGATGAGGCCGAGCGTGAAGAGCGCTGCGGCGGCCCGCAGACACCGGGCGGGGTCGAGCCGACCTTGATGACGGATGGCTACTTCTCCGATGCCCTGAAACCCGAAGGTCGAGACGAGTATCGCGATCGCATAGGCGTAGGAAATGGCGCCGAAGAGCTCGGTGTCGAAGTGGCGGGCCAGGAGGACCTGGGTCAGCAACGCCATACCGGCCGCGATCAACGCGCCAAGCCAGACCAGACCAGATTGTCTCCAGACGGTCATGATCGCCAGCCTACCGATCCTGAACGGATCGGGCGGTCGAATTCAGGCGGTTCTCGGGTCGGTCTTCGTGGTGGAGAGGTTCGCACGACCGCGATATCCAGAGACGCTCTGCTGCAGGATCTGAAGCACCGTCTCCTCGTCCCGGCGATCAATGGCGGCTTCGAGACGCTGGAGGATCCTCGAGAGGTCCTCCCAGGGCAGGAATGATTCCGCCGATCGCATGACCTTCGGATGGTCGGTGGCTTCGAGGTCACCCTCGATCAGGAGTTCCTCGTAGAGCTTCTCACCCGGTCGGAGTCCGGTGAACTTGATCTCGATGTCACCGGAGGGATTCATCTCCGACCGCACCGTAGAGCCGGAAAGCTCGATCATTCGCGTCGCGAGATCGATGATTCGGACCGGCTGGCCCATGTCGAGGACGAAAACATCGCCCCCCTGGGCAAGTGATCCGGCCTGGATCACGAGGCTGGCAGCTTCACGCATAGTCATGAAGAATCGAGTGACTTCCGGGTGGGTCACCGTGACCGGGCCGCCACTCTCGATCTGTTCGGTGAATCTGGGAACCACGGAGCCGGACGAGCCCAGCACGTTCCCGAATCGCACCATGCAGAATTGCGTTACCTCATTCGAAGCATCTTCTGAAGCTTCTTCCTCGTGAATCGCTTGCAGGACCAGTTCGGCCATTCTCTTGCTCGCGCCCATGACGCTGGTGGGTCGGACGGCCTTGTCGGTCGAGACCAGAACAAAGTCGCGTACCTGTGCGTCCTTTGCCGCCTCGGCGGTTCGGAGGGTTCCCAGGACGTTGTTCGCGACGCCCACGATGGCGTTGTCTTCGACGATCGGAACATGCTTGTAGGCGGCGGCGTGGTAGACCGTGTCGACCATGTGCTGGGTCATCACCTGACGCATCTGCAGGCCGTTGCACACGTTTCCGAGAATCGGAACGATCGCCACACCTGATGATTCAGAAGCACGGAGCTCCGCCTCGATCTGGTAGAGGTTGAACTCGCTGTTGTCGACGAGGATGAGGCGGGCGGGCGCGAGCTGGACGATCTGGCGGCAAAGCTCGCTGCCGATCGATCCGCCGGCCCCGGTCACCAGCACCACTCGCCCTTTGATCTTCGACCAGAGGAGCGAGGTATCGGCATGGACGGACTCGCGGCCGAGCAGATCCTCGATATTGATCGGACGAAGATCGGTGACGGTGGCATGGCCACTGTCGAGTTCCTGCAGGTCCGGAACGGTGAGGATCTCGACCTTGAACTCCTTCAGTTGGTCGATGACTTCGCGCCGTCGTCTTTGGCTCGCCGAGGGGAGCGCGAGCATCACAGTGTTGATATCAAACTTCTTGAGGAGCCTGCCAAGCGACTCCGGGTGGTGCACCTGGATCCCGCGAATGTCCCGCCCCGTGATCCGGCGGTCATCATCGACGAAGCACTGGACGAGAATCGAACCGTCTTGGCCGAGCATCGAGGAGAGTCCGACGCCCGCCTGCCCAGCGCCGTAGATCAGAACTCTTCTCTGGTCAAGACCAACAATCGTTCCGAACGAACGCTGGAGGATATACCTGCCGGACAGTCGAATTCCGGTGAGTCCAAGGATCGAACTCATCCAGAACGGCAGAAAGACAAGTCTCGAGATCGAGGTCTCGTCGCTTCGGAGGAAGCTGATCGACAGGAGTACGAGGGTCGTGAGCGAGACGCCCATGCCGCATCGGTAGAGCACGTTGGGTCCGACGTACCGAAGGATCTCATGATAGAACCGGAATGGGAGCAGGCACAGCACGCCGACGGCGGGGGCCGTGTACAAGACCCATTGGGTCTCAGGGGGCGGTACCGGCGTCCCGTATCGAATCGTGATCGCAATCCAGAACGACAAGGCAAAGACCATTGCATCGACAATGGTGATCGCGATCTGGGTCATTCGCTGTGAAGTCAACTTCAAATGGCCTGCCCCTTGTCCTCGAATCCACTCGTATCCGGGGAACGCTCACAGCATAATCGCCCAGACTTGAGGGCGTAACGCTCGCGAGTTCCCGGACAGGTGGCTTTCCCGTCGCCATCGAGGGGCAGGTCAAGCCGCTCGCCGGCCCTGCTCATCCATCCGATCTGTCGAGCGGGAACACCGACCATCAGGGCGAATGCGGGGACATCTCGGTTGATCACCGCGCCGGCGCCGACGAAGGCATATTCGCCGATCTCGACGCCACAGACGATGGTGCAATTGGCTCCGAGGGTGGCACCGCGCCTGACCAGCGTGTCCCGATACTCGTCCTTTCGGGAAACCGCCGACCTCGGGTTGTAGACGTTCGTGAACACCATGCTTGGGCCGCAGAAGACATCGTCTTCGAGTGTCACGTTGTCATAGACCGAGACGTTGTTCTGGATCTTCACGTTGTTGCCGATGGTCACGCGATTGCTCACGAAGACGTTCTGGCCGAGCGAGCAATGCTGTCCGATGACCGCCTCACCGCAGACGTGAACGAAATGCCAGACTCGGCTTCCCGAGCCGATGCTGGCGCCCTCGTCGACGATGGCGGAATGGTGAATGGTGGCATCTGGAGCGATTGTGGACATCGATGGTTCTCCGAATCGCACGGTCAATACTCGAGCGGCAGACTGACGGTCTTTCCGTCGCGGGCCGAGAGGTAGGTCGCAATGAGCACCTCAAGACTCTTGAGTCCCTCGCGGCCATCGGTCTCTGGTTCGGCCTTCCCACGGAGGACTTCGATCATGTTTCGGTAGTACGCCGGATGGCCGAATCCGTAGACCGAGGTCGTTTCGTAGTTGGCCGAGCGGACCTGCTCGTCGTACTCGCGTTCATCCGCGAATTCCCAGGCCTGGATTTCATTGACGGCCACGCCGCCGATTCGAACCGTGCCCGTTTCGCCGAGAATAGTGAGTGAACCTTCGAGATTCTTCGGATAGGTCAGCATGGTGACGGCGATGGAACCAAGCGCGCCGTTCCGCCAGCGAACGTTCATCACACCAGAATCCTCGACCTCGATGTCCCGGCCCAGGGTTGCAGTCATGGCGCTGACGCGGTCGATCGGGCCGACGAGCCAGTCGAGAAGATCGATGTAGTGGCTCGCCTGATTCATGAACGCGCCGCCGTCAAGTTCCCAGGTTCCTCGCCAACTGTCGCTGTCGTAGTACTCCTGCGGTCGCGTCCAGAAGACATTGACGGTCGCCATGTGAATGCGGCCGAACCGCTTTTCCTGAATGGCTCTTCGAAGGAGCTGGAGCGTCGCATTGAACCGGTTTTGCTTCACCACGAAGAGTCGAACTCCGGCGTCGTCACACGCTTCGACCATGCGAAGTCCGTCGTTCCAGCGGGTCGCCATCGGCTTCTCGGTGAGTACGTGCACGCCGGCACGTGCCACGTCGACGGTCTGTTTCGGATGGAAGCCGCTGGGCGTGCAGATCGCCACGATGTCCGGTTCCGCGGTCTCGAGCATGTCGCCGAGTCGCTCGAAGCGAGCTGCCTCCGAGGGAACGAAGTCCTGCGCCATCCGGCCAGGATCGGTGTCACAGACGCCGACGAGCTCGAGATCGTCGCTCAGTTCCTCGAGCGATCGAAAGTGATTCCGGGAGATCCGGCCGCAACCGAGGAGGCCAAGGCGAATTCGACGATCCAGAATGGGCTTTACTTGGTGGCCGATCAAGGTGACTTCCTTTCGAGTTCCGAG
>JAPKCC010000019.1 GCA_028823105.1 Phycisphaerales bacterium | reverse complement strand
CGGCGATGGTGTACCGGGTCCAGGTGGCGATGCCTGAGCTGTTGTTGCCGTTGTTAATCATGTACGCATCCTGACCGACATCCGCGGTGAGAATGTCGATCCGGCCGTCGTTGTTGAGGTCGGCGGCGTTCATGCCGTAGGGCGCGCCGAGGGTCACAGTGGCGGGACCGATGAAGGAACCGCCGTTGGTTTGGTAGAGCACGGCGATGTCCTGGCCTGAGGTCAGGGTGTTCACGCGAATGATGTCGTTGAGACCATCGCCATTGACGTCGCGAATGACGCATTCGTTGCCGAAGGCCATCGCCAACTGGCCGGAGGTCATCATGGTGGTGGTGCTGTCGTAGAAGTAACCCGGGTTCGCCGCACCGAGATTCACCAAGAGTTTTCCGTCGTAGTCGTCGCTGGGGTTCTCGGCGGGGCTCGGGTTGCACTCGGAGACGCCGTCGACGACGTCGTTGGTATCGCCATCCATGTTGAGGTCGATGCAGACGTTGCCACTGGTCTCCGGCGTGTCGTAGTCGACGAAGTAGATGTCAGGATAGCCGTCGTTGGTGACGTCTCCGACCGCGATGGCACACGCCCGCGGGTTTGCGGAGTCACCGTTCTTGGCGAAGAGGACCGGAATTCGATCGTCGTCGAACCGGAATCCTCGCCAGTTGCCGTTGGAGTCGTCGCCGAGGTTGTGGTAGATACGTGGCTGACCGAGACGGGCGCTCAGATTGTCGCTCATCGTGGTGGACGTCACCAGATCGGGCCAGCCGTCGAGGTCGACGTCGAGCACTTTGATATCGCGGTCGTTGGTCTGCTGGAAAAAGCCGATGTCGCCTTCGTCGCTCGAGTTAATCGCGTAGTTGTCGGTCCGGTCAACCAGCACGCCGTTCTCGTTCATCAGGAGCAGATTCTTGGCGCCGCCTTCGACGGACCCGGGGAACTTCCGCGCCACGGCGAGGTCGATGAACCCGTCGCGATCGAAGTCGGCCCACGCGAAGTCCTTCTCCATGTTGTCATTGACACGGTAGATGTCGTCGAGGACGAGTCGCTCGGCGGTGGCCTCGGTGAATTCAACCCACTGGGCTGATGCCGAGGTGGCGATCATGGTCGCCGCGACGATGTTGAGGCCGATCAAAGTTCTGCTGCCAAGCTGCATCTGGCTCTCCTGGTGAGTTCCGCGGTTTGCGGAGGGAAGGTCGGGTTTACACCCGATCTGGTTCTGTGGATGATTCGGCATCGATTATGCCGACTTTTCGATTCGACCGGGGGAGATCCCCTGGCCGGCATGCAAGAAGCATGCGTCAGGTCTTCGGTCAGGGGCACACGCCCCAGGCGACGAGCATGAGGCCCAGATCGGCCCCGTTGACGTTTCCGTCCGCATTGAGATCCTCAGGACATCCGGTGCAGGATCCCCAGGCGACGAGCATGAGACCGAGATCTCCACCGTCGACCACGCCGTTTTCGTTGAAGTCGCCGGGGCAGGCCACGCACTCATCGGGAATGCCGTTTCCGTCTTCGTCGGTCGCCCCGAGGAAAATCTCCTCGAGATCGGTGACACCGTCGTCGTCGCAGTCGCCGTTCACACCTTCGTACGCGAGCAGGAAGGAGCCGAGGTCGACGAGGTTGATCAGGCCATCTTGATTCACGTCGCTGATGCCGCATGCGTCGTCAGGTGAGATCACCGCGTCGATCTTCGAACACGCGAGAAGGACTTCGAAGTCCTGGAGGGTGATGAGATCGTCCTCATCCTGATCGAAGTCCGTTCGGCCGAGTGACTTGAGGAACTTGATCAGTGCGTCTTGGTCATCCTTGGTGGCATCGAGGTAGGCGGCGGCGGCATTTGCACCTTCGCCGAAAGGCCCATGGAGGCTGATCGCCTGATGCAACCGGCTCTCGATCGGGCCACTGTTCACCCGTCCATCATGGATCATCGAAAGTCGTCTCGCGACGCCCATCAGGGGTGTGGTTCGGAACTCATTTCCGGACGCGTCACCCTGCGGGAGGCCGTCGCCGAGGAGGCCCATGTCGTGAAGCAGAAAGTCGGAGTAGGGCTTGACGACCTTGTTCTCGAGGGCCGACTCAAGGGGCAGGCCGTCGGTCGTGAGGGTGCCGGTCGTGAAAGACGAGGTGTGACAGGCGTTGCATCCGAAGTCGTTGAACACCGTTTCCCCGGTCATGCCGCTGCGGGGAGCCTGTGGCGGTGGCGCGAGGTATCTCTGGAAGTGGGTCACCCGATCGACGAAGGTGAATCCCTGTCGGTCGGGATGATCTTCTGGGTCGGGAATGTCGTCGCAAAGTTCGAGTCGAGCGAGATCGCCGTTCGGGGCGGTCTCCTCGCCGAAGATCTGGTTCGTGAGGCCCATCTCGTTGAGCGCCGCATCACCCGAGAATGTAATCACGTTGGCGACGATCGACTTCCAACCGAACCGGCCGGCGCGGAGTTCGCCCGGGACGTCGGTTCCGAAGGTCGGGACCCAGTGGACTCGGCCGCTGATTCCGTCCGAATCCGCATCTGTCGGATCTTCATTCGCGACGATGTCGGCATCCGCGATCGCCTCGACGAGGCCGTAGCCCAGCATTCCCGGGGTGATTCGGTTGGTCGTGAAGTTCGCCTCGGGCGGGAGGGACTCCTCACAGCCTGAACTGATGGCCACCAGTTGCAGCAGCGTTCCACCCGGAAGCGCGGTGAATTCGCCCTTGTCGACGACGCCGAAGTGGGTGACGGCGATGTTTCCCGGCCCGCCATCGGGGTTCGAGTGGCACGACCGGCAATTGGACTTATTCAAGACCGGGCCGAGCCCGTCTTCGACGAGGAGCGGCACGCCGAAAAGGATCCGACCAAGATCGAATTGCGTTCGTTGGGTCGAGTTGAGACCGTCGATCGGAGCTCCGACCGCTGGCTGAGGAACGACCGGGTCTCCGGCACGCAAATCTGCGTTCATCACGACCAAAGTCGAGATGGCGAGGGCCATTCCCATCGTGTTGAGGCTCTTCTTTTCAATTCCCATCGGCGTGAACGCTCCAGATCGGTCGGCTTCGTGAGTTCGAGGCGTGATGGTCAACGGATTCCGTCGATCTTCGGGAAGGTCGAAGCCACGGGTATTTCTTGATCATGTGATCATGTGATCATGTAGGCAGGTATCCCTGAACGGTGATCATTGTTCTTTGATCCTCAGAATCGATCCTTCGTCTGCCGTCTTTCCACCTCAACCCGCCCTGTAAACTCTTGGAAGAGGGGCGACCCGGAATTCTAGGCACCTGATTCCGCGGGCTGGTGGTGCTTGGAGATAGGCTTTCAGAATGAGATCTTCGTCCTCCATTGTTCCGCACAAGATGGCTTCGGTCCAATCTAGAGACCACGGAAAGCCGACTTCGATCCCTGAATTTTGTACTAAGGGGTCTAAAATGAAGGCCGCGAGGACCGAGTGCTCACGTCGATCTGGGGTGGCGGGGAGGACGTCATGAGTTCTATCCAGGATCATCCAACGCTTCTGGGGGCTCATAAGGGCTTTTTTTGGCTGGTTCTCTGTTTCCTGATCTTCAGTTTGGGTGGATGCGATCCGCAAGATCCAGCGACTCGCGATGGGTCCGCTTCGAATGCCGACGACGCCAGACCAGTTGCCGGTGCGGACCCGGCAGGCTCCTATAACCAAAGTTCTGATGGCTCGGCAGCATCGCAGTTGGCTGAAACAGCGCTCGGGCTGCTCGATGCCGGGCGTTTTGAGGAGGCGGAACGACTCCTGAGAAGGGACGTCGATGACCACTCTGAACCCGACCGGCTTCGATTTCTCCTCGGGGTCGCGTTACAGAAGCAGAAGCGATACGGACTCGCCATCGTCGAACTCGATCAATCCCTGGTGTCCGGCCGGAGTTTTCGGGAACGCCGACATGCCGACCACTTTCGCGGTTGGTGTCTGTTCTACCTCGGCCGCCCGGAAGCGTCTGCGGCCGCCTTTCGTGCTCATCTGGAGGTGATGCCGGGCGAGGCTGATTCTCACTTCGGACTGGGCGTCGCACTCCTCGAGGTCGGGGATCCGGAATCGGCGCTCCCGGCGTTTGAATCCGCGATCGCGCTCAATCAGGGGATTCCCGATCGCCGCCGCGAGCTCGCCAAAGCCCTCATTCGTCGGGGCGACGCGTTCTGGGAACTCGATCGAGTGGAAGAGGCGCAGGTCTCGTTTCAGAAGGGGATCGTCCAGTTTCCCGATCACTACGAAGGCTGGGCGAAACTGGCGCGGGCGATGGATCGTCTTGGAGACGGCGAGCGTGCCGATCGGGCGAGATACGAGGAACGGCAGGCCAGAATCAGGGTCGGCGCACCCACGGAAGATCCCGATCCTTCGGGAGACTCGAATGCACGCCAGAAGGAGGCCTCGGAGTGAATCGTCGCCACCTTTCTGGACGATCGATCATCCGGTCGATTGTCTTCATCCTTCCGATCGGGATGACCACAGTCTTGATGACCGTCGGGTGCGATCAGTCGCCGTCATCGCCTTCATCGCCGACGACCGACCGCGGACCAGTGGGTGTCGAGTCGGCATCGGAAGAACCGACCTCGGCGGTGGCGGCTTCCGGCGAGTTCATTCGATTGCGGGATGCGTCGATCGATGCCGGACTTGCGAACGTGTTCACGACCAGCGGGCGAGACCCCTCAACCCAGATCGTCGAGGTCAAGGGCGGTGGCCTCGGCCTGATCGACTTCGATCAGGATGGCGATCTGGATCTGATCGTGCCGAACGGCGCGACGCTCGATTCGCCGGAGGAAGGTCCCGGAGCCAGGCTGCTCAAGAATCTCTCATTGGAGACTGGGCGGCTCGCCTTCGAAGATGTGACCGAAGGAAGCGGTCTGGAAGATCATCACGCCTGGAGCTTCGGCGTGGCAGTCGGTGATGTGAACGCCGACGGCCGGGACGACCTGTTGATCGGGACACTCGGCGTCGACCGGCTCTGGCTGAACCAGGGGAACGGGCGTTTCACCGATGCGACGACCGCCTGGGGGTTGGACGACGATGCTGGTTGGACGACTTCGATGGGGCTGGGTGATCTCGATGGAGATGGTGATCTCGATCTGGTCGCGGTGGGATATCTAGAATTCGATCCCGCGGAACCACTTCCAACTTCAACGTTCCGTGGCATCGAGGTGCTGTCCGGGCCGCGAGGGATTCCCGCCCGAGGAGATCGTTGGTACGAGAACCTAGGCGATCGCTTCGAGCGACGCCCGGTCGACGGGGCGGCCCGATTCGGGCTCAATCTCGCGATTCTCGACTTCGACGGTGATGGCCTGCAGGACGTCTTGGTGGGGAATGACAGTCAGGGGAACCAGTTGCATCGGAACCTCGGCGATTGGAAGTTCGAAGAAACCGGCCTCAGAAGCGGCGCGGCTACGAATCAGGAGGGCGATGCCCAAGCCACCATGGGAATGGCGGTCGGAGACGTCGACGGCAACGGGACGCCCGACGTGTTCTCGACGAACTTCTCGAGTGACACCAACACGCTGCACGCGAACGTTGACGGTTTTTTCGATGACCGGACACGTCGGTTCGGACTGGCAGAAGGGTCTCGGCAACAACTGGGCTGGGCGACGGAGTTCGCGGATCTCGACCACGACGGTGATGAGGACTTGCTGGTGGTCAACGGCCACGTCTACCCACAGGCGACCGTGGAGAGCATGGACAGCCGGTATGCGCAACCGCCCGGCCTCTGGCGGCGAGACGCGAGACGATTCGTCTTCGTCGATCCACTGAAGGAAACCTTCACGGGGCTCGTCGCGGAGAACCCCTGGCTGCTCGAAGCCCATCGGGACCGAGCCGCGGTCTTTGCGGACTTCGATCTCGATGGTGATGTCGACGTCGTCGTGCTGGAGTTGAACGGTCCGCTTCGATTGCTTAAGAATCTTCACGACCGGAACGACGACTGGGTGGTGATCCAACCAATTCCGGCGCTGGGAGCGGAGGTTCGGCTCCGTGCCGGCGAGTCGATGCAGCACCGATGGATCAGAGGCGGCGGGCCCTTCCAGTCGACGACATCGCCCGAAGCGCACTTCGGTCTTTCGGCCGAGGATCGGATGCTGCCGTTGGTGGCAGAGGTACGGTGGCCGGACGGAGTCTCACGAACCGTGGCGGTCGAACCGGGAACCAGGACTCGAATCAGAAGGAGCGATCACTGATGGATGAACAGGTTGGAGCAAGACCGCAGGATCGCTTCGAGTCGGTCTGTCTAGAGCACTTTGCCGCGTTGGTCGAGAGTGTCGGCGTCAAGCGATTCAGTGCGGCGATGGACCTTTCCACGCGACAGGTGAACCGCATTCTCAACGGCGCCCAACCCAACCCGATCGAACGGCTGATCAAGTCCCTTCAGTCCGCCGAAGTCGAGGTGGGTGATCGAACGCTCGACTTCCTGTGTGGCGAGATGGGTGGGCATTTCGTGCGAGCGATCAACGACGAGGATGCAATGCTCAATGCGGTGCGGGAATGCGCCGAAGCGATCGCCGCGATCAGCGATGGCAAGGTCGACGATGCCGACCGGCGCGAGATTCGGGAAGCCATCAGTGCCTTGGAAAGCGTGCTTTCTGCAACAAGCCCGCGGCGTGGCACCTGAACCCAATTCGAGGTTGGTCAGAGCAGGGGCGAGAGCAGACCGGCGGCGTTCTCAGCGAGACGGGCCTTGGCGCCTCGTTTGTTCCAACTGACGGGATCGACCTGCCGACTCGAATCCATGTAGGACTGCTGCAGAAATCGAAGCTGGCTGGTGAAGTCCTGGTCGTAGACGTAGAGTCCCGCCTCGAAGTTGAGGAATAGGCTGCGTCGATCGAGATTCGCGCTGCTCACCAGACTGATATCGGAATCCAGCGTGATGGTCTTGGCGTGAAGCAGACCGCCTTCAAATTCGTGGATATGCACACCCGACTCCAGGAGTGTGCCGTAGCATGATCGGCTTGCGAGGCCGACGAGGAACGAATCATTTCGGCGAGGAACTACCAGATGCACGTCGACGCCGCGTCTTGCGGCCGTCGCGAGGTTCACGACGGTGGCGTTGTCGGGTACGAAGTAGGGGGTAGTGATGACGAGTTGGCTCTTGGCTTCGTGGATGAAGGACTGCAAGCCTTGGGTCGCCGCCAGATTTTGGAAGTTCGGGCCGGTTCCGAAGGCCTGGGCGGGGACGCCGTGTGGTCGCATGGCCACGGGGGTCATCAGAAGTTCGATGAGTGACTCGTCGGTGTCGAGATACCAATCCTCCACGAAGAGCAGGTGCAGTTCCTTGGCCGCCGGCCCCTGGAGGCGGACGGCGCAGTCGACCCACGGCGCGAACTTTGGCTTCGGAGCGAAACTTGCCTCGGCCAGGTTCTGACTCCCCGTCCACGCGAGTCCACGGTCGATCACCACGATCTTCCGGTGGTTGCGGAGGTCGATCCGGGAGAAGAGGGCGCGAACCGCGTTGGCGGGAAGGGCGGCGACGACTTCCACGCCACCCGCTCGCATCTTTCGGCAGAGGGCGGAACGGAGGAATGCCTTGCTCCCCACGCCGTCGACGAGGACGCGACTTTGAAGGCCGCGGGCGACAGCCCTGATCAGGGCCTCGCCGATGCGGACGCCCGCCGCGTCATCGAGCCAGATAAAGAACTCGAGGTGGCAGTGTTCCCGTGCCGCGTTGATGTCTTTTTCAAGTCCGTCGAGGATCAGATTTGTATCACCGAAGAGCTCGATCTCGTTCCCGAGGACCGGTCCGGAATCGCTGACCAGTTCGGCCAGTCGTGCGATGCGAAGCGATGCGGATTTCAGTGAACCGGCGGCGGAGGTTCCGGGGTCCGCATTGGCGTGGACCTCGGGTCGCGCGAGGGCCTCGATGATCCGACGATGCCTCGCGATGCGTTGCCTGCCGAATCGAGTCTCACCGACCAGAAGGTAGATGATGCTGCCGATGACCGGGATCGCTAGGAGCAGGATGATCCAACTGAGCCTCGTGGTCGGTTCGATTCGCCGACGGCTGAGGATCATGATGACGAGACCGATTCGAAATACGAATTCGGCGAGAATCAACATCTCGCCGACGAGGTTCGTCGTACTCAGCAGGTTGACAACGTATTCGAGGATCCGTCTTCTCCCATTGGTGGGCCGCGGGTGCCAAGTAGATCCACGAACAGATTCGATCAGGTCGGATCAGGTCGGATCAGGTCGGATCAGAGGGTCTCGAGGATCTCGAACTGGGTCGACCCCTTGGGAAGATCCACACGCACGATATCTCCCACCCGTGCTTTCATGAGGGCTGATCCGAGCGGACTCGTGGTGGTCACCTCGATGTACTCGAGAGAGAAGTCATTGCTGGCGGTTCCGACGATCTTGTAGAGATCCTCGTCGCCGTTTCCGAGCTCCTTGAGGCGGACGGTGGCGCCGACGAACACGACGTCATCGGGGATGTCCATGTCGTCCGTGACCTGTGCGGTCAGGAGGCGTTCCTCAAGTTGCTTGATCCGCTCGTTGTTGAACCCCTGGTCCTCTCGGGCCGCGTGGTACTCGGCGTTCTCCTTGAGGTCGCCGAGGGCTCGAGCTTCCGCGATTCGTTCGATGATTTCCTTGCCCTTGAGGTGGAGCTCGCGCACATCGCTTTGGATCTTGTCCTTGTCGGCCTGGGTGATGAATTCCATCTTCGTCTCCTGGGCGGATCGCGGTCTGCGGATCCATCTGTGCGGGGGGAGGAGCGGCGAGAATCGCAGCAGGTCATGCAAAGCCTCGCCGGGGGGGCGAGGCAGCGGTCGATCGACACTGGTGCAGGCTAGCGGTTCGATCAAGGATTCGCCACCTCTACCGGGGTTCGCGCGGGAAACGCAACCCACCAGAGAACCATTGCGATGGCCAGTTCGACGATCGGGAATTGCCAAGCCCCGGGCGGTGGGGCCCCAGGTCCACCGGAGGCGAGCAGCCAGATATGGGACAGAGGCGAGAGTTTTGCCACGATCAGTGGAAGTTCAAAGGTGTTCGAGAGAAGCGGTGGGAAACCGAGCCAAGTGAGGAGCAGCAACATCATCCAGATGCGGATCGCTCCCTCTTTCGCGGTGGCGATCGCGATGACACCCCCGGTGATCAACAGCCAGATGATCCCATGGACGTCGATGAGCAGGGTCCGGGCGATCGGCCAGGACGTCACGAGGCGGAGCGGCCAGAGCAGCACTTGAAGCAGTGCGGTCAAGGTGACGACATCCATCAGGGCGGAAGCGATCGGCCGTCTCGGGATCGCGCTGCACAGTCGTACTAACGGCCAGCCGACCATGCCGCCGATCACGAGAGAGCAAAGCAGCATCCTCGCTGCAGGGGTGTAGACGGAAGAACTCGGTTGCAGGGGCGGCTCGAGGCCCATGGCGAAGATCCACGAGACCGTGATCCAGCCGCTGGCGACGAAGACGAGCCCCCGGGGAATCGGAAGTGGTGGACGTGGACATTCGAGCGGCATTCGATCGAGCATACGCGGGGGCGTCGTTCGCCGCCGTGCCTGACCGATTCCGGCCTATCGGTCCTGTGGTTGGCCGTACACCAGATCCGCATTTCCGGTTCGAATGTCGACCAGTCCGCTGGTATCGAGGGCGTCGATCTCCACGAGGTAGTCGAGCATTTTCATCTTGTCCCGCGTGCTGACCTCGGCGATCGTCGCGTTTCCG
Source organism: Phycisphaerales bacterium (assembly GCA_028823105.1). GTDB lineage: Bacteria > Planctomycetota > Phycisphaerae > Phycisphaerales > SM1A02 > UBA12014. The sequence goes on along the minus strand of JAPKCC010000019.1, from coordinate 29,563 downwards.
GGTGGTCGACCCCAGTTGATCGTGCTTCGTCGAGTCCTCAGGTCCAACTCGCGGTTTTCGAGATACCGTCGTACGTCGATCGATTCGATGAGGCCGTACCACTCGGCACTTCGGATCTCGGCGTGGAGGGACAAGGCGGCGTCGACGTCGTCTCCCCAGCGATCGCCTGGCGCCGGTGGGGTCGACCGATTCGCGCCCTTGATCACGGGGAATTCAGGAAGCCCGTTGGACGAGATTGGATAGTCGGTCTCGAGTCGGCGACCTCTGGAATCGACGAGGAATGCTCGTTGCTCGCCGTTGGGGAGGACGCCGCGCACCAACGCGGCGGGGATCACCCAGGTCGCGTCGATCCGTACCGTCCGCGGTCCGATCCACTGGATCTGATTCACCGATTCGAACCAACCGGTCTGCTCCAACGCGTTCTTCGATCGTTGGAGCCCGGACCGAAGTGCGGTTGATCGATCCTCACCGATCGAAGATCGAACGGTGTCGGCGAGTTCTTCCTGCAGCGTGTCATCACTGACGATCCACTTCGGCGCCGCGGCGAACTCGACGTCGATCGGTGACTCGATCATCAGGTCTCGGGCCATCGCCCGTTGCCGCAGAGTGGGAATTCCCATGGTGCCTCCCGCCACGATCATCGCGACGAGAAAGAGCCATCCGGCGATCCGGCATCCCAATCGGGTGCGCGGGCCGAGGCCAATGCGATCGGTGATCCTGTCCAGCAGACCTTCGCCGTGAGTGGACGGGTGGGATGATGTGGTTCTTGATCCGGTGGAACGTCTGGCAGCCATGTCGTCTTGAATCGACCATTTGCCGGTTCGGACCGCAGAAACCGCTCATCCAGGGCGGCGAGTTCCACGGGTCCAGGCGGATTCCACGAGCCGGCGGCAGAGTTCGCTCATGTCGATGCCGCGGGCGGCGGCAGCCATGGGAACCAGCGAGTGTGAGGTCATCCCGGGAATGGTGTTCACTTCGAGCATCCACGCCTGAGGGCCGTCGCGGCCAGAAACATCGAGGAGCCAGTCCACCCGAGCAACGTCCCGGCAACCCAGGGCATCGAAGATGCTCAGAGAATCAGCGGCCATTCGCGCCTCGATCCCATCCGGGAGCAGTGGTGAGACGGTGTACCGGGTGTCGTTGCGGAGGTACTTCGCGTCATAGTCGTAGAACCCGCTGCTGACCTCGATCTCCACGGGGGGCAGCGTGTCCGCGCCCAGAACGGTCACCGTGAGCTCTCGTCCCGACACGAATGCCTCGGCCATCACCCGGGCGTGCGACGATCGAAGTTCCTTCAGAATCGGGGGAAGGTCGGCCAGGTCGGCCACCATCCGAACCCCGACGCTGGAACCCTCGTCGATGGGCTTGAGGACGAAGGGGGGTTGGAGATCAATGGTGCCGCTCCGTGGAACCACGCACGCGGCCGGCGTTCGAACGCCGATGTCATCTGCTTTCGACTTCGTCGCCATCTTGTCCATCGCGAGGGCGGATGCTTCAGATCCGCTTCCGACATAGGGAATGCCGATTTCGTCCAGAGACGATTGGAGCTCGCCACCTTCTCCCCAGCTTCCATGGAGCACCGGGTACACCACGTCGGCACGATCTTCTGCGAGCAGCGTGGCAAGAGAGTTGGTGTCCGGGCGGTCGACGACATGATCGATGACCACGAATCCGGGGATCCGCCGGAGTGCAGTCGCGACCTGCTCTCCGGACTGGAGACTGACCGGTCGTTCGGCGTCCGGACCACCCATCAGGACCGTGATGCGTCGGGTTTCAGGCATGGTGGGATGGTCGCATGACGCGACGTCCTTTCGGTCAAGCCGGAGGGTCGGACCCGTCCCGGCCCCAGACGACGACCTCTCGTTGGAGATCGATGCCGCAGGCATCGAAGACGCGACGACGCACGAGGTCACCAAGTTCGATCGCGTCCCGGGCCTTGCCGCCGCGGTCCACCGTGATGAAGTTCGCGTGCCGCGGGGAGACTTCCGCGGAGCGGAGCCGATGCCCCTTGAGCCCGGTCTGGTCAATGAGCTTGCCCGCCGAGACCCGTTCACCACTCGAAGGATCATTGGGGTTTCGGAACATGCATCCCGCGGATTTCTCGGCCAATGGCTGCGTTCGCTTCTTGTAGGCCGCGATCTCCTTGATCCGCGTTCGAAGCGCCATGGGGTCGGTCGGCTCGACCTTGAACGCCGCCCAGAGCACGACTGGATCGACGATGTTGGTGCGGCGGTACTCGAACCGGAGCTCATCAGCGGGGTAAACCTGCAGCTCTCCTTGGGCATCAAGGCAGGCCACCGCATGCACGGCGTCACCGATTTCTCCGAAGGCACCTCCGGCATTCATCCGAATCGCCCCGCCGATCGATGCTGGTACGCCCATCAATGGCTCGAGTCCGGCGAGTCCGGTTCTCGAGAGCGTCATCAACGTCCGTGAGAGATCGGCGCCAGCGCCGACGCGGACGAGTTCGAGGTTGCCGTCCACATTGGTTTCGATCGCCTTGAAGGGCTCCTGGTCGAGCCGCACGACGATGCCGGGGACGCCGTCGTCGTCCACGAGGAGATTGGCGCCTTCGCCCATGATTCGGAGCGGTGTATCGACCTGTCGGCACCGGCGGATTAACTCGGCGAGCGCGTCGATGGTATTCGGTCGAATCAGGAAGTCGGCGGTTCCACCAGTGCAGAACCAGCTCGAGACACCGATCGGTGCATCCGCCTCGACCTGAACGTCGAGGTCGCCGAAGAGGCTTCGTGAGGTCCGAATCACGTCGAGTCGCCGCCGTGCGCGGCCCGGTCCACGATCCCACGCCCGATCTGCCAGACGGGGCCGGCGCCCATCACCACGATGAGATCCCCGTCCCGGCCGATCGCCTCCAGATGTTCGACGATCGCCCCGAAGGGGTGTACGTGCATCGCGGAGGTTCCGTGGTCTCGAAGTCGTTCGACGAGATCGCCGGCAGAGATCAGACGTCGCTCCTCCTCGCTGTCTCGGACGAAGTGAATCCTCGGCACGAGGACCAAGTCAGCCTGCGAGAAGCCATGGGCAAACTGCTCGAGAAGGAAGCGGGTTCGACTGTGTTGGTGTGGCTGGAAGACGCAGATGAGCCGTTGTGGGCGTTGTGAATTGCGTAGCGCACGCAAGGTCGCTTCGCACTCGCTGGGATGGTGACCGTAGTCGTCGAAGACGCTCGCCTTCCCGCCGTCGGAGGTCGGCATCGTCCCCAGGAACTGCATTCGGCGATCGACGCCCTCGAAGTCCGCGAGGGCGGCGGCGATTTCATCCCAGCCCGCGCCGAGCCAGTACGCGAGGATGCCCGCGGCGGCGGCATTCAAGGCGTTGTGATGGCCGGCGAGTTTGGAGTTCCATTCGGCGACGAAGGCTCCGCTGTCGAGGATTCCGATCCGGCTAGCGGCCGCGTCGAAGAAGACCTGAAAGTCGGCCGCCGGTGAGAAACCGAACGTTTGAACGCTGCACGACAGTCCCGCAGAGATTTCGCGTCGATGACCACCCTCGTGTGCGATCAGAAGTCTGCCACCGAGATCGGCCGCGGGAAGGAGGCGGGCAAAGTCGTGAAAGCTCTTCACGATCTCGTCGATCGACTCGTAGAAGTCGAGATGGTCTTCTTCCACGTTGTTGATCAAGGCCATCGTCGGGCGGTGGTGGTGGAAGGACCGATTGAACTCGCAGGCTTCGGCCACGAAGATCCCGGGTCGATCACCGGCATTGGTGGAGTCAGGAAGATTGGGCAGACGGTCCGCGCCGACCCGTGAACCGCCGCCGATCTGAGGGCAGTTGGCACCGGCGATGAAACTTGGGTCGAGCCCACAGCGGATCAGGACGTGGGCGAGCATCGACGTGGTCGTGCTCTTGCCGTGGGTTCCGGCGATCGAGACCGCGGTCCGGCCGATCATTGCTCGGCCGACGGCTTCGGCGTAACTCAGGATCTCGAGTCCGCGATCCGCCGCGGCCACTCTGGAGAGGTGCTCGGGGGGGATGGCGGCGCTCGCGACCACGAGTTCGCAATCCTCGGGGAGGGCGACGGCGGCGTCTCCGGTCGTGATCTGGATGCCCGCGGTCCGGAGCGATTCCACCGCCGGATTCTCTGAGGCGTCCGTGCCGGTGCAGATTCCGCCGCGATCGGCCACCAGACGGGCCAGCCCGCTCATTCCGGAGCCGCCGATGCCGATGAAATGGACGCGGCGACCGTGGAAGGTCGGATCCTGGGCGGCCGTGGTCGTCGGCTGGGGTGCGTTGGAAGGCGTCGGTGAGGAGGGCATTGTCATGAGTCTATCGGCGAGAAGGGGTCCGTTGTCCCAGCCGGTAACCACCGGAATGAAAGTCGTGCTCCGGTCCGAGGCCGAGTCCTTCTACAATCCTATCCATGCGGACACGCGACTCAGAATCCAGCGGCGGGCTTCGAGCCCAGGTCCTGCTCGTCGATGACGAGATCGAACACACCGAGGTGATGGCCGAGTCGCTTCGTCGACCCGGTCATGTGTGCACCATCGTCAACGGCCTCGAAGCGGCTCGGGACGAGCTTCTCCACGGGGCCTTCGACGTGGTGGTGACGGACCTCGTCATGGAACACGAGACCGCCGGTCTGGAGGTCCTAGCACTCGTCCAAGAGCATCAACCGGACGCCGAGACCATCCTGGTGACCGCCCACGGGGACGTGCCAACCGCGAAGGCGGCACTGAAAGGCGGCGCCTACGACTTCATCGAGAAGCCGTTGGATCTCGTGGTCTTTCGCAATTTGGTCTATCGGGCGGCGGAAACCGTGCTGCTCCGACACCGGACGGTCCGACTGGAGGGCCAGTTGGATGCGGCCTACGGATTCGAAGGGATCATCGGCGACTCGGCGGGTATTCGGCAGGTCGTCGACTCGATCCGCAAGGTCGCGCCGAGCACGATTCCGGTACTCGTCACCGGGGAGAGTGGTACGGGCAAGGAACTCGTGGCCGCCGCGATCCATAAATTGAGTAAGCGGGCCAAGAAGCGGTACGCGACATTCAACACCGCAGGACAGAGCGAGAGCCTGCTCGAAGACCAGCTCTTCGGCCACGTGCGCGGCGCCTACACTGGTGCCGACCGGGATCGAGAAGGCGTATTCGAGTATGCCGATGGAGGAACCCTCTTCCTCGACGAGATCGGAGACATGCCGCTCCCGATGCAGCCGAAACTTCTCCGAGTCTTGGAGAGCGGCGAGGTGATCCGGCTGGGGTCCAATGACGCCCGCAAGGCGGATGTCCGCTTCGTCAGTGCGACGAATCGGGATCTCAAGGAGATGTCCACGGACCGGAATTTCCGGGAGGATCTCTACTTCCGGATTCGAGGCGTGGAGATCAATATTCCTCCTCTTCGTGCCCGTCGCGACGATATTCCCCTGCTGGTCAACCATGCCGCGGGGCGATTCGCCGCCGAGATGGAACGTCCAATTCCAGTGGTGAGCGAGCCGGCGATGTTGCGGATGGTGAGCTACGGCTGGCCTGGAAACGTGCGAGAACTCTTCAACGCCGTGCATCGGATGGTCATCGCCTGCGACGAGAACCGGATCGAGGTCCGGGACGTCCCGGAGGAGATTCGAACCAAGGATGGCGACGATGATGCCACGAGCATCGGTTCGCTTGCGGGTGTCGGTCTGGATCGACTTGAGAAGGAGGCGATTCGGCAGACCCTCGCGCTCACGGCGGGGAATCGCGAACAGACGGCGAATCTGCTGGGCATCGGGGAGCGGACGCTCTACCGTAAACTCAAGGAATATGGACTTCGTTGAAGCTGGCCAGCGGGCCTGGCGGAATGCCGATGTGAATCCACCCGGGTCCTGCGATGGCGCCAAGGCGGTTCCCGCCAGCTGATCTGAAACCCATCAGATTGATGCCCTCCGTGGATCGACGCGGGAATCACTGATTGAATTCGGTGATTCCCGCATTTGCATACAGGGTTGGGTATGAAGCGATGAAAGGTTCTCGGACCGTTCGGTGCAATTCCAGTTTCCTTGTGTTCTTTCGCCTCAGAATGTTGCCCGGGGGTGAGAACGGGCCCATGATCAGAGGGAAGAAAGGGAATCCGGCATGTTCGATCATTGCAATGATCCGATTCGGGTCATGGCTCGCATCTTTGTGGCCCTTGTCGCGACCGTCGCAGTCGCGGAAGACGATGTGGTGCGCCGAGAGATCGTGTTCGACGGGGAGATTCAGTCCACGTTGCCGCCGATTTCGATCGACCATGGTGTTCCTATCTGGGATTCTGAGCGGGGGATTGAGGTTCCCGTGGGCGACGGACTCTTCGATCGGTCAAGGAACGGGCTGAATGCCGGACCATGGCGAATTCCTGATGATGTCGGTCTGCTCACCGCGGGCATGGTGCTAAGCGGACGATCCCGAGATGGCACGCAACCTCGAATCGCCATTTTTGATCGAGCGAGACTTGAGCTCTTCATCTGGAATTCCGCGGACACCAGCCGGTCTTCGGATCGTCGCATTGTGATGCGACGAGAAGGGAAAGACGGGGAAATCAATGATACGTTCGCAGGCACCAGCTTCGAGCGGGCGGACCACTCCTATCGGATCGTGAGTGGCACAATGCTCCCAGGCTGCATGCTCTTCCTGCTTCAGCGCAGCGTGCTGGAAAAACTCGATGACGGAAGCGGCGCATCCGAATGGGTTATTCGCGGTGTCACGATCGCAGCGTTTCAGGAGACTGCCGATGGCGACTGGGAATGGACCGATCGGCAGGACATGCCAGATCCGGACGATCCTGAGGCACCTCTCTTCAATCGCGGATACATGAGCAGCATGTCCTCCTACTATCCGACCGAACGGAGCGTGGACTTCAAGGAGGTGTTCGTTCCCCTTGTCGACTACATGAACCATAGCGATCAACAAGCCACCGGCGGTCAATGTGGGATCTTCAGGGCTCGACGGGCCAATGTCGGCGCTGCGTGGACGATCGATCCACTGGTCGAGATCCACTCCAGTTGGCAGAACGAAGGCGAGCATTTTCATGTCGCAGGCTGGACGCCCAACGGCGTGGTCCTCGCGATTGGAGATGGCACGAAGAGCCGTGTGGCGCTTCTGAAGTGCGCGGATTGGGCGAGCTACGCCGATCTCTCGAACTGGACGGTTACTCCACGATGGCAGGGAGTACTCGATGACGGCGTCACGCAAGTGACCTGCAATCAGTTCTGGAGTTGCTGTCCCTCCAATGATCCGAATCGACTGCTCTGCGGTGGCGACAATGTTGCGGGAGCAATCCTCGGATTGGACGTGCCGGCCGAGTCCGATTCCCCTCCGGTCTTCGAGGGATTGATCGGCGTGCAACCTGCCGTGTTAACCGACGGTCTTTCCGGCAACACCGTCAGCTGGCTTCAACGAACGACGCCGGAGACCGAAGGCCCGATCGTCGCGCGGCAGATACTCGACCCTTGGGGCCATGACAAGTACACACGGGTACTTCTCAGTCTTGACGGGGATTCCTTCGCGACGGTGGCAAGACTCCCGGAGGACATGGAGAAAGCTGGCGTTCCGTTCCTCGTCGAAGGCGGGCTCCGGGTGCATCGCTTCAACAACATCGGCGTTCAAGGAATCTTCGCAGCCTCGATTCCCTCGGAGGATCAGGTTCAAGCCGGACTGCTCGTCCGCCCCGGCTGCGTCGATCTGCTCCGCGATGATCTCGGACGACATCGACCTCCGATGTTGATCACTCCTGCCGGTGGAATCACCGTGACCCGGCTCGAACGCGACGAGCTACCGTTCGCTCTCGGGGCGGAGCTGGCTCCGGACTCGGTGGTCTATCGAGTGAGCGGGACGCCATCCCGGAACAGTTCGAACAAATTGCTCTCCTCGATTCTCGAAGACCCCCGTGAATTCAAGCCAGGAAGAGGGGCTTTTTCGACCGCGGTTCATATGCGGGTCTGCAATCTCCAGAGTTCTAAGTTGCGACTCTGGAACCGAGTCGATCGTGGTGGCCTCACAAGCGATCGGACACACTCGGTGGTCGCCACGCGGGAATGGAGTTACTTCGACATCTGGACCGCGACGACGGATACACCCGCCACCTGCAGCGTCACCATCTGGAATCCGGCCGGCGATGGATATTCGACGGTCGATTTTCTCCTGATGTTTCGAAGCCTCACCGAGGCCGGTGGGATGCCGAACTGGCCTCGCGGCCCGACGGCTGGTGGTGTGGTTCCCCCGACTCGCGTCTCCCAACCGCTTGCGATTCGAGGTGATGCGTGGAAGGTCAATGTCCAGATGCAGATTCCCCCCGAAGGGATTGACTACTCCCTGGGTAGCAGGGTCCACTTCATGCCGCTATGTGCCTTCGAATTCGGTCCCGGACGTTTCGTTCGCGCTCGATGGAGGGTCACCAGCGGGTCGATTTTTATCGATTCACTCGTGGGCGACCAGCAATGGGATCTTGGTGAGATTCACGGGATTCGGCTGAATCGAGGCGACACCATCGACGTCAAACTGCAACGTCGTGAAGGTTCGATGACGTTCACTGTCGTTGCGGCAGGAAGTGTCGGATCCGAACCGGCCGAGATCTCATTGTCGATCGTGCACGCGGTTCCTCCCACCCGGTTCCTCCTCGGGGATGAAAATCATGAACTTGTCTCGGCCCTCGTGCTGCGACGAATCGCGGTCGAGACCCCAACGCGGCCATGGCCGACTCGGATTTCACCGGTCGGTGAACTGTCAGACGGCGCGAACCGCGAGGGAATGACCCACGACGGTCCCCGAGACAAGAGAGAACGCGTACAGACGAGGTTCACGACCGAACGATCCACGCGCGATCTGGCTTTTGACGTGTTGGCCCGGCTGGGCGAACCCAGTCGACATCGCTTCGATCCGCATGATGCGGACGGAGACGGCACCATCACGTTCCTTGATCTGCGTCAGCTGCTCCTCGGCGTGGAGAGGAATCAACCGCGTCGTTCCCCGGGGTGTTGATCGTGATCCAACGGCGCTCGCGGACGGGTCTTCGCCGCTCGTTCACGGGGAAGTAATCTTGACCAGCCCCGTGACCAGGCCGATGTTGAATGTTCTGCTTCCACCGTCGAGGGAGAGTCGCAGAAGCGGTTTCTCGTCCATGCCGAGGACACCGCGGGCGTCGAACCAGATGGTGTCTGCGTCGGATTCGATTCGAACGTTCTCGAATCCAGTCGCACGACCTTCGCCGAAGGTGATCTTCCAGGCCTCGCCGTCATGTCGTTGGATGGGTTCCGCCGTCTTATCCAGCGGGGTGATCCGCCAACCCTGACCTTGCTCGTCGATGATCAGTGCGAGCGGATTCGATGGATCGGCGAGGGTTCGATATCGCACTTGTTCGAGGTCGTCTCGCAGCATCATGGCGGCGGCGCCAAGCTTCGATCCGGCATCATTGCCGAGCAGTGGGACCGCGATACCGGTGATGCCCAGCAGTACCGTGATCACCGCGATCATCTCAATCATCGTCACACCACGTCGATCCATCAGTCACCTCCTCGAGTCAGTCGCCATCGCCGATGGTTTCGTAGCCGCCGTGGATGATTCCACCTCCGCCGTCCCGAGTCGTCGTCGGCCTCCAGAGGAGCCGTGGCTTCGTCGAGTGCGATGGCTGAAACGCCGAGTTCGTTGGCGATTCGGAGAACAATATTGGGAGAGAGTCGGCCGGGGTGGCGGACCAATGGGACGAGTTCGCCATCGGCGGTGCGGTGGGGTCCGAACTGAGAGGTCAGGCCGACCACCCGGCCGTCGTCTGGCATGGCGAAGACGATGCACCGATCTCCAAGGTCGATTCTCGCGGCCATGATCCGCCCGTGGATCAGGGCATCGCCCATGACCCAGACTTCCGCCTCGGGGGCGATGAACACGCCGGTGACCATGGAATCTCCGTCGATCATGATGGTCGCGTCACGGTCGGCGGTCATGAGCGCCGCGGTCGTGTCGGTCTCGGTCGGGAGCATCCCGTCGATGGAAAGCGCTTCTTCGGTGGCGCCCTCGGGGCCGATCGTCGAGTCCGTGATCCGGAGGCTCTTTCCACCGCGGATGAGTACCTGCGCCCCCGGTGCCGCGGTGATCGAGGCGCGATGGATCGTCACATAGCCGTCTCCGTCGATCACCAGTGTTCCACGAGTGACCTCGATTCTCGCGCCGGGTTCGATTCGAAAATCACCGCGACTGTGCAGAATTCGATCTTCGTCGATGGTGATTCTGGCGTTCGATCCGATCCGAAGCGACTCGGCGTCGATGTCCTCGAGCGGCGCCGAATCGATTTCTAGATCGGATTCGATACGGCCGTTCCTGACCTGTGGAATCCTCGGGGCGTTCAGTTTCGGGAGCGATCCGGGGAGCACCCGCGCTCCTGGGAGGGTGGCCTCGGATCCGAACCGTCGAGCGTCCGCGACCAGGATCTCAAGACCGGAAGTGACCGCGGCATCACCGAGTTCGAAGCCGCTGACGTCTCCGTCCAGCGTGCCCACCACGAGGGGGGCATTGAAGCCCGTATTCAGCGCTCGAGGCGCCCAAGAAAGGAGTGCGGCGTCGTTTCGGATTCTCACTCGATGCGCGGCGATCAAGGCCGTCTCACCGAAGGCGACGTCTAGGGGCTGCTCGGCTGGCGCGACCACGATCATCTGCTCCGCAATCATGGAGAGGCCATCGATGTCGGCGGTGCAGGCGACCAGAAGGCGCAGCGTTGAATCCTCCGGCGCCTGATTCGTGTCCGCATCGGCGATTCGAACCTTGCAAGTACCGTCGGCGATCTCGAAGGAGCCGTCGAATTCGCCGTTTGCCAGGGCGGCTCGCCAGTCCTCTGATCGGACAAGGGATGCCACGGCCAGATCAAGTCCGCTCTCCGCAGTGCGCCTCGCCATCGAGGCCGCAGAGATGCGATCGGCGACCGGAACGGACTCCCGTCGGCCATCGAGGAACGTCGCGACCATCAGAAGGCCGATGGCGAGCGCGATGAGCACCAGAATTAGGGCCGCTCCGCGCCGGCGTCGCTTCGCAACATGCATGTTCATGGGGTCCACTCCGAGGGTTGATCACCGTGGCAGATGATCACCGTCGTGGCTTCGACGGGGCCGGTGGCAAGGTCGAAGGTGAGGTCGATTCGGAATTCCGACGCGGTGGTGAATGGGGCCGGGGTACTCGAGTGAGCGATGAGCAGACCGTCCGCGAGGGTCTCATGTTCAAGGATGCCCCTCGATTCCGCCCGGTTCCACTCCGCCGACAACTGGCTCGCACGAGTGATGGGTCGATCGAAGGCGAGTTGATCAATTGTGGACCAGTCGTCCGGGAATCGGATCGAGGATCGCCGTAGTTCGCCGAACTCCGCATCGAAGGTGATCCACTGAAGTTCGCTCGGTTCGATCAGGCCGCTCGGGGTCACGTCGCCCTTCCAGAGGACGGCATCGCCGTCACTGACCGCAAGGACGCATTCGGTACCCGCCAGTTCCTCGACCAGTCGACCGTGCGTGGCGGCAGTCGCCAAAAGGCCGGTTCGCGCGTCACTTCCTAATGCGATTCCGGTGGCGAGACCACCCAGCATGGCGGCGACTCCGGCCGCGACGACCGCGGTGATCGCCAGCGACAGGAGGAGTTCGATCATTGTGAAGCCACGTCGGCTCATTGGTCCTCCTCCGGAGCTGAGATCCACCGGGAGATTGCGTGAATGAGCCGATCGTTGCCGTTCGTCATCTCTACCGTGACCAGCCAGCCGGAAACCGGTTCGCTGCCGTGCAGGGATTGAGCGGTCGATTCGACTCGGACCCGTCGGCCGACTCGCTGTACCGCCGACCCCAGGAGCGATCCCTGGCCGTCGACCAATTTCGAAGGTGATTCGACATAGCCGTCCCATTCGATCAGGGTCTCGGGGTCGTTCTGGAGAATTCGGGCGAGAAGATCTTCAGCGGCCACCGTCGAGGCAAGGTCCTCGGCGGCCAGATCGGCGTGGGCCCGGCCCGAGGCCACGGCCGAGAACACCGCCGTGATCGCCACTGCGAGGATTGCGGAGGCGATCACCGATTCAACGAGGGTCAGGCCACGCTGGGCGACCCGGGGATGAGGTCCGCTCATTTTCTCCTCCTTGGACCGGGGACGTTGAGGACGATTCCGGTCATTCCTCGTATCGGATGGTTGCCCGTGGTTCGCGGTGGTCGGCGGCCGATCGACGAGGGGTAACGTGTTCTCGGTACTCCTTGACACGCGCATTCGACATAGTTCGGATCATCCAACGTCCGGAAGTGGGGCCAGCCTCCCGGGATGGCTTGCCAGTTGGCCGTCGGTTGGCGACCATGGGGGGATGCCTGGACTGCTCACCCGCTATATGGCGGGAGAACTTCTCAAGACGATCCTGCTCACCGCCGCCGTCCTCGTGGCGGTGATCGCATTCGGCACGGCGATCAAGCCGCTGTCTCGGAATCTGCTCGGTGGCGCGGACATCCTCAAGTACGTGATGTTCGCGATGGTTCCGATGATGGAGTACGCGTTGCCGTTCGCGGCCGGTTTTGGGGCCACGCTGGTCATGCATCGTCTGGCGGGCGACAACGAGATCGTCGCGATGAACTCGTGCGGGCTCTCGCCACGACGAATCTTCCGGCCGATCTTCATGCTGGCGGCGGTGCTGTTGCTCGTCATGCTCGCACTGGTCGAGTTCCTCGTTCCCGTGTTCTGGTCCCGGATGGAAGCATTGCTCGCGCATGACGTGACGCGACTGCTGGCATCATCGGTCGAGCGTGGTGAGGCCTTCACGCTCGGTGATACCAGGATCTACGCCGACGAAGTGTTGGTGCAGGACACGCCCGAAGATACGGAAGCCGATGCGAGGCTCGTTCTGGTTGGTGTCGCGGCGCTGCAAGTGGACGAGCGAGGGCAACCGGAGACGGAGTTCACCGCCGAGTATGCGACCATGGACCTCTATCGATTGGAAGGACGGTCGATTCTGAAGCTTGTGCTCGGCGACGCCACGGTGTTCCGATCGGGAGATGGTTCCCTGGTGCGGGTTCCGACCGCCGAGCCGCGGGCGATCGAAATCGGCCGGGGATTCAAGTTGGGCGTGAAGATGCTGACGTTGCCCGAGATGTTCGAAGTCCAGGCCGCACCAGCGGAGTATCCGCCGTTCCAGCCGAACGTCGAGAGAATCCGAAAGCTGCTGGTGAGGGAAGCGTCACTGCAATATCTCGCGGAGGAACTTGAAGCTGGGCGGCAGGTCGAATTCGACGATGTCGGCAGAAACGTCAGGTGGCGGATCATCTCCGCGGAGAGTGTGAGCCAGCAGGGTGGAACGTTCGTGCTTCAAGCGCCGGTGATCGAGACGGGCGATGATGCCTTGACTCGTCGCCAGGCTCGCGCGTCATCGCTCGTGATGACCGAGGACTGGCGAGACGGCGGAATGGTCTTCGATGTCGAGTTGTCCGAAACGTCGCCGATCGACGGGACTTCGGGATTCGACCGCCGTTGGCCAGCGGAAATCCGCAGTCTCACGCTTCTGGCTTCCATCGATGCACCGGGGCCGGACGTAGGGCCGACCGAGATCGTGTCGATGGCGCGAGCGATCGATTCGACCGGGACCCCATTCCCAGCCCTCAGCAAGCAGCTCGTGCTCGCCATCGAGCGTTTCGACACCGCGGTACAAGGATTGCTCTGGGACATCGACGGACGGATGCAGCAGCGGTTGGCACAGGCCTGTACCGGACCGTTGCTGCTTCTCCTTGGCGCCATGCTCGCGATCAGACTCCGGGAATCACCACCCTTGAGGGTCTATGCCATCGCATTCGTGCCCGCGATTCTGGACATCGTTCTGATCTCCGGCGGCGAGCAATCCCTGCGTCACGGACCCACGCCGGCCGGGTATCTGCTCATCTGGTCGGGGAATCTAATCCTCGGTGGTTCCTGCATCATCGCCTGGTGGCGACTGCAAAAAAACTGAAACGACGACCATGATCCTTCTCGACCGACACATCATGGCTCGATTCCTCGGCAACTTCGTGCTGCTCTTCGGGCTGTTGTTCATCTTCGCCATCTCGATCGACGTGGTCGTTCAGTTCGATGAATTTCTGAGGGCCGCGGAGATGGTCGCCGAACGAGACAGTCGGTGGTATCCCTTGGTCTTCATCGAAGGCGTGCTCGACTTTCACGGGCCGCGGATCTTTCAGTTCTACGCGTTCATGGTCGGCCTCGTCGGCGTCGCGGCGGCGGGTTTCACGATCGTGCAGATGCACCGGAGCCGGGAACTGGTGGCGATCATGGCGGCGGGAATTCCGTTGCATCGAGTGGTTGCGGTGATCATGGCCGGGCAGGCCCTACTGGTGCTTCTCCAACTCGCCGATCAGGAACTGATCCTGCCCCGGCTCGCGACTCGTCTCGCGCGATTCCACGATCGAATCCTCCAACCCGGCGTCGAGACCTTCGAGGTGTCGCTGGCCCGAGATGCCGCTGGCGATCTGATGTACGCCAAGTCCGTCGATCCGAATGCGGGTACCGCGACCACGCTCCTGGTGTTGAAACGAGGTGCGACCGGTGTCGCCGAGGAGCGGATCACCTCGCCGTCGGCGGTCTGGAATCCGGAGATCCAGGCGTGGGAACTTGAGAACGCAGAGATCCTTGGAACCGCCGCTGCCAACGAAGGCCGAATGGCGCTGCGGGAGAAGATCGATCGCTGGGAGACGGATCTTTCGCCGAGGAAGCTTCTTGCTCGTCGAAGCGCGAACTTCGCGCAGATGCTCTCGATCTCTCAACTCCGAGCGATGCGTGATGAAGGCGCGTCAACCGATGGCGGAATCGATCGCGTGATCTTCGGACGATTCAGCGGGGCGCTGGTCAACCTACTGGTGATGGCCATCGTGACGCCCTTCTTCCTTATCCGAACGGCATCCGCGAACATGCTTCTGCAGTGCGTGAAGGCCTCGTCGCTGGCGATTCCCGTGCTCATCGGAACCCTTGCCGCCACCTCCATCGCGCTCACGGGAATCCCCCCGGGCGTCGGGGCATTCCTTCCGGTGGTTCTTCTGCTTCCGATCGCGTTCGGCCGTCTCGCCTATCTCAAGACGTGACGCCACTCCCTCATCACGATCACTCGATGGGAGAGAGGCTCCAGCGAAGCGATGGGTCCAACGCTTCGACCCGTCCCTTTGGCATGAGCCTTCGAGCGAGGCGGTCCATCAGCAGGCGTTCGACGGCGAGTCTGGCATCGGCTTCGGCGATCTCCCGTCCGGCTTCGAAGGTCACGCCCGTGGCGGGTTGCTCCGATTCCACCTGTACGAGCAGAACCCGTCCATCGATCTGCACGGGATCGGAGAGGTCACCGAACAGGGCCTGGAAGACGATCTTGCGAAATGCGGCGGGCCATGAAGGATCGAGCCTGCTGACCGGGGCCAACAACCCGCCTCGGGCCGCACTGGCATCGAGGCTGGATTCGACCGCCACCGTCGCGAACGGCGTACCGGCGGCGATCCGGGCCCGCGCTTCCGCAGCGGTCCGAAGATCTCCGACGGCGATGATCCGAGTGGTTCGTCTCGGGCCATGCCGGAGATCATGAGCGCCGCGGCGCGCGGTGTCGGTGATCTCGACGTCTTCCGCGACCAGGCGGCGGAGCAGTGCCGTTCGTCGCAACAGCGCCTCGAAGCGGATCGGCCCGAGTCCCTGGCTTCGCCGAAGTTCCTCAAGCAGTCGCTCCCCTCGATCGGGATCTTCCGCGAGATTGGCGACGAGCATCGCACGCTCCCGGTTGAGATCGGCGGCATCGATGACCATGCCCTCCCGGGCCGCGGTCCGGGCCAGCGTCACATCGAGCACGTGTTCCTGAACGATCCGGCCGCCGATCGCCTCCAGCAATTCAGGTTCGACGTCCGCGATGGTGATCCGTTCGCGGTCGACCATGGCGATCGGCCTTGGGGGTGGGGGGGCCATCGCAGGTCCGGGGGACACCCTGACATCACTCGACGTCTGACACCCCAGAAGCACGAACTGGAGGGAGCCGGCGATCAGGATTCCGGGACGGAACCCTCGACGGGATGCGGGAGGGTTGGGCGACGTGCGGAAGGTGAGGGGAACGGTCATGCCGTCGAGCGTCCCATGTTCGGGGGACATTCGTCAAGCGGCGTCATTGCCCGTAGGCTCTCGTCATGAGCGAGCCTGCGGTGAATCCTCGGTCCGGGAAGGCAAAGGTGGTGATCTGCCCGTACTGCGGGAAAGCACAGGTCGCGGCCGCGTCGTGTGCCGCGTGCGCCGGGGAATTCTCGCCGTTGAGTCGTCAGGCAACCCAGAACGAGATGGGACCGTGGTTCGTTCGGGATGAGAACCAGCCCTTTCGGCCGGGCATCGCCTACGAGCGGCTTCTGGCGATGATCGATGAAGGTCGGGTGACCCGGTACACGATTCTCAGAGGACCGACCACCGGGCAACTCTGGACGGTGGCAAGGCGGGTGCCCTGTGTCGCGCATCATCTGGGAGATTGTCACGCCTGTAACGCGAAGATCGATCCGCATCTCACCACGTGCCCGGATTGCGGAGTTCGATTCGGCGCGTGGTTGGAACGAAATCACCTCGGCCTTCCCGAGATTCGTCCGATGCCGTGGGACCCGGACGGATTCGAGGAAGACTGACCCGGTCGAGGTGCGCTTCAGAGTTCGATCAATACCGCTTGATCGCCGAAACGACGAGCGATCGGCTGCTGACGCCGAAACGCTTCGATGAACCGCGGATGGAGTTCCGCCGCGAGCCAGCCCGCCTTCATCCAGCGATCGAGCATCGACATCTGAATGTAGACGTGGGTGAATCCCGCTGTCTTGAGGAGCTTGGTCGCGGCAGCGACCTGGGTCTCCGGGGATGCGTTCTGGTCACCAGCGGCGATGGCCTCTTCGAAGGGCCCGCGGGTCCAGACCGTCTGGTAGCTGATTCGCGGAAGACCTTCCGAGGTTGGGGTGAAGTCGAGGTGAAACGGATCGCTCCGGCCCAGAAGGAGAATCCGCGCGTCCTTCGGTATTCGGTGGTTCAGAATGAACGCAGGGCTCGGGTTCCGAAGTAACTCCACTCGTCCGGCGACCCCGGCTTCTTCGTACGCGGTTGCTTCCAGACGGCCATCAAAGAGAGCCATCTGACCCACGCCGACCGCGGGGAGTCCGGTTCGCTCCAAGGCATAGACCATCGCCGGCGACGCAGCGGCCAGCCACACCAGTATCACGGTGATGGCTCGAATCGTCGCACGGGCATCGGTGAGCGTTCGTGCGGCGATGATCGCGACCGGCGCCGCGAGCAGTGGGGCGGCGGGAAGGAGGAATCGAGCCTTGGCGTGAGAGAACAGCGCCCAGATGAGAATCGTCGCGACGACCGAGCAGAGGATCGCCAACGCGTTGCCACGTGCTCTTCCCCGAATCGTCAGCATGGACAACGCCGCGAGTCCGGCCAGCGGAAGCCACGTCCATTGCGGCCGCTGCGGGTCGCCGCCGGTCGGTGAGATCCAGTCTTCGAAGAGGAACTCCGTTCCGATCGCGCGCAGACCGGCGATTATCCCGTTTCCGCGGTGTCCCGAGGCGAATTGCTGGAGCTGTTCGGCGGACCAATCTCCCGAGCCGAAGATCGAGCTTCCGAAGGGAAACGTCGGGTTGCCCGTCCACGTGAAGTTCCGGATCAACCACGGGGCGCAGATCACGAGGCCTGCGACCATCGTGGCGAGCGCGATCGGGAACCAAGCCCGGCGTGGAATCAACAAGGCCGCCGCGATCGCCGCCGGGACCACGATGAGTGGACCGGAAGATGCCTTCGCAAGCACCGCACCACCGAGCAAAATTCCCAGCCAGCCGCCCACCTGAAGATTCGATGCTGTCGGGGTGGTCAACGAACTTCCGGCTCCGCCCCGACCTTGTTCAAGAATCACGGTGAAGGCG
Source organism: Phycisphaerales bacterium (assembly GCA_028823105.1). GTDB lineage: Bacteria > Planctomycetota > Phycisphaerae > Phycisphaerales > SM1A02 > UBA12014. The sequence goes on along the minus strand of JAPKCC010000019.1, from coordinate 11,697 downwards.
GTGGTGGCGAGCAGCAGGACGACGGTTTCGTCGTATGCCAGTGAGCCCACGACGATCATCCAGGGAATGGCGAGTAAGGCGACGAACCCGAGTTGTCTGGTGAGAAGTCGTTCATTCGACGCCGCACCGCGTCCGAGCATCGCCACCGCGAGTTCACCGGTGGCGCCCGCCGCGAGCAGGGCCAGGCACGCCACCAGCAACTGGCACGGCACCGCCGCGGCGGCTGGGTCGCCGATCATCGTCATTACATGGAAAAATGCTGCTTCGACGCCGTTCGGCAGGTAGCCATAGGCGTTATGCGGCGTCTCGATGATCGCCCCCGCCAACCACCATTCCCGGGGAAGTTGCAGGTGATAGGACAACGCGTCGTACCCGCCGAACTCGGTTCCCCAGAGCCATCCGGGGGTACTGGCCGCCGCGAGGAAGAGGGTGCCGATTGGGAGGGCGGCCGCGAGGCAGATTCCGGTCGCCTTCGGGCGGATTCGTCGGAAGGACCAGAGTCCGGCCACCGCCAGCAGTCCTGTGAGGACCCGGATCGCCGTCGTGGCGGCGAGACTGCCGGTGAGTCCGAGGATGAGATCGATGGCGAGTAAGCCGGCGACCCCCAGCGCCCAGGTCCGCAGGAGACCAGTGCGTGGTGACGATCCCCGCGAAGGACGTTCTATGGCCCAGGCCAGTCCGGCGCCCACGCCAGCCGCGGCGAGGAGCCAAAGCCCGGGCGCCCAGATCCCCTTGACGACGATTCCGATGGCGATCAGGCCCGTGGCGGTGTCATCGGAGCGGGCGCCAAGGACCAGCATGGTCGCCGCGATCAACGGCACGAGTAGCCAGATCAACGGGACGGATCGGGCGTCTTGGACCGGAAGGACTGCATTCGGCGGCGGATTGGGCACTGGCGAAGGGTAGGGGATGGCGATGCCGTCGTCGATTTTTAGCAGGTGCCGACGCCGCCTTCGCCTGGAACTGGCACGCCGTGTGCCTCTGCAAAGCGTCTATTACGGAGGATCCGCATGAAGACGCACTATCTGCGCATTTCGAGTCTCATTCCGCTCTTCGTTGGCGCGTTGTCTGCGCTGGCTGGGATTCAGTTGGTTCAACCGGCCTTGGCACAGAGCCAGCTTCAAACGCTGCTCACTGCTGATTTCGCGCAAACCCAGGACATCTCCGGCGTCGGATTGGTCACCGGCCTCTCTGGAACCGGCGATTCCAAGGGCAATTTCGCCGCCGCCACGCTCTACGCTCAACGGCTCTCCGCCGCCGGGCTCGGCAATGAACCGATCGAGGCGATCAATCGTGGTGAAGGCGTGGCCCTCGTGATGGTGACCGCCAAACTCCCCAACATGTGGAGTGATGGGATGAGTTTCGACTGCCAGATCGTCGGCGGTGGTGGAGGTGCGACCTCGCTCGAAGGTGGTCGGCTCTGGACGACGCCACTGAAGCGGTCGGAGTCGGACGTCTATCGAGATCGAGAAGGTAAGGCCCTCCCGTTCCCGGTGGTGGCGTTTGCCGGCGGTTGGATCGAAGTCCCCGATGCAGAGAACAGACCACTTGATGGCCGTATTCGCGAGGGTGCTCGCAGTCTGGGTATGCCGACAGGCCTTCGAGAGGTCTACACCGAGCGAACCAGCTTCAATCTGCAGATCACCAAGCCAGCCTTCCGGACGGTGGTGGTCACCAAGCAACTCGTCGACCTCATCAACGACAAGATGTCGGAGCAGGGATTCCTGTCCGGTCGCGGGTATGCCGAGGTCGCCTCGATGCAGGGCGACGGGATGATCCTGATCAACATTCCCGACGACTCCGATTACGGGCCACTCACGCTCGCCGCGGAGGTTCTCTCCTTCTATCTAGACTTCGGCCAGATCGAGACCCCGGCGGAGATCCGCTGGTCTCGAAGCCGCGGCACGCTCACCATTTCCGCGAACACGGAACTCTTGGATACCGCAATCACGGTGAATGGTCTGACCATCCAGACCGTCTCGCCTGAATCCGAGCCGACGATTCAGAATCCAAGGATCCATACGGAGCGGTTCATCGCGATCAGCGGGACCGAAACCCCTCGACGATCGCTGCTGGCGTTCAAGCAGCAGCTCGATCGATTGATGATGCCGACCGTGGATCAAGCCGCAGTACTACAGCAGATGTGCGTGATGGGCCGCATCAATGGTCGCTTCGTCGACGAGGATCTCAACGGATGAGCGCCATCGAAGCCATCCCGACGAATCCTCTGATGGGACTCGGCCAGCAGTGGGCGGGACCGATTCCGGGTCATTCAATGACCAGCGAACGAACGGGAGAGGTGGCGCCCAAGGATGACGACCAGGCTTCCTTCCTTCGGGCCATGGTCCGTCGTCTCGGGGGAGATGCAGATGCTCCCGAGTCCGGAACCCACAAGGGCCTGGTGGCGGTCGCCGCTCGAAGACTCGTCTCAGACGCGTTCCTTGAACCACTGCTTCGAGAGGCGCGGGAATCGGCACAGTCTGGCGGCATGTTCGCCCCGGGTGCTGGAGAGAAACGTTTCGGTCACCTCGTTGACCGAGCGATGGCCGACCGGGTGGTGGATGCCCATCGCTTCGACGTGGTCGAGGCCGTGGAACGCAGTCTGCTTCAACGGGTGGCCGGCGGAACGCCGCCGGAGCCGATCACACGAATCGAATCGGGGCTCACCGCATGAAGCAATCAAGACTTCCATCATCGGACCGACCAACCGGCGAAGACGGCGATCTCGCCATCGACACCACGCCGGTGCTCCTGCGGAAACTCGAGGAGACGCTCTCCACTCAGGTCGAGGGCTATCGCCGCTTCCTGGAGGCGATCGCCCGCAAACGCGACGCGATCCGAGGAGCGGATCTCGCTCGAGTGCCGGACATCGCGGCGGTGGAGGAGAAGATCATCGATCGACTGCATCGACTCGATCTGCAACGGGAGCAAGAAGGCCGTCGACTCGCAGCCTCTCTCGGGCTCGACGCCGAGTCCACCATCTCCGGGATCGTGGACACGCTTGATGGCGATCGCGGTACGAAGCTGGCGGTGTTGGCGGCGCAGCTTCGCAGTCTGGTGGATCAGGCCAAGAAGGAGAATTCGGTGGTGCGTTCGGCCACCGAGTCACTCGCTCGCCACATGGCGGGCATCGTGCAGAGCGTCACCGGGGCGCTCTCCGGAACCGGGGTCTATGGACGTCAAGGACGACTCCGCGATGGGACAGCCCTCGCGAGCGGACTTGACCTGACTACATGAGGAGCTCGACATGGGACTGAACGGAGCTCTCCAGATCGGCCGATCGGCGATGTTGTCCAGTCAGGCCGCGATCAGCGTTGCCGGCAACAACATGGCCAACGCCGCGACGCCCGGGTATCACCGGCAGCTCGCCGGACTGTCGCCGAGCCGGTCAAGCCCAATCGGACGAAACCAGTTCGTGGGAACCGGGGTCGGACTGGCGTCGATCAATCGAGCCATCGATTCCGCGTTGCAGTCCCGACTGCGGGACGCGATCAGTGACCAGAACTCAGCGACGATCGACGAGCGGTTTCTGTCCGCGATCGAGAGCATTCAGAACGAACTCACCGACAACGATCTTTCTTCGAAGATCTCGGCGTTCTTCAACGCCTTCAGCGAACTGGCAAACAACCCGCTCGACAACGCAGTGCGGACGGTGGTCGTCCAGCAGGGTGTCAGTCTCACCGATCACCTCAACCTCCTTCGAGACCAGTACGGAACGCTACGCGAAGAAGCGGACCGGGCGCTCTCGGTCTCCGTGCAACGTGCGGATGGTCTCCTTGACGAGATCGCGGCGTTGAACAGTCAGATCTCCATGGCCGAGGGTGGGGCCGGAGGCTCGGGCGGCGGTGCAAACAGCCTTCGGGATCGTCGCGACCAGCTGATCGATGAATTGTCCAACTTCATCGAGGTCGATACGGTCGAGCAGCAGAACGGAAGCATCGACATTCTCGTTGGTTCGATCCCTGTGGTGCTTGCCGGCGAGAGCCGCGGTCTCACGATGAGAACTCAGAACGGGGCGAACGGCAGCGAGGTCTCCATCCGGGTGCGCGAGGACGGTTCGACCCTGGACATTCGATCCGGGTCCATTGGCGCCCTCCAGCAGCAGCGGGAGGAAACGATCCTTCCGGCGATGGAGACGATCGACGAGTTCGCGTCCCAACTCGCGTTTCAAGTCAACTCAGCCCATTCCCAGGGTCAGGGGCTTCATCACCGGACCGAGGCGATTGGTACGGTCACCGGCATCGACGCCACCGAGTCGCTCAATGCGGACGCCTCCGGCGTGCCGTGGGAGGTTCGCAACGGCGTCTTTCAGTTGCACGTCGTGGACTCCTCGACCGGATTGCGAGACACCTATCAGGTCGCGATCGATCCGGAGAATATGAGCCTTCAGGATCTCGTTGATCGCATCAACGTCGAACTCGGCGTGACCGATGCGACCGCCTCGATTGGGCCGTCCGGCGAATTTCGAATCACCGCCGACGCCGGTCATGAAATCGCGTTCTCCGATGATTCCTCCGGAGTCCTCGCCGCGCTGGGGGTGAACGGCTTCTTCACGGGTTCTAACGCCGCCGAGATCCGCGTGGATCAGGCCCTACTCGACGATCCGTCGCTTCTGGCCACCTCCGCCGACTTCACGTCGGGCGGAAACTCCATCGCCTTGCAGATCGTCGAGCTTGAGAACGCATCCCTCCCTGGCTTCAACGGGCGGAGCCTGCGCGAGCAATGGCAGACCTCGGTCAACAGCCTCGCGGTTCGCACCGGCGCAGCCCAGAACAAACTCGAATCAAGCCATCTGGTCCGCGAGAGTCTGGAAGCTCAGAACCAGGCGGTGAGCGGCGTGAGCATCGACGAGGAAGCCATCGATCTGATGACTCTTCAACGGCAGTTCCAGGCCGCCGCAAGGTTCATCTCGGTCATCGACGAAACGATGCAGGTCCTCCTCAGCATCGCCTGAGCAAGCGGAGAATGATTCCATGAGTAGCATCTCATCCGTATTCGGCCGTGTGCCCAACATGCTTTCCTCGCAGACGATGCTGAGTTCGATCAATCGCAGCAACAGCCAGTTGCTCGAGTTGCAGATCAAGTTGTCCTCCGGACGCGAAGTCAACCGCCCGAGCGAGAACCCCGTCTTTGCAAGCACCATCAGCGTGCTCGATGATCTGCTGGAACGTCGCGAGCAACGGGTCCGGAATCTCTCCGAGGCTTCATCGTTGCTCGGCTCCGTCGACTCCGCGATGGCCGAGATGAGTGATCTGCTACTTCAGGCCAAGGGCATCGGCTTGTCGCAGATCGGGGTCGGGAGCGATGCGGAGACCCGTCGTAATCAGGCGCTGGTGATCGATTCGATCCTCGACGGCTTGCAATCACTTGGAAATCGCGAGCATCGTGGCATGTTCCTGTTTTCAGGTTCGGCGGTCGGAACCCAACCGTTCAGCGGAAACCTCGGTGGAATCCAGTACGCCGGTTCTGGGGACGGAATGATCACCGATCTCGGTCTCGGTTCCTCGACGCCGGTCACCATCGCAGGCGACAAGGTATTCGGCGCCTTGAGCGCCCGGATTGAAGGCGATCGGGATCTCGACCCGGACGCATCCGCCGAGACGCTGTTGTCGGATCTCGGAGGGGCGCGGGGGCTCGGGGTCCGTCCCGGGCCGATCTCCATCACGGTCGACTCGGTTCCGATCGAGGTCGATCTGAGCGGAGCGATCACCGTCGAAGATGTTCGCAGCACGCTCGAAGCGGCCATTCAGACTCTGGATCCTGGCGCCACGATCGATATCGATCCGACGTCCGGAGATCGCTTCCAAGTGACGGGATCGGCAGGCACGTCGATTGTCATCGAGGACTCGGACGCGAACACGGCGGCGGCCGACCTCGGGCTGGTGGGAACCTTCATTGGTGGGGCACCGACGCTCGGCGAAGACCTTCAACCACGATTGACTTGGAACACGGGCATGGCCGCACTGGACGGGGTGACCGTTCCGCTGGGGACCATCCGGCTGGAGAACGGGGGCCAGATTCGAGAACTGGATCTCTCCGGCGTGAACACCATCGCGGATCTTCGGAATCAGGTTGAACTTCTCGATATTGGCGTCCGGGTCGAGCTTGGCGAGTCAGGCGATCGCATCTCCTTCAAGAACGAACTGTCCGGCGGGTCTCTGGCGATCTCCGAGGTTTCGGGCGGAGTGACCGCCACGCAACTCGGGATCCGGAGCTTCGCGGGAAGCACCCGACTCGATGACTTCAACGACGGACGAGGTGTGGGCATCGTGAGCGGATCGGTCGATCCGGTCACCGGAGCGCCCGATCCATCGGGGGACGTCGACTTCTCAGTTGGCCTACACGACGGTCGATCCTTCAATGTGGATCTCACTGCTGCGGAGACCGTTCAGGACGTTCTGGACGCCCTCACCGCCGCTGCCGAGGCAGCAGGGATCACCGTCCCAGGTGAATTCGATGCGGGACTGGCGGCGGACGGAAACGGCATCGAGTTGAGCGACCTCACCGTCGGCGCCGCCGATCTTCAGGTGACGGCCCAGAACGGCAGCGCTGCGGCGGGTGACCTGGGAATTCTTGGATCAAGCGACGGCGCAACTCTTGCAGGCGAAGATCGCGCCATGGTCGCCGTGGAGGGGGTCTTCGGGCACCTCAAGGCACTTCGTGATGCCCTGATGGCGGATGACGAGTCTGGCATCGCCTTTGCAACCCAACGACTGGAAGCGGACATCGCTCGAACGATCGAGGCAAGGGCCGAGGTCGGCGTCAGGGCTCGACGGGTTGAAGACGCCGTCAGCCGGGAAGCGGACCTCCGGGTCCAGGACCTCAGTCTGAAGTCGACCCTGCAGGATCTTGATTTTACCGATGCCGCAATTCGATTTTCGCAACTGCAACAGCAGTTGCAGGCCGGACTCACGACCGCCGGCCAGATTACGAGCCTCACGCTGCTGGACTTTCTCCGGTAGCGACACGAACCAGACGCCCGAAGGCGTCGAACCGGACTCTCCTCCACCGATCGGGAGGGTTCGAGGACAGGAAGTCCACGCCGGACGGATCCGGCGAGAACCAAGGAATGGAGGTCGGTGGATCAGGAGCGTTCGACATGCAACTTGAGACCACTCGTTTTGGAAGCGTCGAAATCGACGACAACCGTGTGATCAACTTCCCGTCCGGCATGCTCGGTTTTTCGAGCTACACGAAATTCGTGTTACTGCAACCGGACGAGCAGGGGGTTTTCTTCTGGCTGCAGTCGACCGAGACTCCGGACCTCGCGTTCGTGGTGACGGACCCGGCACTCTGGATTCCCGACTACAAGGCCAACATCCGCCGCGAGCAGATGGAAGACCTTGGATTGGCGGAGATCGGCGACGCACAGGTTCTCGTGGTCGTCAACAAGCGTGAAGACGTCCTGAGCGCCAACCTGCAAGGGCCGCTGGTGGTGAACGTCACCGGTCGTGCCGGCATGCAGTTGGTACTCGCCGACAAGAAGTGGAGCACGCGATACGAACTTCTCAGGGTCGCAGAGGCCCCCGAAGCAATCTCCGCGTGATGGTGTGATTCAAAAGTGTAAGGCCGCCAGGCAATGGCCTGGGGGCGGACCCCACGAGTTCGAGACCCGGTTCCACGGAGTGGGACACGACGGGTATCCAAGGAAGGAGCCGGTACATGTTGGTGCTCTCTCGACAGCGTGACGAAACGATCATGATCGGTGACGACGTCGAACTGACGATCGTCGATATACGAGGGGACAAGGTGCGGATAGGCATTTCCGCTCCCTCGAGCGTCTCGGTCCACCGCAAGGAGGTCTACGAGGCGATTCGAATGGAAAATGAACAGGCTGCCGCGATCCGCGGTGGTTTGGAGATGTTTCACTCCGGGGCGTTCCCGCGAGTGAAGCAGGGCGGGACCGTTCCGCCTGCGGCTACGCGACTTGTCGCGGGGACCGACATCCGGCGGGTGACCGCCTGAAGCACGACCGGATCGACCACGGACATGGACATGTACCGGGTCGAGATCGGAGGGATTCAAGCCGAATTCACGGAGGATCATCATGGCTCGGATCAATACCAACGTTTCTTCTCTCATTGCCCAGAACAATCTCGGGCGAACCAATGAGAACCTCGCGGTCCGTCTACAGCGGCTCTCGACGGGACTTCGGATCAACCGAGGTGCCGACGATCCCGCCGGGCTCATCGTCTCGGAACGACTTCGCTCCGAGATGAAGGGCATCGATCAGGCGATCGACAATTCGGAGCGAGCGAGCTCGGTCATCGCCACGACAGAGGGTTACCTCGCCGAGGTGGCGGACCTTCTTAACTCGATCAAGAGTCTGGTCGTGCAGGCCGCCAATACCGGCGGCGTGAGCGATGAGGAGATCGAGGCGAATCAGCTCGAGATCGACTCCGCCATCGGATCGATCACCAGAATTTCCAATACCGCCAGCTTCGCGGGCCTTCAGTTGCTCAATGGCAATCTGGACTACACGACCAGCGGTGTGGAGTCTGCGGATGTCGCCGGCGTTCAGGTCAATGGTGCCCAGTTCGGGACCAACGCGAGCATCAGCGTCGGCATCGAGATCGTCGAACCGGCCGAGACCGCCTCGCTCTTCCTCTCCGGAAACCCGGCGGCCGCCGATCCCGGGACCATTCAGGAAGACGTGACCGTCGAGATCGCAGGCAACCTGGGCGTGCAGTCAATCTCCTTCGTGTCCGGCACCGCGATGTCCGCCATCGCAGCAGCCGTGAACACGCTCAAGGATACGACCGGTGTGAGCGCGACTATGGTGGATCCGCTCGATCAAACCGCGGGCCTGGTGTTCAATTCCACGAGTTTCGGCTCCAGCGAGTTTGTCTCGGTATCAAGGCTCGGTGCGGGCGGCGGCGACTTCAACACGCTTGATGCTGCGGGCGGAGTCGCTTCGACGCGGGATGAGGGCCTCGATGTCACGGCCGTGGTGAATGGTGTGCTGGCCGTCGGTGACGGTCAGAGCATCTCCTTGAACACCCCGGCACTGACCATGGAACTGGACCTGACCCAGGCATTCGCGACCGCGGTGGCTGGGACGCAGAGTGACTTCGCAATCACCGGTGGGGGTGCTCAGTTCCAACTCGGTCCAAACATCTCCGCGACCCAGAGTATCGGTGTCGGAGTGCAGTCGATCGCCGCGACCCGGATTGGTGGTTCGACCATCGAAGGCGTCCGTTACTTCCTCGACAGTCTCGTCGCAGGGAAGGACAACTCGTTGCTCTCCGGCAACTTCAGTGGGGCGAGTGACATCCTCGAGAGTGCCATCACGGAGGTTTCGGTTCTCCGTGGACGACTCGGCGCGTTCGAACGGAACACGCTCCAGACCAACGTGCGAAGTCTCCAGATCGGTCTGGAGAACATCACCGCGGCCGAATCGAAGATTCGCGACACCGACTTCGCGTCCGAGACCGCCAAGCTCACGAGGGCTCAGATTCTGACTCAGGCCGGTACCTCGGTGCTGGCCACGGCGAATGCTTCGGCTCAGAACGTTCTCGCACTTCTCCAGTAAGGGAGAACGCAGCCTCGCGACAGGAACAGATTTTCAATCACGACCCCCTCCTCGGAGGGGGTCGTTTCTTGCGCGAAACCCGCATGTAGACCGAAAATCGGGGTTGATCGGGACGTGTTCGTCATGAAATTGCGCTTCGGCGATCTCTGACCCGCCAAAAAGAGAGCGAATTTCGCGCTCTTCGTCTTCCGATTGTGGATTCGCTCCCGATTCGGTTCGATGAGATTCCGGCAGCCACGTTCCATTGCGGACGGAGGCAGCACAGAGCGGAGGCCGGAGGCCGCCGGGCATACAACACAGTCGGATGCGGAGGATCCGCCCCGATGACTGGTCCCCCCGCGTGTTGCGGGGGGCGTCACTGGATCAGCCAAGGACGCTTTGTGGCCGGTCGAATCTCGGGTGGTTCGAGCAATACGGGACAACGCTCGCTCGAACCTGTTCACGGAGGACACCACATCATGAGTCGCATCAATCACAACATCTCCAGCATGGTCGCTCAGCGAAGCCTCGGCTCGCAGAACATGAACCTCAACAAGAGCCTTGAACGGCTCTCCACCGGTCTTCGGATCAACCGCGGTGCGGACGATCCGGCCGGCCTCATCGCCAGCGAGAATCTTCGCAGCGAGAAGGCCGCGATCAACGCCGCGATCAACAACGCCGAGCGTGCCGAGCAGGTCATCAACGTCGCCGAAGGCGGCCTTCAGGAGGTCTCGAACCTTCTGATCGAACTGCAGTCGCTCGTGTCATCGACCGCCAACGAAGCTGGCGTCTCCACAGAGGAGAAGGCCGCGAATCAGTTGCAGATCGATTCGATCCTGCAGACCATCGACCGTATCGCCAACGCCACCGCGTTCCAGGGCGAGAAGCTGCTCAACGGCAACTTTGATTACTCGACCGAGAACGTCAATTCGTCCGAGTTGACCGATGTCACCATCAATGCAGCGAAGCTCGCTGACGACGGTACGGCCATGTCGGTCGATGTGACCGTCGTTGATGCGGCCACCACTGGTGCGGTCGCTATCCAGACTTCGGGCGGTGTCTTCAACGCCGGCGACTCGAATGGTGATGGCACGGGCACGCAGTACGCCTCATATACGATCGAGATCACCGGCACCAAGGGCAGCCAGCAGTTCACCTTCGCCGATGAGACGGCCGCCAGCGACATTGAGTCGGCGGTCAACTCGTTTGCCGACCAGCTCGGCGTCACGGCTAGCCTCAGTGGCGCGTTTGTCCGTGTCGATGCCCAGGAATTCGGTTCCGAGTCGTTCGTTCGAGTCAAGGAACTCAACGACGGCACCACCGATGACAGCAACCCCTCCGCGGGCTTCATCGGTGAAGCGTTCGACGGTGCCGGCATCTTCGCGGGTACCGAAGACACCGGCTCGATCTGGGGTTCCGACGCCACCGTCCTCATCAACGGTACTCAGGCCACGACGAGCGGCCTGACCGCTCGCGTCTCGAGCGCCGGATTCGACGTCTCGATCACGATCGGTGCAACGGCGAACACTGACGGGGGCAACTCGTCGTTCGACATCACCGGCGGTGGTGCGAACTTCAACCTCGCTCCCACCGTGGATCTTGCGGGCAAGGTTTCGCTCGGTATTGAAACCGTCACCACCGGCAACCTCGGTTCGGGCAACAGCGGATTCCTCTCCGACATCAAGTCGGGTGGCATCAGCAACGTCCAGAACGGCGACCTCTCGAAGGCTCAGTCGGTGATCGACGACGCCATCAAGCAGGTTTCCAGCCTCCGTGGCCGACTCGGCGCGTTCCAGAAGAACACCGTCGGTTCGACCATCAGCTCGCTCAGTATTGCTCTTGAGAACACTGCGGCGGCCGAAAGCCAGATCCGTGACACCGACTTCGCGGCCGAGACCGCGGCGCTCACTCGCGGGCAGATCCTCCAGCAGGCTGCCATCCAGTCGCTGGCCCTGGCCAACTCGAGCCCGCAGGCCGTGCTCTCGCTCCTCGGCTGATCGAAGCCGACTCAATTGGAATCCACCAGCCGGCGGTCCCCACATGGGGACCGCCGGTTTTTTCTTTCCTTCTCGATGCGAGGACGGCTCTGCGGTCTTGGTGGCGATCCTGAACCCCAAGGTGGGGGTGCTTGATACACGCAGAACGCCGCACCCATGATGATGGATGCGGCGTTCGTGATTTCTAGG
>JAPKCC010000107.1 GCA_028823105.1 Phycisphaerales bacterium | reverse complement strand
GCTCGTCAGCTCGTCATGTCGCCCGCCGTCGCCCGACCTCGGATCGAACGGCACGCCTGCTCACCCGAATTCACCCGTGATCACCCTTCTTCTTCCTTCATCCGCCACCGCTGTCCGCCGGAACCTCGGAAGGCTCCGGCAGGGCCTCGGTGCCGTCCTGGTGATGTGCATGGCCGGGGCGATCGGTGCCACTGCAGACGCCCGCGGCTTCGGGGGGGAAGACGCCCACGCCGCCGCGGGCCTCGCACCGAACGATGCGGTCGCGGTCATTCGGATCCGCCCGGGAACCCCGGACCGGGATCGCTGGTCGGAGGTGATCCTCGATGCGATCAGCATGAGCACCGTCGACATGGTGCGGCATTGGGACGACGCGACCGGGATCACGAGGCAACTGGTCGAGCGCGATGCGGCGTGCATCCACGCCGTCGACTCAAGCGGCGGAAACTGGCTCCACGCGGTTCGCTGGAACGATCCGAATTCGCTCGAACGACGATTGCAACGTCTCGGCCCGCGGCCACTCGGTCAGGGACGGTTTCGATTCGTCGACTCGTCGATCGATCTCGTCATCGCCGGCCCTTGGCTGGTGCTTGCACCAGCCGGATCATCATGGCTCGATCACGCGATGGAACGAGCACGGGTCGATGACTTCGGCCCTGGGCTCGGCCGCAACGAGTTCAAGGTTGAGGACCTGCCTTCAGCGCCCATCGAAGTCCTGCTTCGGCATACGGCACCGACCGGTGGTGAGACGCGGATCAGTCTGACGCCGGGCGGAGCGGGTGACGCGACCCTCGAGATCGCGGGGCGATACGCATCGAGTCCGCTTCCGATTCGACCTCAAGGACGGTTCGCCGCTCGATTGATCCCTTCGTTAGAAGGGCGGGTGGCATTGGCCGTGCTCGAGTCGGGCATCGGCGTGCTCGATCCCACGCTGATTCAAATGTCGGCAGACCTTCCGGCGTTGATCCCGAACGCGGATGTTCGACAGGTACTGGCCAGCCGTCGCCTGCTCGTGCTCGATGGAGAGACGATTAGGATTCCATCCATCGGCCTCATCGATGTGCCAGCGGTCTGCGTCGCGATTCCTTGTCGGGATGCCGCCGGATCGGAGATGGTCTCCACCATGCTCCGTGAACAGGCGATTCATGGATGGTTGGGGACGGCTGGGCTTGCAGTGCAGGCTCGATTCTCCTCGCCACCTGGCGCGGTTCGGGATGGGGCGATGTCTGCGAAGCCGCCGAGGGGCATCGAGATCGCCCGAGATGGAATCCGTCATCTTGAATTCGGCCCGGATTTCGCATCCTCGATGGGTGGACACCCCGCCTCCTTGGCCGCGAGTCTGAACTGGACGATTCGCCGAATCGACGACGGTGCAGCGAGCGAGCTGGAACACCCGTCGATGACGGGCGCATGGATGCTGGTCGGGAGTTCGCCCGGAATCGTTCGACGAGTGGGCGACGCGATTGAGAGATCAAAGGCAGGCGGGCTCGAGGAGCCGGTCTGCATGCAGGGGGTTGCGAGTCCGGCGAGGCTGGGTCTGCAGTTCTCTGATCTTGCAGGGCTTCGTGCCCGCAATGATGATCAAGATGCCTCCGCCGACGCCTCGGTCCTCGACCAGTTGTCGCGGTTCCTCGCTCGTTTCGATCGAGTGGAATGGTCGACCTCGCTTCAGTCCGAGGACGCCGTGCGAGCGAAGGTGACAGTCACGCTGGTTCCAGATTCCGTTGATCCGCGAGTTCGGCCGGTTCACCACGGATCCGATGACCATGGAGTGAAGGAGCGGTGATTAAGCCGCCGCTTGATGCTCCGGCTCGGTCAAGAATCGAACTGGTGGCCTCTCGGTCACCTCTGGCGGGATTGCTCGATCGAAGACTCCAGCATCACGGCATTTGTGATGCATGCCCAGTCTTGGTGGCGGTGAGTGGGGGGATCGACTCGAGCGCGCTGCTCGCGGTCGCCGCCGCGATTGCGTCTCGGCGAGACCCAATCCGGATCCGACCCATCGTCGCGCACGTTGATCATGCCTTGCGGAAGGAATCGGCGGCTGATGCCACGGCCGTGGAAGGACTGGCGGGTCTACTCGGACTGCCCTTCATGCAGGTTCGGATCGACTGGTCCGCGGTGGGCGGCGCCGGTGCACCACCTTCCTCCGCGGATGCTCGAGACGAACGCTGGAAAGCGCTCGCGTCGATGGCGGAAGCAGCCGGGGCGACCACCGTGCTCGCGGGTCACCATGCTGACGATCAGGCGGAGACGGTGCTTCTGAGGCTCGCCCGGGGATCCGGGCTCGACGGCCTCTCAGGAATTCCCGAGCAGCGGATGCTCAACGAAGTCTGTCAGGTGATCCGGCCCTTCCTGACGAGTCGCCGAGCCGAATTGGCCGCGTTGATCGTCGAGACCGGTATCGAGATCCGACACGACCCGACCAATGATCGCCGTGATCGGGCTCGGGAGATGGTCCGTCATGAGGTCCTTCCCCGATTGGAATCCATCCATCCGGGCGCGGCCGGCCGGATCGCCGCGTTGGCGGCCGAGTCGAAGGACCGTGCAGAGGCGGGCGGGTTGATGCCGCCGCCCTGGGATCGTGCGGCCTTCAGGTGTTTCGATGAACCATTGGTGATGACCCTGCTTCGAGCCGCCGTGGGGAGAGTCGATCCGATGGTTGCAGAAGTCGCTCGCAGTCAGTGGCGATCCGCGGCCCGCATGATCGTTGATTTCGATCCGTCGCCGCGTCGACTCCGGCTCACGGCTCGCACGGAATTGTGCGTCGGCAAGGGGGCCGTTGACCTGAAGACCGACTCAAAAGTCTCGGGAATCGTGGCGAAATCGTGAAGCGCCGCGTGAATCGTGATTTTCGTGTTGATTTTGAACCTATCCTTTCACACGTCTCTCGCATGTCTGCCGCAGACAGGGGCGTCGTCCCAGGCCCCGGCGGTTCGCCGGATTCCAGAGGCCTCAAGATTCCAAGGAATGACCATGACTGATCCCACGCCCCCACACGATCAAATTGTCCCGACCACCGTACTCCTCGTTGGCCATTGCACCCCCGATACCTGGATGCTTCGCACCACGCTCGGTCGGGTCCTGCCTGATGCGGTGCTGCAACCCGTCAACGACGAGACGTCCTTGAAGAACCAGCTCGCGACCACGAGCGGGCCGGTCGTGATGCTGGTGAACAGGCAGCTTGACGGTCAGTTTCCACACGCGGACGGAATCCAACTCATCGAGCATCATGCGGCTTCGTCGGCGGTCGGAATGTTGATTTCGAATCTTCCCCATGCCCAAGAGGCCGCACTGCATGTCGGGGCGGTCGACGGCTTCGGAAAGACGGCGCTGAACGACGACGAAACGGCGTCTCGATTGCGAAATGCGCAAGAGACGGCGCATCGGATCTACGCGGGCAGCCGGTGATTCTTGAACCCGAGGGCGATCTTCTTGAGCGTCTTGTTGAGCGTCTTGTTGAGCGTCTTGTTGAGCGTCGTTCTGGTCAGTTCGACTCGATGAGTCGCGATTCTTCTTCCGCGAACTGGGCTTCAGCCGTCGACGACGCGTCGTCGACGCAGCGCTGAAAATCCTCGATCGAGACGCAGGCGACCTTTCCGTCGACGAATTCTACGAGCAGTGGTGAGTCCACGAGCCAAACCGGGCCTTGGGGAAGCGAGAGTTTTACGCAGTCCGCACAGTAGACGTCTTCGGGGAGGTCGCTCTCCGCGAGTTCGACGCCGTCGGCTGGGGGGACGCGGACCGCGACCACGCGTGCCGGGAGACGTTCGCCGAAGAATCCGTCGAAGAGGTCGTGGCACGAGCCGCAGTTTGGGCGATAGAACGCGACGAGCGTGGGCTGGTCGAGCACCAGGGCACGAAGCTGGGGTAGATACTCGAGAATCTCCGTCTCCTCGATGGGCAGCCCCTCCCAGCTCTCCCACATCGATGCCGTGAGATCGTGCACGAGATAGCGACCGTCCGAGCCACGGGCATTGTTGATCGGGAGGGGATCCATCGCCACCTCGACGTTGGCGGCGATGGCGGATCCGATCGCTAGGGACACGACCACCCCGAAGCCGGCCATGAGCGGATGGCGCAGGCGTTTAGGATCGGGCTCGGTGCGGAGTAGCACCACCAAGACTCCGAGGCCGACCAAAATCTGCAACGCCGGTCGCACGAAGCGAGCGGCGCCTTCGCCCAGAGAGATCGATGCGGAGAGATCGGCGACGCCCGAGAACAGCACGAGACCAGCGACCAGGATGGCCGGCACTCGTCCGCGCCGACCGAGCGCGAGCAGGATTCCCGCCAGAGCGGCGGCCAAACCCACGGTGATTCGCGCGCTGAATTCCGGAACGAAGCCGGCCTTGATAGAGAGTCCGATGATCCATGCGGGCATGGCGGCGTCGCCGATCATCGCGATGGCGAAGGCGGCGGCGACCAGACAGATGGCGAGTGTGATGCGGGCGGCGTTGGTCATTCGGGCAAAGGATCCACAGGGGTTTTCGGCGGTGTTCGTCAGGCGTCAAATTCTGAGGTGAGGTTCACTCGGCGTTGGAGGCGATGCACGCGTTCACGGAGGCAGCATCATCTGGGTCGCTCGCGAAGCCGGTGACCACGCCATCCTTCACCGCGAAGAGCGCCGGGGTCGAGATGACGTAGTCGGGTCCGCGTGGGAGCGCCTTTCGTTCCACAAGCGTGCTTGGAAACGGCATCGCATTCGCCGGGTCGGTGTCGTCGACGAGCACCGCCACGGTGGGTGCGGGGACCGATTCGGTGAACCACTGCTCGAGCATGTGGTGACAGTGTTCGCAGTCGGACCGGTAGAACATCACGAAGCCTCGTCCGCTCTGCAGCGCCTCGGGGATCGGGCGATTGATCAGCTTGGCCAGTTCTTGATCGGCGAGGGGCTTTCCGACCCATTGGTCGAAGTCCGTGAAGTAGAAGGGGTTCACCTCGGTCGGCATCTCGCCCCAGGGATCACTCGTCGTGGCGACCGGAGTGCCTTCGGAGTTCTTCCCGCCGCCATCGTCCGCGATGGGATCACATCCACTGATCAGGCCGAGGGTGGTCAATGCCATGATGGCGATGATGGCGATGAGGAGGTAGAGGAGGACGTGGATTCTGAGGTAGGTCTTCATGGAGTAGGCATCCGTCGACGGAGGGGGCGTTGAGTTCGGAACTTTCGAATCGGTCGGCTTGGTCTGAGAGGGTGATTCTTCTCGGATGAATGTTCTGTCTTGCGTCTTCAGTGTCGCGTCGTCAGTGTCGATTCTTCAACATCGATTCAAGGGCGCTCGGCGGGGGGGCTCTTCGCGGCGAGCGTCTCGACCACCAGGGCCTGATTCTCCGAGTCTTCACAGACTGCGAGGATCATTCCGTCTTCGATGGTGAGGAGGATGGGCGTGGCAATGACGTACTGCGGTCCTTCCGGGAAGGAATGCAGCGTGCATTCCTCGCAAGGCATCCCCATCGCATTCGCGGGATCGATGTCGGGAATGGCCACGGCGATCGCCTTGGTATCGAGGGAGCCGAAGAAAAAGTCTTCCAGAAGCGTGTGGCAGTGTTCGCAGTCTGCCCGGTAGAGGATCATGTGGAATCGATCGGTGTCGATCCAGTCCGGGAGGGGCCTGGAGATCAGCCTCGCAAGCGGGTGTGAAGCCAGCGGGGTGCCCACCCAATTCTCGAAGTCGGCGACGTAGAAAGACTCGAGGGTTGTCGGCATGGTTCCCCAGCCGTCCACGGTCTGCGGCGCGGGATCGGGCGTCGAGTCTGCGGGCGACGGTTCGACGGGCGTGAGGGTGATCTTCGGCGCGGGCATGCTAAAGGCGAGGCCGAACCCGATGGCGATCGCCGCAAGGACCGACAGGAGTCGACCCGGGGGATTCGCCTCGCGAATCGGTCGGAAGACGATCACGCCCAGCAGAAGGATGCCGTCGATCGCGAACATACCGAGGGGTGGGGGGCTCACGGAGCCGAAGCAACCGCAGCTGCCGTCCCAGATCGCGCTGATGCCGTCTCGCTGTGCGGCCATCGCCATGGTGGCGACGAGTACTGCGAGGAAGATCGTCAGGATGAAGGACGCCGCGAACCGTGCGAGCCGCGGCGCGGAGATCATGATCAGCGCGAGCATGATTTCCACGGCGATCATCGTGCGGAGCGATGTTCCGAGCCACCAGTTGAGGTTCTCGATTCCAAAGAGCCGAGCCGAGTCGCGGACCACCAGAAGTACTGGTTCGGGAAGTAACTTGGGATTGAGGGTATAGAGCTTGACGCTTGCCCCGGCCAGAAGCCACAGTGGCACGACCAGGCGGACGAGCAGGGTGCCAATCAGCGAGCCTCGGCGGGACGGAAGGTTGTCGGTCATCTGGGGACTGGTCATCAGGCTTCATGTTCCGGTTCAAGCATCTCACAGCAGGCGTGCATCAGGAATTGATGGACTTCTTGAATCGCGGCGGAATCGTTGCCGGGGATCACCACGGCCGCGCGACATCCGGGCATTGCCTTGCCGCCATCTCCACCCAAGAAACCAATCGTGGTCGCGCCCGTGCGGTTGGCGACCTCGAGGGCCGCGAGGATATTGGGGCTTCGCCCGGAGGTCGAGAAGACCACCAGTGCATCGCGGTCCGTGAGCATCGCCTCGCACTGCCGGCTGAAGATCGACTCGAAGCCGTAATCATTGGCGATGCAGGTGATGGCGGTGGGGTCTGCGTTGAGGCAGGTGCTTCGAATCGGGGCCCGATCGGCCCGGTATCGTCCGACCAGTTCTTCGGCAAAGTGCAACGCTTCGGCGGCGGAGCCACCATTGCCGCAGGTATAGATAGTCCCACCCGAGGCAATGGTGTCTCGGACCGCTTGTAAGACGCCCACGGCACCGTCGGTCTCAGCCTCCAGGGCATCAAGGGCGGCATCGAGCTTCTGGCGGCGACCCGCCAACAGCGTGCGGATCAGATTTTCGGAAGACGTGGCAGGCATCCGTGAATGGTAGGTCCTTGAGAGCGATCTGGGGCCGGTTGAAGCCTCGAGATGACGTTTCCTGAGACACTGCGTCCAATCATCGGCCGGTGGCGAACCGGTATCAGTGCATCCGATTGCAACCACCCCCTCGAATTCAACTGGAAGACAGAACCAAGATGTCCGATTTTCCGATCCATGGCACCGCCGGTGGCCGCCGAACCTTCATGCATCAGAGCGATATGCCGGTTCCCCATTCGGCGCTCGCCGACTGGCACTTTCGTTCCGGAGCCCTCGATCGGCTCCTTCCCCCGTGGCAGGATGTTCGGGTGATCGAAGACTCTGGTCCACTTCGAGCGGGCGCTGAAACGGTGCTCTCCGTGCCACTCGCCCCCGGGATTCGGAAACGATGGCACGCCCGGATCGAAGAGGCGATTCCTGGTGAACGATTCGTGGATGCGCAGGTCACGGGCCCGTTCGCCGCATGGCGGCATCAACATTCCTTCTTAGAAGGCGCCGACGCCGGTTCAAGTTGTCTTCGCGACGCCATTGAATATCGCATTCCCTTCGGACCACTGGGCGCTTTGGGGGCGGGCTACATTCGGAAGGATCTCGAGAAGCTCTTTCGCTACCGACACTTCCGTACCGCCAGTGATCTGCGGCGGCATGCCGAAGAAGGCCCGGGCCGATCGCTCACCGTGGTGATTTCCGGCGCCAGCGGTCTGGTGGGGACCCAACTGACCGCGTTTTTGGAAACCGGCGGGCACGTCGTCCGGCGGTTGGTTCGTCGGACACCGAATGCGGCGGCCGGAGAGTACCGCTGGGATCCTGCGTCGGGTGAAATTGATTCGGCGGTGTTCGAAGGAGCCGATGCGGTCGTGCATCTGGCCGGCGCCGGGATCGCCGATCGACGCTGGTCGGACGACCGAATGAAATTGATCCGTGAATCGCGGACCGATGGGACCCGGGTGATCGCTGAAGCCATGGCGGCGTGCGCGTCGCCTCCTTCGGTCTTGGTTTCCGCGAGCGCCATTGGGTACTACGGAAATCGCACCGAGCAGGTGGATGACGCCTCACCGGCGGGCGAGGGATTCCTGCCGGATGTCTCGATCGCCTGGGAACAGGCCGCGGACCCGGCGCGAGCCGCGGGCATCCGGGTGGTGCATCCACGGATCGGCATTGTGCTCACGCCCAAAGGTGGGGCGCTCGGCAAGATGCTGCTGCCCTTCAAGTTGGGGGCGGGGGGACCGATCGGGTCTGGGCGGCAGGGGATGAGTTGGATTGGCATCGACGATCTGATTGGTGCGCTGCATCGCGTGATGGTCGATGATCGCTTTGAAGGCGGATTGAACGTGACGGCGCCCGAGCCAGTGTCGCAACGGACGTTCGCGAAGACCTTGGGCGCCGTCTTGCATCGACCCGCATTCGCACCGATGCCGGCCTTCGCCGCGAAAGTTCTCCTGGGTCGGATGGCGAAGCCGCTGTTGCTCGAGGGCGTCGAGGCGATTCCGTCGACGTTGAACCGCCACGGTTTTCGGTTCGAGACTCCGAATCTCGAGACCTGCCTTCGTCTGCTGCTGGATGGAACGCCGCCGTCGCCATCGCCTTCGCCTCCGAAATGAGTGACGGCGATTTTGATCAGACGCTTCGACGTCGCGACCGGAGATAGGGACGGATCGCGGGCCACGCCGTCAGGGCGGGGAGTGCGAGGCTTGCCGCGATGATCGCGCCACCACCCCCGATGGCCACGCCCACCAGTGCCGCGGCGGGACCGATGCCGTACCCAACACCGATCAGGCCTTCGTGGGTGCTTGCCGCCTTGACGTCCGCATCGCCGACCCGCATGACGTAGTACATGGCGGCGTAGTACACCACCGCCTGTCCGAGGCCGAAGACGATCAACGCCGAGACGATCAGCGGGATGCTCGGTGCCGCAACCACCGCGACGAATCCGCCGACCAGCAGAACGCCGCCCAAAAGCGTGGCCGCCCAGCGTCCGTGCCACCATGACCATCGACGGAGGATGGCGATGCCTGCGACACGGGCGAACATCCACGTCGCGACGAGTGGCGTCTGCCACGCGAGCGGCGCGGCGAGGTCTTCGAGTAGGTACGGCATGAGCGGGCTCAAGGCGCCGATCAATGCGTAGGCGAGCGGAAGCAGAGCGCGATTACTGGCGAGGAGATCGACGTAGGCTACCGGCGCCGCGTGGTCGGGGTGTCGCTCACCATGCGCTGCAATTCGTGCGGGCACGCCAATGTACAACACGATGACGCAGGCAAGATTGATCGGCCCGAGGCTTGCGATCGCCCAGACCGCATGGCCGGCGGCCAGGAGTGGCGCCATCGAGACGAGGGCGAGTCCGAGGGCAAGCATCCAGATGGTGTTCCACCAGCCGATGGCATTCCGCATCGCCCCGGGTTCTCGGCCCGCGGAGACGAAGGCTTCGATCACCGGCCAGAAGAACGCGGCGAGGAACGACATGCCGCCAGCGACCACGAAGAGCACAATTGGCGAGTTCGAGATAAGGATGGCCGGGCAGATCAATACCTGTAGAAGGAATACGAGTGCGATGACGGTGCGGGGCGCGATTCGTGAGGAGAGACGCCGAAGGATGGGGGCGCTGGCGAAGGCGGCGATGGCATAGATTCCGCCGTTGCTGATGGCCAGTAGGAGATTCCAGGTCTCGTCGAACCCGTATCCGTCGCGGGCCACGAACGCGAGGCCGTTCCAGAGGACGGCGGTGCCGAAGGTGGCGAGGAACGACAACAGCAGCAGCGGCCCGACCGCGGCGGGGGCGGTGTCCGATGCGGTGGCGGAGGAGGGTGGCGAGGACATCGCCGGAATGATCGCAGGAGTTCGGCCGTCGTGTCATCAGCGCGGCGGAGTGATCGCGATGGCGGCGCTCTGGTGTGGGAGGGCGGCCGAGTGCATCGGGATCTTCGCCTGATGTGGATCGACCGGATATCATCATTGTTGTCTTCGGGCGATTAGCTCAGTTGGCTAGAGCGTCCCCTTTACACGGGGAAGGTCGCTGGTTCGAGTCCAGTATCGCCCACTTATCACACCGGTC
>JAPKCC010000187.1 GCA_028823105.1 Phycisphaerales bacterium | reverse complement strand
GCCAACCTCGGAAGTCGTGCTGAATATGACCTACACCGCCTTCGATACCACGCCGGAATCGGCACAGTTCTTCATCGGCGGCTTTGGGCCGGGTGCCGGGGGTGAGTACTTCGACTTCGTGTCTTCGGAGCGGACCTACGACGAATACGTCGGCGACGGCGTATTTCGAGTCACCGACGCCTTCACTTTTGATGTGAGCGACTACTCGGGTGACGATCTTTTCTGGGCCGGCTTCTTCATGCTGGACGGTCCGAGCACGCTCGAGGGCGTCTCGATCGATCTGCGGAACGTGGTTCCGGCACCGGGTGCGTTGGCCCTTCTCGGGCTCTCCGGCCTCGCCGCTCGTCGTCGTCGCGATTGAATTCGATCCGCTCGAAAGAGCGGGTTTCAGTGACCAGAGCTTCACGGCCCGCGCTTCGGTGCGGGCCGTGGTCGTTCATCCGGCCGTCACCTGCTAGATTCCGGGGATGAGCACCGCCAAACAACATCCGGCCCTCACGGGAATCCTCGAAAAACTCGGCATGGCCGATCACCCCGCGATCCTTCCGGCGGACGCCGGCGGGGCGACTGTGGTGAGCATCAATCCGACCGATGGTCGTCCCCTCGCTTCGGTCGGCCTCGTCGGGACGGATGAGTACGAGCGGGCAGTCGAGCGGGCGATGCGGGTGCAATCCTCGTGGCGCATGCTGCCGGCCCCCAAACGTGGCGAAATCGTGCGGCGGATCGGAAACGCCTTTCGCGAGCACCTTGGCCCGCTCGGCGAGCTGGTCACCCTTGAGATGGGGAAGATTCGGCCGGAAGGCGTCGGAGAGATCCAGGAGTGCGTCGACATCGCCGACTTCGCGGTCGGTCTCTCCCGGCAGCTTCACGGGTACACGATGCACAGTGAACGCGACGAGCATCGTATGTACGAGCAGTGGCATCCCATCGGGACCATCGGCATCATCACGGCGTTCAACTTCCCCGCCGCGGTCTGGGCCTGGAACGCGATGCTCGCCGCGATCTGCGGCGACGCCATGATCTGGAAGCCCAGTCTGGTCACGCCCATCACGGCGATTGCCATGACCGAAGTGGCGCACCGAGTGATGCGGGATCAGGATCTGTTCACGCCTGAGGGTGGCGATCCCTGTGACATCTTCAGCCTGGTGATCGGCACCGACGACGCGGTCGGTGAACCGATGATCGCCGATCGTCGTCTCCCCCTGATCTCCGCGACCGGTTCATGCCGCATGGGACGTCGGGTCGGCGAAGTGGTGGGGGGTCGGCTCGGCCGCAGCCTTCTCGAGCTTGGAGGCAACAACGCCATCGTGCTCATGCCGGATGCTGATCTTGAACTGGCGATTCGCGGCGTGCTCTTCGGGGCGGTCGGGACTGCAGGCCAGCGGTGCACCTCGACGCGGCGACTTCTGTGCCATCACTCGATCGTCGATGACGTGGTGGATCGACTTCGCAACGCCTATTCGAGCGTTCCGATCGGTGATCCGCTCGCCAACGGCACCCTGATGGGACCGCTGATCTCCCCGGACTCCGTCACCGCGATGCGGTCCGCGATCGAGCAGGCGATCGCCGAGGGATGCGACGTGGTGTGCGGCGGGCTGGAGGGGATCGACCGCAAGGCCTCCGAATCCGGAAACTTCGTCGAGCCGACGATCATTCGCGTACCCAGAGGCTCCGTGCCGGCGGTCACGCGGGACGAGACCTTCGCACCGGTGCTCTACGTCTTCAGCGTCGAGGATCTCGACGAGGCGATTCGGATTCACAACGATGTCGATCAAGGGCTTTCGAGTGCGATCTTCACCGACTCGGTGCGAAACGCGGAGCGGTTCCTTTCGCACGTAGGGAGTGACTGTGGTATCGCCAACGTGAACATCGGGACCAGCGGAGCAGAGATCGGTGGAGCCTTCGGTGGTGAGAAGGACACCGGCGGCGGCCGCGAATCAGGCTCGGATGCCTGGAAGGCGTACATGCGACGCCAGACCTGCACCATCAACTGGGGGGTTGATCTTCCCCTCGCCCAGGGAATCAGTTTCGGCTGAGATCAACGATTTCAGACGGTGATCCGTCCTCACAGGAGAACGCCGCCCGAATCCC
>JAPKCC010000106.1 GCA_028823105.1 Phycisphaerales bacterium | reverse complement strand
ATCTTCAATCGCCAGAGAGCCACGCCGCACACCGGGACGCGAGTTGGTTCTTCTGGTCAGTCATTCGTGAATACCTTTCTCTACGCGGGTGCGTGGTGAGAGAGTCCTATTCAGCATTCAGTCTGCCTGAACATGCATCACATGCATCACATGAGGTCAGGGCACGAACTCAATTGCAGGGAAGGTCATCAACCATACCCTGACGAAAGCCGTTGATACACCAGAAACGGCGGCAATGTTCGCGGATGGGGTCGGAGAGCCAAAAGGTCCGATCAGTGATCGATTGCATCGACTGGCCATCGCTTCGTCTGGGGCGTGAACCCGATGCGGTGGGCGAGGGCTTCGATCTTCGCGCCTTCATCCGGCAGCAAGATCGGCCCATCGACGAGGCGCCAGTTTGGCTCACCTTCGAAACGCCAACCGAGCGCGGCGCCTTCCGTCTGGCACTCGATGACTGCCCTGCGGCGCCCTCCGATGATCTCGATCGCAAGGGTGGGTGGTGCCGTCGTAGGCTTCGCCGTCTTGCCGTTCCAAAGACGCTGGCGGACCATGTCGCCTTCGGGGAGGAGTCCGAGATCGCCGGTGTCCTGCATCCACGCCGCCAACGCCGAGCGGAAGGACGCAATTCGCTCGGTCTGCGCGGGATCATCGATGAGGTTTTTCACTTCATGCGGATCGGAGGCGGTGTCGTAGAACTCCTCGGCAGGCTTGGTTTCATCCACCATCTGCCACTGGTCCGCGGTCGCGCCGCCGGAGGCTCGGAGGGCGTGGATATCGGCCATCATCGGAATGTTCTCGGCGTAGGCAACGTTGTAGAGCCGCGGCCGCTCGGGCATGAGGTTCCGCACATAGCGATATCGACCATCGGTCACGGCCCGCGTGCGATCGAGGACGGCATCCATTCGATCAGCGTGGATGAAGGCAAGTCCGGTTCCTGGTTCGACATACTCGCCGGTGAAGGCGGAGCCGGACATCCAGGCCGGTGGACGAATGCCACAGATGGAAAGGGCGGTGGGGGCGAAGTCGACGAACGAGACGACGCGTTCGTCGATCCCTCGGCGGTTCATCGCCGCCGGCCACCGAATGATCAACGGAATCCGAGTGCCGGAGTCGTAGATGCAGCGTTTGCCTCGCGGCAGGCCAACTCCGTGGTCGCTGAAGAACATCACCACCGTGTTCTCGAGCTCGCCCGCATCTTCCAGTTCGTTCAAGATCCGTCCGACCTGTCGATCCATCGCGGCGATGTTGTCATAGGTGCGGGCGATGTCGTCACGGACCGTCGGGGTGTCCGGGTAGTAGGGGGGCACGGTGACCGAGGCGGGGGCGACGACCTGCGGTTGTCGGGGGCGCTTCGGAAAGGTGCCGCTCTCGTGCGTCACGGTCAGATTGAATACCGCGAAGAACGGCTGATCGCCGCCTGGTCTTCTTCGCCAGTGGGCTTTTCCACCCGTCTGGTCCCAAGTCGTGGCGGGGGCCTTGAACTGGTAGTCGGTCTTGCTGCGATTGGTGCAGAATCTCCCGGCGGCTCGAAGCAGTTCTGGAAAACAGCGGACCTCCGGCGACGGAACCGCTTCGTAGTTCGGAATGTCCGCGTACGCCTCTGGATCTCGCGACAGCGCCGCACCACTGGGTTTGCCGGTCCGCATGTGCATCGAGCCGAGCTCGGTCGTCCACTTGCCGGTGATCAGCGTCGAACGGGATGGGGCGCAGACCGGCGTGGTGGCGAAGGCGTTGACGTATCGGATGCCTTCTTCGGCGAGCCGATCGACGTTCGGGGTCGGCACCGTGGAATCGCCGTAACAGCCCAGCCAGGAACTCATGTCCTCGACCGAGATCCAGACGAGGTTCTTCGGCCCGTCCTGAGCAGATGCTCGGGCGGACGACGTCATCGTGATGAGAATCAGACCGGCCAGGATCAACCGGATGGGTCGGTAGGAGTGGAGAGTCATGGCGAGGAGGATAGCCCGCCGTGTCGAGGGTGACGTTCAAACACCAATTCTTGAAACGACAGCGACCCCGCCTCGAAAGGCAGGGTCGCTGAATGGACTTCTTGATAGAGGCGGCGAATGCCGCTCCGATCACTTGATCGCGACGGTCGCGCCAGCTTCCTCGAGGGCGGTCTTGAGGGCTTCGGCTTCGTCCTTGGAGATCTTCTCCTTGACGGCCTTGGGAGCGCTGTCGACGATTCCCTTGGCTTCCTTGAGACCAAGGCCGGTCGCTTCGCGGACGGCCTTGATGCACTGGATCTTCTTGTCGCCAGCGGCTTCGAGGATGACGTCGAACTCGGTCTGCTCGGCTTCCTCGTCAGCACTGTCATCACCACCACCAGCCATCATGACGGCGCCACCAGCGGCGGGTTCAATGCCGTAGGTGTCCTTCATGTAGTCGGCGAGGTCGACTGCTTCCTTGAGGGTGAGACCGGCGATCTCGTCGCCCATCTTGGTGATCTTAGCGTCAAAGGTCTTTGCTTCAGTTGCTTCTTCGGACATTGGAAACTCCGTTCCTCTTGTGTTTGCCCCCCGAGAGGGCTCGACCGTTCGAGCTTTAACCCAAGGGCCAGTCGGGGCGGCGGGAAAGGGACATAAAAAAACAGTAACGAATCAGTAAAGGATCGATCGTCGCCTTTGGTCAACCGACCTTGGCGATGGTCTCTCCGCTTTCGAGCTTTTCTTCGAGCGACTTGACGACGCCCATCAACTTCGAACCGGGGCTCTTGGCGCAGCCCACGATATTTCGGTGGGGGGTGAGGAGGATGGTGACCACGGTGGACTGTGCCTCGCTGCGAGTCGGGAACTTGGCGAGGGCCTTCACGCCTGCGTCGCCATCGAAGTACACGCCGTCGATCGATGCAGCGCAGAGTTCGAGGTTCTTGGCCTTCTTGGCCCATTCGACAATCTCGCGAGCAACGTTCACCGGGCTCTCGGAGCCGTAGGCGATCGCCGCGGGCCCCGTCAAGGCGGGGAAGAGTGCCTCGAGATCGGTGCCAGCGAAGGCTTTCTTCGCGAGCGTGTTCTTGAGAACGGTGATGTGGATGGACTTCTTCCGAAGTTCGTTGCGGAACTCGTTGTTCTTCAACGCATCCATGCCACGAATCTGAAGGATGACGCCACCATCGACGTCCTCGAATCGACGTCGGTACTCGTCGATGATCATTTCCTTGACGGGCTTGCTCATGGTTCAACTCCAGCGAGGGTCAAAGGGCGATCTGTACGCCGGGGGTCATGGTGCCGGAGACCACGATTTTCTTAAAGTACAGGCCCTTTGCGGCGGCCGGCTTGATCTTCTCGACGGTTTCGATGAAGAACGTCAGGTTCTCCAGAAGGTCCGCCTCGGAGAAACTCATTTTTCCGACCACGAGATGGACGTTGCCGCCATCGTCGTTTCGGTATTCCTGCTTGCCGGCCGCGAACTCCGCGACCGCTGTCTTGACGTCCCGGGTCACGGTGCCCGCCTTCGGACTCGGCATCAGACCCTTGGGGCCCAAGACCTTTCCGAGGGTTCCGACGAACCGCATCACGTCGGGGCTGGCGATGGCCACGTCGAAGTCGGTCCATCCTCCGGCCACCTTGGCAACGAGTTCTTCGGCACCGGCCTCGATGGCGCCAGCCTCCAGCGCGTCAGCAGACTTGTCGCTGTTGCAGAACGCGATGACGCGAGCGGATCGACCGATCCCCTTGGGCATCGCGATCGAGCCGCGAAGTGCCTGGTCAGCCTGCTTCGGATCGATTCCCAAGTTCGCGACGACGTTGACTGATTCGTCAAACTTCGTCGTCTGAAAACTCTTGAGAACCTTGACGGCTTCTACGAGGGAGACCGGAGTCTCTGGGACGAGTTCTAGATTTGCTTTTTGTCGTTTGGTGAACTTCGGCATTTCAGTTCTCCACCTCGACGCCCATGGAACGAGCCGTACCGGCGATGACCTTCATCGCGGTCTCGATACTGCCCGAATTCATGTCCGGCATCTTCTCTTCGGCGATCGCCCGGAGCTGGTCCTGGGTGAGGGTGCCGACCTTTTTGATATGGGGTTCACCCGAACCGCTCTCAAGGTTGAGTGCGGTCTTGATGAGGATGGAGGCCGGCGAGGCCTTGAGTTCGAATTCGAATGAACGGTCGTCGAAGACGGTGATGACACAGCCGACGATCTTTCCGTTCAAATCCTTGGTTCGTTCGTTGAACGCAGTGACAAACTGTCCCGGATTGACGCCATTGGCGCCGAGGGCGGGACCGATCGGCGGCGCCGGCGTCGCTTTGCCGCCGGGTGCCATGATCTTGAATACTTTGGTGATGTTCTTGGCCATGATTTCCTACCTCCCACCAGGTTCCGGTTCCTCTTCGGAGGATCCGGAGTCAACGACCGGACAAGTGGTCGCTGCAACCCAGTAGTGCTTGCGGTCTGAGATGAGCCGAGCAGTGTAGCGAACCCGGGCCTTGATGCCAACAGTGAAGTCGCCACGGGAGTCTGAAAAGTCAGTCGCGATCACGATCCCACGGGGGCGAGAAGGCGAAGAGGTTCAGGGACTGGCAGTCCAGGCGGCCAGAAGAAGCCCAAGATCGGCCCCATTGGTGGTGCCATCGCCATTGAGGTCGGTCGGTCCGGGTTCGCCCCAGCCGGCCAGTATCAGGCCCAGATCGGCTCCGTTGACCAGACCGTCACCGTTGAGATCCGCAGAAGGGGATTCTCCGCTCCCATAGGACCACATCTCCTCGGGGATGACGGCGTATGACATGCCCGGACCACTGGCACGGACGATGCACCCGGCACCGCCGCCACGCTCGAAGAAGCCAATGGTGATGGCGTGCTTTCCGGCCTGAAGGCCGATCGACCCCGTTCGTTCCTGCATGCCGTGGAGTCCGTCGTTCTCGACCACCAGCTGGGTGCCGATCCACAACTTGCTTCCATCGTCCGACTCCGTGCCGAAGGTCCAGGAGCCCGATTCGGGCACGTCGATCCAACCAGTCCAGAGAACACCGACGTTCTCCGCTCGGCCGGTATCCGCGAACTCGCC
Organism: Phycisphaerales bacterium; assembly: GCA_028823105.1. Taxonomy (GTDB): domain Bacteria; phylum Planctomycetota; class Phycisphaerae; order Phycisphaerales; family SM1A02; genus UBA12014. Next base: position 5,057 of record JAPKCC010000106.1, on the reverse strand, counting down.
GCCGGTCGATGCGGCGTCGATCCGACTCCAGACGCTCTCGCCGAATGATTCGAGCACGGCAAAGTCGGGAAGCACGGTCGGATCTACGAGGTCGAAGTAACTGGCCAAGATGCCGGGCGTGGTGCCGGTCGGATCGTCGGGTGGAAGGAGGCCTTCGATCTGGATCGTCACCGAGCCGGTGTCCGGAATCGCATCTGCACGGTTGATGTAGTCGAAGAAGTCATACCCCACGTAGCCGGCCGGTGACGTGTACAGCAGGAAGTCGCGGCCGTCGGGGCCGACGCCCTCAACACGTTCGATGGTGCCGCCGGCGGTGGAGATCGGATCGAAACCCTGGATGTTTCCGAGGCCGCATTCGACCCCACCGTCGTTGAAGAGCACGTCGATCAGCATCGGCACGCCTTCCTCGACGATGCGGAAGTCGTTCACGGCGATGTTGTCGGCCGTGACTTCGTAGTCGCAAGGTACGGAGTTAATATGAGCGTTGGCAAGATTGATGTTCTCGGGGCAAAATTCCATTCGCACGTTTGCGAGTCCGCCGGGACAGGTGTGGCAGTAACTCATGATCGTGCCGTTTGGAGTGACCGAACAGTCACCGCCGGCACAGTTGTCCACGCCGATGTCGTGGGTGTGCGGGCATCCGATGTTGTGCCCCATCTCGTGAGTGAAGACCATGAGATCCCAGTTCGAGGCGTTGTTGTGCTCGACCGGGTAGGGGAAGGAACCAGCGAGATTGGCACTGACCGCGTAGTTGTAGCTCGAACAGAGTGCGGAGAGCCAGGCGACCCCGCCTCCGAGACCCCGGCCGCTGAGGAAGTGGGTGAGGTCTCGCTGGACCACGCCCATGTTTGTCTCCCAGTAGTTCCGGAATTGCGTCAGCTGATCACCCGTGCCGCCCGAGTCCCACGGATCCTCGCCGGTCCAGAGGCGTGACCAGTTCACGGCGACCCGGGTGTTGTGATCGCGAATGTAGATGTGCGAGGTTGCCGCCACGAGGGTCCCGATGTAACTCATTGCGGCGGACTCATCGCCGCCGAAGATTCCGAGCAGTTCCTGATCCGTCTCGATGGCGAGTTGCAGGCGGCGACAGGGTGTTGGCACGGACCCCGCGATGCCACCGTCGGCGACATCGGGTTCATCGTTACGGCGATCGTCCCTCAGGCGGAAGGGTTGCTTGATCTCGTCGACGCCACAGAAGCCCTGGAGAAACTCGGGATCCATCGCCGGAAGGGCGTCTAATCGGTGGACGAGGATCGGTCCGTTCGCGACCCCGTCGGAGATTCCGAAGGCGACGTCGTCGACTCGGATCCATCCCTCCACGCCGGACGGCCCGAAACTGATGAACGCATCGCTATTCGAATCGCCCTCGACGGTGCCGCCGAGCGCCAAGATCGTCGGTGGGGCGAGTCGCCGCTCGACGCCGTCGGCATCGACGGCCAGGAGCACGGCGTCGTTGGTGAAAGGAAGAATGGGTGTCAGTTCGAGGTTCACCGAACCTCTTCCCGGAACTTCCACGTTGCCGAGCCGCACCCGGCCGGTCACGTTGGCCGCTTCGCGGGCCTGTTCGAGCAGCACCGGATCGACGGTGACTTCGATCGACGTGCCGTCATCCTCACCGATGCGACCGATGCGACGAAGCGGGCTGGGTACCACGTTGGCCGGCGGAATGAGCTGAGGCATCGACGCTTGACGCACCTGAAGGGCGGGGCGACGTTCATCGGAAGACGACGCCTCCAGCGTGAAAAGGCCGAGGCCGATCGCTGAGGCGATGGCAAGGGACCGAGCCGTCTTGCGAGACTGATCTAATCGAAGCATGTCTGGGAATCTCTCGAGGGGATCTGGTGACCAAAAATTGAGTCGTCTTAGACGACGGTAGCCTTGTTTGACGGGCCAACGAGGCAATTGTTCCGAATTACCGCGGTTCGTGCCGTCGATGTTCCGTTGGCGCGGACGTCAACCGGGTCGATCGGACGATCGTCCGAGAACTCGATCGGATTCCCGTTCGCTCCATGCCCGCCGGATGGGGGCTCAAGCGGCGGTCTGGTTCCGGATGGCGAGGAATTGGCGAGGAATTCTCGCGACCGGGGGATCTGCAGACCGTTCTCGGAGGCGGTCGCCTGCTCAGGCTTCCATGGCGAGGCGACGGAAGAGCCGGACGCCGGTTTCGATCGTCGAGTCGTTGAAGTCGTACCGCGGCGAATGAAGTTCCGGCATCGCCGTCTCGCCAGCCGGCCTCTGGCCGAGCAAGAAGAAGCAGGCGGGAACGACCTGTCCGTAGTACGCGAAGTCCTCGCCTCCCATGGCCGGACGATCGATCTCCACCAGTCGGTCCGCGCCGACCTCGGCCCGGGCGATCTCCCGGAATCGATTCGTCGCGTCCGGGTGATTCTCGGTCACGGGATATCCGCGTTCGTACCGAACCGTGGCCTTGCAGTCGTGCGCGGAGGCGATCGATTCGGCGATCGTGGTGATCCGGGCTTCGACCAGATCCTGGATCTCGGGTCGAAGACTTCGGGCGGTACCGCCGAGTCGAGCGGACATCGGAATCACGTTGAACGCGGAGCCGGACTGGAACACGGTGACGCTTACCACCGCCGCGTCCAGCGGGTCGACGTTTCGTGAAACGATGGTCTGCAGTCCAGCGACCGTGGCGGCTGCGGCGATGATCGGATCACGACCGGAGTGCGGCCAGGCGGCGTGACAGCCTTCTCCTTCGATGATGATTTCGAAGCGATCGGAGGCCGCGAGCAGCGGCCCGTCCTTGGTGCCGACGATGCCGGCATCGAGTGCGGGCCAGCCATGGAGTCCAAACATCTTCTCGACCGCGAACGGTGCGACCCGTCCGTCAAGGCAGCCGTCTTCGACCATTCGTCGACCACCACCACCGCCTTCTTCGGCGGGTTGGAACACCATGACCACGGATCGATCGAGCGTTCCGGCGGCCGCTTCCTCGGCCAGGGCGCGAGCCGCCCCAAGGAGCACGGTGGTATGCCCGTCATGTCCGCAGGCGTGCATCCGGCCCGGATGCGTGGATGCCCAAGGCAGGCCAGTGGCCTCTTCGATCGGAAGGGCGTCAATGTCCGCTCGAAGTCCGATGGCGGGTTCCGCCGACGTTCCGGGAATCCAAGCGATGACGCCGGTTCCGCCGGCCAGACCAGCGACATGGGCGACCCCTGCGTCGGTCAACTCCGCTTGAATGGCCTTGCTGGTCCGATGTTCCTCGTACCCGATCTCGGGATGGGCATGAAGGTCGTGGCGAATATCCACCAGCCGTCGGAGTTGTGAGTCATCGAGTCGCCAGTGGGACGTGTCTTCGGAGTGTGCCATCGCTCCAGCGTAGCGGTACCGAGGCCTCGGAGCCGGTTTCCGCAACCGAACACCATTGGTTCCACGGTCGAATCGTCGGTCGGTGGATTCCCCCGGTGTGCGACAGGGGCCCGGTCACTTTCGAAGGCGGGGCAGACCGACCGAAATCCGACCTTCATTGAGCATCGCGAAGGCGGGTGGGTGGTGGTAGAGGAGCCTTGACAACTGACTCATCGAGATTTCGAAGATCTTCGCGGAGCCCGCGACATCCCACCGTCGGCTCACGATCACATCGAGGGCTTCCGCGAGCAGGGCGGGATAATCCCGATGCTTGGGATTCACCGGCATTCGGTTGCCTTGCCGGCGCGAGATCCAGAGATCGCTCGGTTGGTGCCGATCGGGGTTCGCGGGTGTTCTGACTTTTAGGGCCAGCCGAAGTCGAAGTCGGGACATGGCGATGACTCGATTGACCTGTTGTTGCCGCCGCTCGGTCGCCTTGGCCTGGATCTCGCTCGGGAGATGCACCATAAACGCGCCGGTTTCGACCTTGTTGCGATTCTGCCCGCCGGGTCCGCCGCTCTTGCCGAAACGAAACTCGCACTGCTTCATGAGATTATCGGGATGGAGGGTCGCCGGGTGGGCGCCTTCGAGCATCACCGATTTCGGATCGACATAAGGAGGGCGGTAGGTCAAGGGGGTTTACTCGGGTTCAACGGCGAGCGGATCCGGATCGAAGTCCGGTTGCAACGGGGCTTTGATCGCTGACGGTATCGAAGTCGCGTCGGTTTCGCGCCGGTTTCGCGCCGGTTCAGTCCGGCAGGACCAAGGAAAGGCTGGTGGCGGCGGGTGCCAGGTCGAGTCCGTCTGTCTCGCCGGCGGCCAGTCGCCGCACGCCCAGACCGGCGATCATCGCACCGTTGTCTACGCACCATTCGAGCGGGGGAAGTCGGAGTTCGATCGAACGAGCCGCGGCTTCGGTTTCGAGCATGTCGCGGACGGCCTGGTTGGCGGAAACGCCGCCGCCGACGAGAAGCCCCCGGACGTCGGGGTACTGATCAAACGCACGACGCAAGTTTCGCCGCACCGCCTTGATCGCCGCGAGCTGGAATGACGCCGCGAGATCCGCGCGACGCCGCTCATCGAGGATCGGAGGCGTCCGGCCCGGCTGGCCTTTCGCAGCGTAGAGAACCGCGGTCTTCAGGCCGCTGAAGGAGAAATCCATGCGGTCTCGGCCGAGGTTCGCGACCGGAAAATCGAAGGCGTTTTCATCACCGCTGGCGGCGAGGCGTTCGACCGCCGGGCCGCCCGGATATCCAAGATCGAGCATCGCCGCGACCTTGTCGAAGGCTTCGCCGATCGCGTCGTCGATGGTTCGACCGAGGAGGATCGGAGAGATCGGATCCTCGACCAGGTACAGGCTCGAGTGGCCACCGCTCACCACCAGGCCGAGGCTCGGGAACGCGGCGGGCGGAGCCCCGAGCAATCCGGCGACCAGATGTGCGTGCACGTGATCTACCCCGACCAGTGGGATCCCGAGGGCCAGGGCCAGACCCTTCGCGGCGCTGGTCCCGACGAGCAGGGCGCCGATTAAGCCCGGCCGATGACCTACTGCGATCGCGTCGAGATCCGTCAGGGTGACGTCGGCCTCGCGGAGCGCCCGACGGATCACGGGAAGCATATGTTCGAGATGCGCCCGGCTCGCGATCTCCGGAACCACGCCTCCGTATTCGGCATGAAGTTGGAACTGGGTG
>JAPKCC010000018.1 GCA_028823105.1 Phycisphaerales bacterium | reverse complement strand
CTGGAACCGCAAAGTTCTTCGCCCACTCCGCGGCAAGTGCCGCGTAACTCTGAAATTCCCGTCGGCCTACCGTGGCCACTAAAACCTTCGGAGGACGCGAAGTCTCCGTCGGTTCCGAAACGACTTCTACCTGGCGGCGCGACTCCGCGTGCCCATAGGTTCCGCGTACCCCACGAAGCAGTCCGGTTGACACATCAATCCAGACCGCAAGCGACGTCGATCGGTCTGCGGAACGAAACTCGATCACCACGCATGGCGCGCCGTCCGACCAAACCTGCGTGGATGTTTCGACGGTTCCGTCTGGACCGACGAGCGTGAAGAAGGGCGCGAAGGCCTCTTCGACGTCACCCGCGAGTCGGAGTCGGACTTCGATCGGCATCTTGGAGAACGGCCAGATCCGATCGAGCACCTGCAGCTTCGACGTCGCCGCGCCGGTCGATCGCTCTCGGATGATCATTCCCGGGAAGTACTGAGATTCGGCGTAGACATCATGGCCGACCAAGGTCCAATTCGCCGTCGGCGACATCACCTTCAGGTCACCCGTCGGTGCGAAGATCGCTCGAGCTCGTTCCATCCGCACCACGTCGCCGGCAGGATCGACCCATCGGGCGTTGGTGAGAATGGTCATCCCTGGAGCGGTCTGATATCGCTTCCTCACGGATTCCATCGCCGCCGCCGCGCCGGCGGTGATCGTCGGGGCCTTCGCATCGCCTGCGGATGTATCAACTGCGGGCGGAGCTCCCGGTGACCAATGGAGGAGACACGCGAGAAAGATGGCCAGGGCATTCATGAGCAGGCTCCAAACCGACTTTGGCGGGAAAGCAAAGTTTCCCCCTCGGTACACCCGTTGATTCAGCGAAGTTCATCCGCGTGCATGAGCAGCAACGTCACCGACCAGACCGGCGGGAATGAACTGACCAAGACGCCGAACCAGATAAGAATGTATGCCACTCGCGGTCGGACGCGTGACACCACTTCGCAAGAGACGATCACGAAAAGGATCAGGCCGAATTTGAAGAGGATGGCACCATTCAGCCCCCACGCGTCGATCACCAACTTGGCGACGGGGTTCACTTCCTCGCCTCCCTCACGCAGAATCACCCAGGTCAGCATGATGTCGAGACTGCTCACGAAGAGGAGCCAGACGTACAACTCTGGGAATCGCATCGCCGGGAGGTCGAGGAGCCCCGGTCTCGGGCTCGCCGACGAGAGCGAGGTGATCGGCGCACGGCGAGACCGTGGCTCGCTGCCTTCCTGCCCTTGATTGGAATGACCGAACGACATGACTGGATTCCTCGAGGCGACGGTGATGCGCGTCGACCGCGTCGTCAGTCTACGAAACCGATGGGTCGCTCGTCTTCAGCGGGGCGTTCTTTTGCGCTCTATCCCGCTCCACGGTGGGTGTCGTCTTCTGGAGATCGACCTCGAACGTCTCCACTGACCAGAAAGGCGTGCCTTCGGCCCGCCGAACCGACGCGGGCCGCCAGGCGGAGACCCAGACCCGCCGCCCCGCGATGCCTGGGATGAAACTCATCGCGTAGAGAACCGCCGCCTTGAAATTTCCCATCCGGATAGCGATCCAGAAAACACGACGCCCTTCCGAAGGAGACCCGAATCCCAACCGTCGCCCGCACTTGCGAAGCCAGTCGCAGACGTAGCTCCGAATCGCATGTCGAGCTGCGACGGGAATCCGAAGCTCCGTTCTCCGCCTCACGTCACGATCAAGATCGCGAAGCGAGGGAATCATGGTTCGGGCCGCGTCCACTTCATCACCCGTGACCGCCGCCGCGTGCATTCGATAGCGGCCCAGTGGCGCGATGTGTTCGACCAGGGACCCCATTGCGACCAGCATGGCCGGGAGGTAACACGCCTCTCCGCCACCGAGATGACCTTCGATGTATGGCCGGGCGCCGAGACGGGCCAACGCTTCTCGACGAGCACAGTAGAAGCTCGGAAGAATGGGCAGGCCCTGATTCGCGATCCGACTGAAACTCGACGCGTCATGAATCGCCACGGTGTCATTGATGGCACGTTCATACGGTGCCGGACCTTCCTCCGGATGACTGAAGCAGCGATATCCCGTAAACCCAGCAAGTGCCTCCGGGTGCTTCTCCATCATCGCGATCATTCGTTGGAGATAGATCGGGTGCCAGAGGTCGTCGGCGTCGAGTAGGAATACGAGATCGGAATCCGATGCCTCGATGCCGTCGTTGCGAGCCGCACAGATACCGCCATTGGTCCGAACGATGACTCGCGTGACGATCTGATGCTGTTCTGCCAAGGCCGCGGTCCCGTCGATCGACCCGTCATCGATCACGATGACTTCGTCCGGCTCCCGTACCTGACTCGCGAGCGAGTCGAGTGTCTCCGACAGCAAGGAGACGGCATTGAACGCTGGAATGACGACGCTGACCCGCATGATTGCCTTCCATCTTTGGATCCCTGCCCATCGAAAGATACCTCGCGATGCAAGCGAGGCATCAGAAAGACCCGGAATACGGGGCGGTCGTCCTGATTGATCTCCTTCTCGGACGCCGTCATGCAGCGAGGCGACCGACTCAGAGGATGGGATCGTGGCTGGGCAGGTTATGGGCGGGTGCGGTGTTCAATTGGATCAAGGTCTCGCCCTGGATCTGCTTCGCCTCGTCGGGGTCCACGTAATCGGAGTGGCATGACGCCTTGCCGTCCTCAAGTGGTAAGTCCTTCTTCGCTTTGCTCGCGAGCTTGTGAATCTCCTCCGGACTAAGCACCCCTCGCTTCTCGAGGATCTCCTGCTGTTCGGCGGTCAGCGCATCGGATCGAACCGCCTTGCCTCGGTCAAACCCCTCGGCCTTTCCGCTGGCGAACTCCTGGATCTCCTTGGAGATCCGGACGCTGCACCAGTCATGTCCGCACATGGCACAGAAATCGGTATCGACGTCAAGATCCTCGTCGTGATACGCCCGAGCAGTGTCTGGATCAAAGGAGAGATCGAAGTGCTTCTGCCAGTTCAGCGCGGCGCGGGCCTTGGTCAGTTCGTCGTCGTTGTCGCGAGTCCCGGGAATCCCCAGCGCGACATCGGCGGCATGGGCGGCAATGCGATACGCGATGCACCCCTGCTTCACGTCCTCCCGCTTCGGAAGACCAAGGTGCTCCTTGGGCGTCACGTAGCAAAGCATCGAGGCACCGTGATAGGCGGCCGCGGTCGCGCCGATGCACGAGGTGATGTGGTCGTAGCCCGGGAACATGTCGGTGACCAGGGGGCCGAGCACGTAGAACGGGGCTCCATGACAAAGACGGCGCTGCAGTTTCATGTTGAATTCGATCTGATCGAACGGAACGTGGCCGGGGCCTTCGACCATGACCTGCACGCCGCAACGCCAGGCTCGCTCGGTCAGTTCACCAAGGCATTCCAACTCGCCGAGCTGGGCGGCATCGGTCGCGTCGGCAAGGCCGCCGGGCCGCAGGCCGTCACCGATCGAGAACGTGACGTCATGCTGACGCATGACGCCGCAGATCTTCTCCCATGCGGTGTACATCGGATTCTCCGCATTGTGCGTGAGCATCCATTTCGCCAGCAGTGCTCCGCCACGACTCACGATTCCGATGAGGCGATCTCGTACCAATGGAATGTGCGCCTTGCGGACACCCGCGTGGATCGTGAAGTAGTCGACGCCCTGCTTCGCCTGATGTTCAAGGGTCTCGAGGATCATCGCCTCGTTGAGATCCTCGATTTTTCGCCCGATGATCATTGAGTAGATGGGCACGGTACCGATCGGAACCGTCGAGTTGAGGAGAATCGCCTCGCGAGTGGCGTCGAGGTCGCCTCCGGTGGAGAGGTCCATCACGGTGTCCGCGGCCCAGCGCTCGGCCCACTTGAGCTTCTCGACTTCTTCATCGGTAGAGCTGCTGACCGGAGACGCGCCCATGTTGGCGTTGACCTTGGTCTTCGAGGCTCGGCCGATGGCCATGGGGTCCAGATCAAACGCCAGATGATTGCGATTTGCCGGAATCACCAGACGACCCGAAGCGACTTCGTCTCGAACCTGGAATGCCGTGAGGTGCGCTTCGCGCTCTGCGACTCGAGCCATCTCGGGGGTGACGATTCCCAACCGAGCGCTCTCAAGCTGGGTGATCGGCTCGAAGCCGGGCGTCGGAACCGCGCGAATGCACTCGCCGATGTTCGCCTGGTTGTGGCCGCCGCATCCGGCCTCCGGGCCGTCGACGGCTTCGATCGTCCAACCCTCCGGCAGAAAGTCCCAGGCCGTCGAGACGCTCGGTGCCGGCATGCCCGGCGTGTCGGGAGAACTAAAACTCAATGGCCCGCCGATGTCCGCTCGCTGGGCGAACGAACCGGGGGTCGTGCCCTGTCCGGTTGAGGATGGGTCGCTGGCCCCGTGGATCGGGAAGCGCCAGGTGGGGTTTTCGGTAGTAGGCGTGATCATCTCGGACTCCGCTCGGGCCGTATGGCCGATAGGGCTCGTCACCAGCGCGGAGGGTCCGGGACGCTTTTTGGCGTCGTCGGGCCACATTCCCTCCGCCGGTACCAGCCGGATCAGGTTCAACGGGTGCATCTCAGTACACGGACTCTTCGCCGCGACGCCCCGAGTGGCGAGGGCACTCTAGCACGCCGGCACCGGTGATTCCCGCACTTGGACTTCCACCGTCAGTCCCTCCCCTAGAATTGCCGAATGCCCGGATCCAACTCAGAACACCCGACCATCGACGACATCCGAGCCGCCGCCCGGAGGATCGAGCCGCACATCCATCGAACGCCGGTCCTCACCTGCCACGCGATCGATGAAGCGGCGGGCTGCGAGGTCTTCCTCAAGTGCGAGAACCTCCAGAAAGTGGGCGCCTTCAAGGCGAGAGGCGCGAGCAACGCGGTCTTCTCGCTCACTGATGCCCAAGCCGACCACGGTGTGGTGACTCATTCCTCGGGCAATCATGCGCAAGCGCTCGCTTGGGCCGCCGGCCGGCGCGGCATCCCGGCACACATCGTCATGCCAACCAATGCTCCGATGGTCAAGAAGAAGGCGGTGCTGGGCTATGGCGGCATCGTGCACGACTGCGAGCCCACGCTCGAAAGTCGCTTGAAGATCTGTCAACGGGTCGCTGAAGAGACCGGCGGAACCGTCATCCCTCCGTACGACGACGATCGAGTCATCGCCGGCCAGGGAACGATCGCCCTCGAACTTCTCGGGCAGGTACCAGACCTCGATGCCATCGTGGTTCCGGTCGGTGGGGGTGGCATGATCGCCGGCATTGCGATCTGCGCGAAGGCGCTCTCGCCACGTCTGGAGATCATCGGCGCCGAACCCGAACTCGTCGACGATGCCGCCCGGTCGCGGACCAGCGGCCGGATCGAACCCCATACGGGTGATCCGACGCGGACCATCGCAGATGGGCTTCGCACCACGCTCGGAGAGCGGACGTTTCCGGTGATCCAGGAGCTCGTCGATGACATCATCACGGTGCCGGAGGCGGCGATCCGCGAAGGACTGCGATTGGTGATGGAACGCGCCAAACTCGTCATTGAACCGAGCGCCGCCGTCGGAATCGCGGCCGTCCGAAGCGATTCACTACGGTCAAAGGGCCACCGAAGGATCGGGGTCGTCTTGTGCGGTGGCAATCTCGATCTTGACGCGCTGCCGAGCTTGCTCTGAGAGGTTACCGAGAAGACTTGGCGGACGGCTCAACCAGTCCAATCACCGAAGAGAAGCCCGAGGTCCGCACCGTTGACCAGACCATCATCATTGATGTCTTCCGGACACCCTTCGCACAAACCCCAGGCTCCGATCAACAGCCCAAGGTCGGCGCCATTCACGGCGCCGTCGTGATTGAAGTCCGCGGGGCTCCACGCCAGATCCGCGAAGGCGACGATGAGCATCGAGAGATCGAGATCAGAGGCGAAGGACTCAATCGTGCCACTGAGCAACAGGTTGGCCAGTTGCTCTCCGGGCGGAAGGGTCGGAAGAGAGAGCGGGATCGGTCCGAACGGCGGAAAGTCCGCGGGCTGCTCGCCAGACGCTGAGAACACACTGGACATCTCGAGGCGGGATTGCTCGGCCCCGATGATCACTTCGCCCTCGACCGGCAGCAAGACCGGGAGTTCGAAGGGCACTGGGCCCGTACCGAAGTCCGCTTCCCAGCTGAGTACTCCGGGGAGATTCGCGATGAATGTGAAGCCGTCCCGGCTCTCCTTCACACCGATCGCCGTTGGCACCGCCGAAGAGAGCACCATTTGAGTGACCGTCCCCTCCTGCAGTGGAATCGGGATTTCGAATCCGCCGGGATAGAGGGAGAATGGGCTGTAGGTTCTGAACGTCTGGTAGATCATCACCAGATCGACCGACACCGTCGTGGTCGCGCCCGCCAGCACATCGATCTGAAAAGCATCGATGGTGAGTGACCCGTTCTGGATCGCCGACAAGTCCGCGTCAATCAAGCCGGAAGGTTGAAACTCCTGCCCTGCCGACGAGAGTTGAAACGTCGCCGAGTAGTCGATCGGATTGTTTCCGCTTCCCCCGAAGAGGCCAGGTCGCGTCTGGGTGCCTTCCGGATTGGACTTCTCGTCATAGTCGCCGATCAGTGTTCCCGCAAAGGGAATTGAGATCGAGTACGTCTGATTGAAGGAACTCTCCTTCGACTCGACGGTGAAGTCGTCCGCGACCGCCCAACCCGCGATCGGGATCGTCAAGGCGAGAAACAGCGAGCAACGGCTGGCAGGGGTCATAACTGGCATGAGATTCTCCACGGACATTGTGGGCAATTCCGAGGCGAATTCAACCGAATACCAAAATCATCGCCCTAGTCATCGCTTTCGGGCGACCAGGCGACCAGCAACCTCGCGAGATCGCCAGAACCGACCCGACCATTGCGATCGAGATCCGCGGGGTGTGGTCCGGTACGGTCCCACTCCAGCAGCACGAGGCCGAGATCGACGGCATCCACGCGGCCGTCGCCGTCGAGGTCCGGATCGGGCAGCGGGCCTGCGACCGACGCGATGCCTAGATCGATGAAGAGATCGAAACCGGGGTCTTGACCCGTCCCCGAGAAGATCAGATCTGCATCTTCCGCATCCTTCCCGGTGTCGATGCTGAATGGCAGTTCCAAAGCTGGGAACGAGCCCGCGTCGTTCCCCTCCCCCAACGACGAGAAGAAACCGAGCTCAAGCCGAGGCCCCTGATCGAGGAAGAGAACCCCGTTGGTAGGAAGAGAAACTGACGCGGTTCTGGTGACGATGCCCACTTCCGTATCAAACTTGATCTCCAGCCTTCCGTCGATGCTCGCAAAGACCGCCCAGATCTCATCGGTCACGGAGAGGAGATCCGCCGGAACCGGCTCTTCCGAATGAAATCTCATGGAGAGAACATCCGCATCGCGAAGGACAATCGGCCCGGAGATTCCCGTGGGGAACATTCCATCCGGCCGGACGGTGACGAACGGCGAGGAAACACCATCGATCGACTGGTCGAGCGGCACCGGTCGGAGCTCGCTCGCGCCGAGATCGATGTCGAACGCATGGATCACCATCGAAGCGGTGGCGAGATCCCAGTCCGCGTCGATCCACCCGGAGGGTTGAAGGCTATCAAACGAGCCCGCGAGCAAGAGTGACCCGAACATTGGAATTGGGACATTGCCTCGCTTGGATGATGGTGGTCGGGTCTCGGTGCCAAGCGGATTGGTCTGTGGGTCAAAGTCCCCGACGAAGACGCCCTCCAAAGGAACGTCTGCCTCGAGTTCGCCGCGGTAGAAACTCGACCCAGGAAGCAGAAGGAATTCCTCGGCGCACCCGAGGCTCGACGTCATCACGACGGCGGGGCACATCACCGCAAGATGGAGGCTGAATCGCACGGATGTACACACAGCGATGCTCCCGGTCAGTGAGCGACCTTCCAGAACACTTGAGGAGACCTCCGATGGGGCTCTCGAGAGGGCTTCGATGCGATCCTTGCTTCGGGTTCAGCGAATCATCGAGGGTGGCTCCGTTTCCGAGCTGCCGGACCTCATCCCGCGATCAGGGGCAGGAGCCCCACGCGACGAAGAGCAAACCGAGATCCTGCCCGTCGACCACGGCGTTTCCGTCGAGATCCGCGGGGCATGCGTCCGGACAGGCGCCCCAGGCCACGAAGAGCAGACCGAGATCCTGCCCGTCGATGCTGCCGTCGCCGTTCAGATCAGCCACGCAATCGACGGCATTGCAGTCGACCTGAAGGAGGTAGTGGAGACCGTACTCTCGAGGAAGCGGCTCCTCGTCATCGCCCGGCGGATTCTTCGGGTCGATCTCGTCGCACGGAAGGCCCGAGCGAAGCGGTCGATCCGACACACCCGCTTCGACGACGAGATACCACTCACCTTCGGGCAGGATGAAAGACCAGTCGTCCGAAGTACAGGGGTCGACGTGATGTTCATCGACGGTGCGAATCGGTCCTTCGCAATCGCCGGTCACCAGAAGCAACCTCGCGGGAAATTCCGTGGAGAGCGTCGCCGTCCAAATGCCATCGGTGGTCGACGGAAGCCGATACCAATCGACGTCGCGGGGCACGGTCGTGGTGGTCTTGCCGTAGATTTGATCGCCGCAGTGGAGGATCGATGACACCGCCTCGATGGCGTTCTGCGAGCATCCGTCGTTGATGCGGTCGAGACATGCTTCAGCCTCCGGAATCGCGGCGGTCGGTGGTTCGATTGGACACTCGAGCGTCGCTCCGCACCAGCCGGCCGCTTCGGCAACGCAGATCGAATCCCATGTTCCGTAGCCGCAAAAGGGATCGTGCAGTCGAACCAGTTCGCAGCAAGCCTCGTCGAGACATCCCGGCGTGTCGTGAACCGCAAGGCATTCCCCCAGATTCGGGCACGCGATGTCACCACAGAGCTCAACGGCCTGTTCGACGCACGTTTCATCCCACGAGACTTCGCAACAGAAGAGGTCCGTCTCGCAGACGAGCTCGCAGCATCCGGGCTGGAGGCACCCGGGCTCGCCGTGTGGTTCGTCGCAGGGTGGAAGTTCCGGCCCGCATTCTTGCTGCGCCGCAACGCTTAGGGTGACAGACGCGCAGAACGCGATGGCGAATGGAAAGGCGAGGCGGTTCAAGCGAATTAAGCGAATTGAGCGAATCATTGGGGAGTCGCCCCTTGAGGACGCCGATCCCGCTCGGCATCCTGCGTCGAGTCCCCCCGCATCGCGGCGAGAAACAACGCGATGTCGGAACCGTTCACCACGCCGTTGCGGTCGAGATCCGCCAGACGATCGAGATTGATGCCCGGCATGTCCGGAAGTCCCTTCGACCCAGGGAGTGCCGCGACGCGACCGACGAATCCGTCGCCACAACCGCTTGCCTGCGGCGTGAGATTGGGGATGACCCAGAGGCTGTTCGATATAAGTTCCACGGCCAGAACATCCAGGTCGCAGTCACCATCCAGATCGGCGACCGCGAGCCCGCGGAAAAAACTGTCATTGGCGATCTGCTGCGGAGGTTCGAAGCGAACAGACCCATCTCCGCCCGCCGATATCGGCACGGTCCGATTGTCGAGCACCATCACCGGGCCAGGCAAGGCGTGCCCGACCACCACGTCGAGATCGTCGTCCCCGTCGAGATCACCCAACGCGGCGGCGTAGGCATATCCCAGATTCGTGGAGGGGAAGGCGAGATTGCGATCGAACCCGATCGACGAGGTCGAACCTCGGTTTTCAAAGATGCCGACGTGCGATGATTCGCCGATCAGAATGAGCGGCACGACAAGATCCTCATCGCCGTCGAGATCAAGATCGCCGACGACAAGGTCGGTCATACCGCCGATTTGCCCGTTCACTCTCGACGGACGCCAGCCGTCCGAAGGTTCGAACGTGGCATCGCCCTGATTCCGACAGATGAAGACCCGACTCGCCCCCGTCGCGACGATCACGAGATCACGATCACCATCCGCATCAAAGTCGGCAGTTCGAATGCTCTGGGGAAATGGAATCCCGACCGACGATCGGCCCACCACGACCTGAGGCGCCCGATCGAAGCCGCCCGCCCCATCGTTCAGAAGAATATCGATGATCGGGAGCCGGTGATTCATCGCGGCGATGTCTGGGTCGCCGTCACCATCGAGGTCGTCAACCACCACGCCTCGGGGTTCGCGACCGAGCGATATCTCTTCGAAGTCGGCGAAGGTTCCGTCGCCGTTCCCGCGGAGAATCGAGAGCCTTCCCCGGAGCGAGCGGACCGCGAAGCAGAGGTCCAATTGGCCATCGCCGTCGAGATCGACGATCTCTACCCAGTCCGTCTGGCCACCGGTGGTCAATTCGATTGGCGCCCCGAGGACGCCGCCCTCATTTAGCATGAGGTACGCGAATCCCTCGACGTTGCGGCCCGGTACCACGACATCGAGGTCGCCGTCACCATCCACGTCCCCGGTCGCGACCATGGTCGGCGAGTGCGGCGTCGGCATGGTGACGATCTGCGGAGGACCAAAGAGAAACGGTCCGTCGCCGCAGACGGTGGATTCATTGATCGCCAGCATGCTCGCGACGACCGCCGACGAGCAAATGAGCTGAGTACCTGATCGGGTGATCCACGAACCTGAACGCACGAAGGTCTCCATCACGAGAAACTTGCCCGGAAGTCCCCACCAGCATCGCCGACGATCGAGTGTAGGTCCGGACGCCGCGAGATCCGCACGCGATCTTCCATAGGACACCGAAATTCGTCGCTCGATCGAATTCCGGGACTCGCAACGTCCCGGAACTACCTCGATCGGGCGTGGCGGGCGCCACTCCCCCCTAAGGTAGTGGTTCGTTCCTGCCGGTCTCTCGGTTCTCCGAAAGTCGAGATCACATGCGATCACATGCGATGACATGCGATCACATGCGATCCACCGCCCGGCTCCGGGCGGGATCAGCCTTGTCTGGCGATCAGTCGTTCCACGGCTTCGAGCCGCTTTGAATGCCGAGATTGGTCCGGTTCGAGGATCACCAGCGCTTCAATGTGGCGACGGGCGGACTCCAGATCGCCCATTTCGACGGCGCAGGCGGCGGCGAGCTCACGATTGGCCGCGTGGTACGGGTTCATTCGAACGGCTCTCTCCGCCGCGGTCTGGGCCTCTTCCTTCGATCCCGTCTGCCGTGACAACCTGGCAATCTCAAGCGCGAAACTGTTGTCCTTCTCGCTCCGAAGATCGAGCTCCCGGAGATGCGGAATTGCGAGCGCCGGCTCATCACCTTCGAGAAGGTCGCGAGCAAGCACGCGATGCGGATACGGATCGACCGGCCGAATTTCGGTATATCGCTCGAGCATCGACCGTACGTCGTCGCTCACGTGCTCGTCTTCACGGAGCGTCCGGCGGATGGTGAGCTCGAGCAGGTCCGGATGATCCGGAAACTCAAGGAGCAACTCCCGAAGCGCGTCATCATCGATCTCGACCGGGGGTCGCTCGAGTTCCGGCCATCCCTCCCCGGTGGTCCGAATCTCCTCGGGAGATTCACCCGGTCGCAGCGGACGCCCGATTTCCCCGGCGATCAATGCCGCGATCCGTTCAAGGCGAAGTCGACGAGCATCTTCAAGCCGTTCCAACTGCACCGCATCCCGCATCCGCACCCGATCGGACAGCACGTCGAGCGATGGTTCGGGATCGAGACCCCAAGCCTTGACCTGCTCGCCCGCCCACGCGACGAAGTCGCGGTGGAAGTCTGCTCTAGAGATGCCGAGGGCTCGGGGAATCGCGTCCTTCTCCTGGGCGCCGTCGAAGTAGAGGGTGATCAAGTCGACGAGCGCGTCATCGCCCCAGCGTTCGTTCATGAACTCGACCATCCAGTCACCCTGCGCGTAGGCGAAGCTCCGGTCGCTCGGCCGTTTCGGCCGGACGAACGCCCAGTTGATCTCATCAAGATCGAAGAGGTCGTCACGCCGCCATCGCTCAGCCAGTTGACGCGTCGTCTCGTACTTTCGAGGCACGCCTTCGATGCTCACGGCGGCCGCTTCGGTCAACCAGTGCGGAATTCGATTCCGGGTCTGACTCAAGGTGATGGTGTGGGCGTACTCATGCCGCAGGACCTTCAACCAGTCGAAAAGACCGAGGTGCTTTGTGGGCGGCCCCTCTCGAGGAACCTCGATCGCGATCAGCGGGCCGGTGCACGCCGCGATGGTGTGGATCGCCGGCATGCCGGTGATGCGGACCGCGAAGAACTGATGGTCGGGCATCAACTCGATGACCGTTTTCTGATCCGGATCATGTTTAAAACGTGCGACGAGGTCGGCATGCATCGCCTCGAGCGGACCAAGCATTCCATTTGCGACCACCGCATCCTCGCCGTCTCGATACTTCAGGATGAAATTCTCGCTCTCCAATACCTTAAAAGCCTCGATCTCCTCAAGGAGAAACTCGCTGAACGCAGCACGGGTGTTGTAGGGATCGAGCGCCGTGGCGGTATCGAGCGCCGCTCGGGCCGCGGCGTCACGCCCTGACTGCATTTCAAGGAGGCCGAGTTCGACGTGCGGCGCGGCCCACGCGGGACGGCGCCGGATTGCCTCTGCCAACGCCATCGCCGCGTCCTCGTACTGACGATCAAAGGACAGTGCGGAACCGACTTCGTACCAACCGAACGGCGAACCGGGCTCCACCTCATCGAGGCGAGCAAGCCAGTCGGCGCCATCGGAGCGATCGTAGCGCACCGCCGCAGTGGCGGCCCGCAGTGCGATCGCGTCCGGCATTCGAGGAAATGCCGTCAGAAGTTCCTCGAGAAGTTCGACTGCGAGATCCGGATCGTTCCGCGTGAGGGCGCTGCGGGCCCGGATGAGATTCGCCAGTGGGTGAGTCGCCTCGAGCGCACCGTCCTCCGGCGGAAGAAGTCCCGCGAGCCGATCCAACGTGGCCGCCGCTCGTTCCGCGGAATCGAAATCAAATCCGCGAATCGCGATCAGGCCGAGTTCGAACCACGCCTCGGCACGACGGGGATCCAACGCCAGCGCCTCGTGCAACGCGGGAACGCCTTCGGATGCGTTGGCACGTTCGATCAGCAGGCGACCCTCCAAGAGACGTGTCGCGGCATCCAGTCGATCGATGGAGGTTCGCGCGTCACCGAGATCATCCAGCATGGTCTGGAAGTCTTCAGGACGTCCTCCGCCAGCTTGGAGTCGGATCCGCATCGCATCGATGCCCGCAAGACGTCCCGGCAGGCTCGGCGGCGACTCCGCGTTCGATGCTTCGATGGCGGCAGTGGCGGCTTGCAGCGCTTCTTCCTGACGACCGAGCGACTGAAGAATCGCGGCACGAACTTCGAGCGCGACGGCGTTCATCCGATCTGCGAGATCAAGACCATCGAGCAGTTCTAGTGCTTCCACCGAACGCCCAAGTCGGCGCATCGCTTCAACTCGATTGCCAATCGGTGCCGCCGGATCATCGGCGACCAGATCCCAGCGGCCGATGATCATCGCGGCGTCGGCCTGGCTTGATGGCATCGATTCCAGATCTTCGGGCCCCCAGGTTCCGTGGCGAAGCCGCATTTCCGAACGCTCTTCGGGCGTCAGCCACGGCGCCTTCATGGCCTCGACCACCAGTGGCGAGGGTGCCACCGCGCGAGGGACGAGTTCCTTCGCCTCCTGCGCCTCGTGGCCGGCGGCGGCCTGCTCCGAGATGCCCGACCAGATCGTGACGACGATCAGCGATCCAATGATCGAGCAATGAAGCGGCGAGTCGCCTCGAAGGAGGCCGATGCACTGCATGTGGAATCGACGAATCGAGTTCATCACTTGGATTCGATCCTCCAGACGGTTGGGTCGACATCAGGCGCGTCCAGCCAGCGACGCCCTTCGTCAGTGACGCCAGCGTTGATCGAGGGATCGAAAAATCGGACCGATGTCCGATCACCGTCGCGTTCATGAACTTCCACCGCGATGGGGAGATGATCGGTCTTCCCGACCCAGAGATCGATGGCTGTGATCTTGCGAGCATCGGCCATTTCGGAGCCCAGACGAGGTACCAGGTGCATCCCCACGACATCCTCGGCACCCTTGAACACGCGTGGGGGGATCGGCGGCGCCGGCGTGACTTCAAAGTACTTCAGAATGTCCGCTTTTCGTTGACCGATCGGAAGAGGAATCGGGCCCTCCCCCAGACGAAGCGGATCCCGCCGAGCACCCGGATCGACCACCCGGCGACGAACGAGACGCTTCGCTTCGTGGTCGTAGTCACTCAGAACCCCGTCTGCCAACACGAAGTGTTCGAGACGTTCGCGGGCTCGGCCGCTCGGTTCCACCGATCGCTCGAAGACGATCGCGGCCCGACGGTGCTGGATCGGGCCGGGTTCGGGGCCGGCTGGCGGGGGCATGACGAGATAGACGCGGCCGAAGCGCTTCTCCGTTTCGTCCGCGAGATCGTCATAGACATCCATTCGGATACGAGCGGTAAAATTCTGAAGCGAGAGGCTCTGCGCATCCATGGCATCCAGCAGGGTCAGGGTCGCCGGGTCGATACGTGCGGAACCGGGACGTTCCGGGTCGGAAACTTCGGGGCCGGGAAGTTCGGGACCGGGAGGTTCTGGGGCCTGGCTGAGATCGCCGGAGACGGCGCCGGCCGCGATTCGAGCCGCCAGCGAACCGCCTGGCATGCAGCACGCGGGAGGCGAGGTGGCTTTTGTCGCCTCGACCTCGGCGCCATTGCTCGCTTGCGGCGCGGAGGTCGCACCACTCGTACACACCATGACGAACACGAGACTGACGGCTTGGCGAAGGACCACGATGAGACTCCTTGATCGCCGCCGACGTCGGCAGGCACGTTCTGATGATTCGCACCATCCGACGCCCGGACCACTCCGAGCCGGAAAGAACCGGCGAACTGGATCGATTGTCGCACGATGGGGACCGTTCCGGGAGGATGTGCCTGCCGAATTCGTGACCGACCCCGGAAGGGAATATCGGCCATCGAGCCCTTCAAACCTGCCTCCGATCGATCACCAGGGGACTTCACGCATGCCCACGCCCTCGCAACCCACGGACATCTCCCGCTGGGAGGAGATCGCCTCAATCATGGGTCCGACATTTGCGGATATCCGCCCTGCAAACGTCTTGGTTGAAGTCTCTCGTCTGGTGGACGCGGCGATGGTGGAGATCGAAGCGGAAGCCTACAGGTCGGTTGAAGCCTAAGGTCGCTTGAAGCCTAAGGTCGCTTGAAGCCTAGATAGCTTGAAGCCTAGATAGCTTGAAGCCGCAATCAGCGACCTGCCTCCGTTCACCGGATCGAGACTGACTCCGTCACTTCGAGCCCGAATCCGTGCAGCGCGGGCCACGGTCGCGGATGGTTGGTAATGAGCCGAAGCTTCGAGAGACCAAGATCCCGAAGAATCTGGCTTCCGATGCCGAGCTCTCGCTGATCCATCGGCATCACCTTCGACCCGATGCCCTCGGGTCGGGCGAGGTCGGGAGCATTGACGTCCTCGGACCGACGGCTCACTTCGTGCAAGGCGCCTGAGATCTCGAAATTCCCCGACTCCGGGCGCATGTAGACGAGTGCTCCGCGGCCCTCTTTATGGATCATTCGCAGCGTGGCGCGAAGATCGTCCTGACTCGAATGCGAGGAATCCGACGCTTGGACGCCGAAAATATCGCCGAGAAGATCCCGACGATGCACCCGAACCAGCGTCGGATCGTCATGTTTGACCGGACTCTTATCCGTATTGCGATCGCCAACCCCGCCGGCACAGAGCGCGATGTGCGGCAGTGCGTCGATGGTGCTTCGCCACGCGAAGAGCGTGAATTGACCCTCGGGGATTTCAATCTCGCGTCCGTCGATCGGATCGATTCGCTCGATCAGCGCCTCTTGACCCAGGCGGTACTCGATGATCTGTTCGACGGAGCACATCTTCAACTGATGTTCGGTGCACAGCTTCTCGAGGTCTGGGAGTCGGGCCATCTCGCCGTCGGCCTTGACGACTTCGATGATCGCCGCGGCGGGCTGCAGTCCGGCAAGGCGACAGAGATCGACCGAGCCCTCGGTCTGGCCGGTTCGAACCAGAACACCACCCTCACGGGCTCGAAGTGGATTGATGTGCCCGGGTCGGACCAGATCGTCCGGTCGGATCGACGGATCCGAAAGCATCTTGATCGTCGCCGCCCGATCTCCGGCGCTGATCCCGGTGGTCACGCCGTGCCGCGGGTGGCCATCGACGCTGATCGTGAACGGGGTCTGACGAAGACTCGTGTTAATGGCCCCCTGTGGCCCAAGTTCGAGTCGTTCGCATGAAGCCCCGTCGAGTGCCACGCAGAGATAGCCGCCGCCGATACGAGTGAGGAAGTTGACGGTTTTCGGCGTCGCGAACTCGGCCGCGATGACGAAGTCGCCTTCGTTCTCTCGGTTCTCGTCGTCGACCAGCACGATCACCCGGCCGGCCTGAAGGTCCTTGATGATCTCGGGGATGGAGTCGAATGGCATTCGGGAGATTGTAGCGAAGATCCGCGGGTTCCGACCTCGCCGCGAATCATCGGTCGCCGCGGCCGTACCATGCTCGCATGGCTGCCAAGAACCACTTCCGTACGCTCTCCGCCGACCGCCGACGGCACGAGCGAATCGCCCTCGAACTCACCACACTGCCCACCGCCGCTGGCCGCGAACATCGCGTTCAGGCATACGTCGATCGATGGCTTGCCGCTCGCTCCCGAAGCCTTGTCTGGCGGCGTGATGGCGACGGCAACCTCCTTATCAATTCGAAGAAGCGGCCGGCGGGGCGAACGGCACCCCTTCTCATCACGGCGCATCTCGATCATCCTGCGTTCGTGGTGAGACACCTCGTCGACGATCGCACCATCGAGGCGGAGTTCCGGGGCGGTGTCCACGACCCCTACTTCGAGAACGCCAAACTCGAATTCCATGACGCCGACGATCGAATCGTTCGAGGGCGGATCGAATCACTCGCTCCGGCGGACGGCGAACGGTTGTTCAAGGTCGCGACGATCCGACTCTCGCGCCGCCTGCCGAGTCTTGCGGTGGGAGATGTCGGCCGCTGGGCCTTCCCCGCCGCGGCGATCACCGGCCGGGGATCGAAACGACTCCTGAAGACCAACGCATGCGACGATCTTGCGGCCGCGGCCGCGGCCTTGTGCGCCTTCGATCGGATCCGCAAGCGTCGGGGCATGGAACACGTCGGCCTGCTGTTCACGGTCGCCGAGGAAGTCGGCTTCGTCGGCGCGATCGGCGCCGCCACCAACGGTCTGGTGAAGAAGAACGCCCGGCTCGTCTGCCTAGAGAACAGTCGATCGTTTCCGGAGAGCCCGATCGGTGGCGGACCGATCGTCCGAGTCGGGGATCGCATGACGGTCTTCAGTCCGGGGCTTACCAATGAAATCTCGACGCTGATGATGGCGCACGCCGCGGCGAATCCGAAGTTCAAGTGGCAGAGGAAGCTCATGGCGGGCGGCGCGTGCGAGGCAACCGCCTTCTCCGCCTTCGGCTTCCAGTCGACCTGTCTCTGCCTCCCGCTCGGCAACTACCACAACATGCAGGCGATCGACGAGGTCCAGGCTGGACGCCGACCGGCGAAGGTGGGACGCGAATTCATCTCGGTGGAGGACCTTCACGGTCTGATCGAGATGCTTGAAGTCGTCGCAGGCGGGCTTGACGCATCCACTGCGGGCGGTCCGTTACCCCAGCGGCTCCGGGCGCTGCGTCGACGAAATAAGATCGTGCTCGACGGCTGAGGGGCGAAAAACCCGGTTTTCAGCGCCGTCTTGGCGATCTCATTGGACTGGAAGCCGAAGCGAGCCATCTTGAATGTAGTGGCGATCCGGTTTCGGCCGGATCGTTCGTCGTGCGACGGAGGCCCTTTCCAGCATGTTCACCATCTGTTGTTCCATCGTCGTCGCCTGCGGCCTTGTCGCGATCGATGACCGTCCAACCCGACCGATGTCGCACGACCGAACGCCGTCGTCGTCATCGAGGTCGGCGTTGATCGGACTCGCGAACTCGGTCAACCTCGAGGCGTTCGCGACGAGCGTGGTACGTGGACGCGCGAATCTCGCGATTATTGGCGACAGCATCAACAGTTTCGGGCAGCCGAACTGGATGTACACCGGCTACCTCCTCGATTGGCGCCCTCATCGATGGCACCAAATTCACACCTCACCTGCGTCGAACTCCGCCGCCACCGGTACTTGGGTCGAATATGCGGGCGCGGCCGACTATCCAATGCTGCGGCCTGGCCAGTCCAAAGTGGGGTCCGAGGCGTTCGCCGGTCAGCACACCTGGACGCTCCGGGTGCTTGAAGCCGACCAGTGGACAGGACGCGCCATTTCGTCGGGAGTGAACAAAGGCAGCTTCGACTACGAGGGCGGCATGTTCATCGATGCGGACGGCCAAGGTCGTTTCCTGCGATCGGGGCATCTCCAACGGCACCGCTCGATGATCCTGGCGGCTGAAGATCCAGCGTTCCGAACCGAATGGACCGTGAAGTCCCGCAACTCCGCCTCGGGAATCGCGTGGACCTCCACCGAACTCGACCATCTCTTCGACTGTTCCCCGAACCTAGGCCTCGCATGGTTCGACCATGTGATCGAGGGAAGCGCCGACGGTCTCGGGCACGTGGGGACGGGGCTGTACACATCCTCCGAGGGGCCAATCTTCAGCGGCGTCCGCACGGGCCTCCCCGGCACCATCATCACCGACCTCGAACTGGAAGATGGCCTCGGGCTCTCGTTCATCGGACACGGTGGTTGGCGCACCGAAAACCACCTGCTTCCGTATGGAGATCCCGATGTTCCACTACTCTCAAGCTCCGACGGACCCTACCCCGCAAGCTACAGCGATCAGGCGCTGAAGGAACACATCCTCGCCCACGAAATCACCCATTTCCTGCTGTGGATCGGTACGAACAACGGCGGCACAGACAGTGCCGAACCCTGGACCACAGCCGAGGACGTCGCTGGCATCATGGAACGTTGCCGCAGAGTTCATGCGGACGCACGGAAAATCGATCCAAGCCTGCTGGAACCGGAATTCCTCATCGTTGCTCCCTACAGCAGCAACGACACGGACGTGTTCTCCGACGGATACGCACTCGCGCTCAGAAATCTCGCAGGGGACGACGTCGCCTTCATCGATCTGCACCAGATCGTGATGGACCGGTTCGGTCCGTGGTCCGCGTGGGAGCAAACCCTGCTTTCCGACGGTACGCACCCCAGCCTCACCGGCTGCCGTACGTTCGCCCAGCTTCTCTGGCGAGAGCTCATCGCCGCCGCCGGCTCGACCGCAGATCTCAACCGCGACGGCGTGGTGAATGGCGCCGATTTCGGACTCTTGCTCGGACAATGGGGCTGCGTGGATCCGGGCTACGCGGATCTCACCGGCGATGGATGCGTGACGGGACAGGATCTTGGCATCTTGCTGGGCCAGTGGACCGTCGATTCCGGAGGCTGAACCGATCCCCTGAAATGAGGCGATGACGACGCCTCCAGCCCGTCGCCCGCTATCCTTCGTCCGATGAACGCCGTCCAGGATCCCGTGGCCAGGGTTGAAGCCGCCGCCGTTGCCGCTGTTGAAGCGGTCGGTGGCGATGCCGCGACCGGTGTCGATGCCGCTCTCAAACCCAGTGCGAAGCCCGAATTCGGTGACTTTCAACTGAATGCCGCGATGGCGCTCGCCAAGAAACTGGGGCGGAAGCCTCGAGAGGTGGCGGTGGATCTCGCGGCGGCACTGATGTCGCCCGCGCTCGGACTCAAAGGCGTGATCGCCGAACCCGAGATCGCCGGCCCAGGTTTCTTGAATCTCCGCCTCGAACCCGACGCCCTCGCGATCGCGTTGGCAGGCATGGACGACGATCGGCTCGGCATCGAACCTGAGATGAAGCCCCACGGCGTGACGATCGACGTTTGCGGGGTCAATGTCGCGAAGCAGATGCATGTCGGCCACCTTCGCTCCACGGTCATCGGTGACACCGTGGCCAGACTCTTCGAACGGATCGGTCGCACCGTCCATCGCCAGAACCACCTCGGCGACTGGGGACTCCCGATCGCGATGACCCTCCACTCCCTGTTGAGCCGGAAGGTGGATTTCGCGACCCTCGATCTGGACACCCTCAACGTCGCCTATCGCGACGCGCAACTCGAGGCTCGCGGCGACGGTCGTGGACTTGCCGCCGCGATCGCGAATCACTGCGGCCCGCACCGGATCGCTGAACTCGAAACCCAAGAAGAGAGCGCCGGCGCCGCGCAGACTGCGGCCCGCGAAGCACTGGTTCGACTGCAGTCCGGCGACGCAAACATGGTCACCGCCTGGAAGCGACTCATCGAAGTCACCATGAAAGAGGTCTACCGCGCCTGCGATCTTCTGGGAACCAAGATCGCCCCAGAAAGCGAGCGGGGTGAATCGAGTTTCCGCGACGAGCTCGCAGAAGTCGTCGATACGTTCGTCCGCTCTGAACTCGCGGTCGAGGATGATGGCGCGCTGGTGGTCCGATTCGATGATCGTGATCGTCCCATGCTGATTCGCAAGCGAGACGGCGGTTTTCTCTATGCGACCACCGATCTCGCGGCTCTGCGGTACCGCGTCCAAGAACTCGACAGCGATGAAGTTATCTACGTGGTCGATGCCCGCCAGCGCGATCACTTCCGAGACGTCTTCGATGCCTGTCGGAAGATCGGCTGGTCCACACTGCCGGACGGCGTGGAGTCGAAACTCGTCCACCTCGGCTTCGGCACCGTCCTTGGCGCCGACAAGAAGCCCCTCAAGACTCGTTCCGGCGCCAACTTCAAGCTGATGGATCTTCTGCAGGCCGCGGTTGACCGAGGCACCGAAGCCGTCACGATCCGAGCCGCCGAACCGCACGCGCCGACTCACGGACTCCCGCCGAGCGAGCTTGCAGCGATCGGACGCGCGGTCGGAATCGCCGCGATCAAGTACGCGGATCTCTCTGGCGATTCAGCACGGGACTACGTGTTCGACCTCGATCGGATGATCGCCTTCGAAGGGGACACCGGGCCGTATCTCCAGTACGCCCACGCGCGACTTTGTTCGTTGCTTGAGAAAGCCGGCGACGAGGCGGACACCGATGCTTCATTCCGGATTGAAGCACCGGAAGAACGCCGACTCGCCCTGCTGCTTCTCAGATACCCGGCCACCATGCAGGCCGCGGCCCACTCACTCGAAGCGAGTCGCCTTTGTCGATTCCTCTACGGGGTCGCGACCGAATTCAGCTCCTTCTACTCGGCGTGCCCCGTGCTCAAGACGGAGGACTCCGGCATTCGCAACGCCCGAATCCGACTGGTCCGACTCACTCGGAACGTCCTACGAGACGGACTTGGCACGCTCGGCATCGGTGCGCCGACGAGAATGTGACGCACTGAAAATAGGAGAATCGACATGCGACGCACGCCCGATCATCCAAACCTGCTCACCCACGATCACCCCTTGATCGGCCACAAGTTGGGCATCCTCCGTGAACACGCCACGCCACCGCCGACATTCCGCAGAGTGCTCGGGGAGATCGCCGGATTGATGACCTACGAGGCGCTTCGCAATCTCCCGACCAAGCCCCGCCGGGTCCAGACGCCAATCGACACCTGCGACGCGACCGAACTCGCGGCACCCGTCACCATCGTCCCAATCCTCCGCGCCGGACTCGGCATGACCGACGGGATGCTTCGCCTTGTCCCGGAAGCCAGGGTCGGCCATATCGGCGTGCAACGAAACGAAGAGACCCATCAGCCCGTCGAGTACTACGAGAAGCTCCCGAGCGACATTGCCGAAGGGCCGGTCCTCGTGGTCGACCCGATGCTCGCGACCGGGGGGAGTGCGACCTACGCGGTGAAGTATTTGAAGAAGCGAGGATGTGGAACGATTCGGTTCCTCTGTCTCGTCGCGGCACCCGAAGGGGTTCGGCGGATGGCCGAAGACCATCCCGAGGTCGAGGTGCACGCCGCCGCACTGGACGATCGACTCAACGAACTCGCCTACATCGTGCCTGGTCTGGGCGATGCCGGCGACCGAATCTTCGGCACCATCTGACCCCCCCGTCCTCCCTCCTCAATAGCCGCGATGGTTCGAAGTCCTGTGGTGTACCGTTCGAGAGTGGCGCGAATCCCAAGAATCGGCGATCATCGCGACATGGCCGAACGAAAGAACGTCGAATTCGATCGTCCCGGTGGCTATGCAACGCCCCGAGGAGCGACTCAGATCCAACGAGCGTCCGCGGCCGAGATGCCGACCGCGGACATCAAGTTGCTCGGTGATAAAGTCGCCGCCCACATACCTGTGAAGGGTCCCGTCGAACCGGCTCACCGCTCGAATGACCCCGACACCCGGCTCTACATCGGCGACTGCCGGGACGTGATTCCGAACCTCCCCGATCACGGCGAGGTGGATCTGGTCTTCGCAGACCCCCCGTTTAACTGGGACGTGCCGTACGACGAGTGGTCGGACGGCATGCCGCGAGCCGAGTACGAGCGATTTACATTCGACTGGCTCGACGTCTGCGTCGACGCGTTGGCGCCACACGGTTCGATCTGGGTCAACATCCCCGATGACACCGCCGCCGAAATCGTGATGCACTTGAAGCGACGAGGCCTCACCATGATCAACTGGTGCGCCTGGCATTTTCGATTCGGCCAGCACCGCGAAAGTTCATTCATCATGAGCAAGGTGCATGCGTTGTACTTTGCAAAGGACGCCGACAACCGAATCTGGAATCCGGACGCCATCCTGGAACAGTCGGACCGTGCGTCGATCTATAACGATGCGAGAACGCAGGCGAAGGATCGCAACGCCGGAATGCGGGTGCCGATGGACGTCTGGTACGGGCCCTACTGGGGTCGAGTGCAGGGCAACAACAAGGAACGACGGTCACAGCACCACAACCAGATTCCCGAGGTCTACTTGGAACGGATCATCCTGGCCTGTTCGAACGAAGGGGGACTGGTCCTCGATCCCTTCTGCGGAAGCGGTACGACCTCCACCGTCGCGAAAGCGTGGAATCGCCGCTCAATCACCACCGAGTTCGGCACGGGGAACGCGGAAAGTGCCTGGGAACGGATCTCCGAAATCGGCATGTTCCGCAAGGGGCTCTCAAGCGGTGGATCGAGCGCCATCGGAAAGCCTCGCTCGCGAAAACGTTCCTGAGCAAGCACCGCGTCAACCGCCGCCCTTGGGCTTCCATGGAACGTCTTCGAGGCCGGCCGCGTGATTCGCGGCACGACTCATCGCAAAGAGCAGGTCGCTGAGCCGATTCACCCAGCGGATCGCCTCGGGGGTGACTGTCTCAGCATGGTTCAAATGCACCATCAACCGCTCCGCCCGACGACAGACCGTCCGCGCGATATGCAGACGGGCGGCGAGTTCACACCCCCCCGGGAGTACGAAGCACCGGATCTCCGGGGCCACCGCCTGGTAATGGTCGATCAGTCCTTCGAGCACCGCGACGTCGGCGTCATCGATGCGGCCGACCTTGTCGCTGTTTCGCGCCCCCTCGGGCGTGGCGAGATCGGCGCCGAGATCAAAGGACCGCGACTGGATCGACAGAAGACTCGATCGGAGTTTCTCCGCGACCTCTCCGTCGCCGTCGATCCCGGAGATCGCGAGACCAATGCAGGCATTCAACTCGTCGACGGTGCCGTACGCCTCGATCCGAGGATGGTCCTTGCCAACTCGATCGCCGGAGAACAGGCCGGTCGTTCCATCATCACCGGTGCGGGTGTACAGCTTCATACGTCATCCTTTGGTTCGGGGTCATCATTCTTCGCGAGGCCTTCACGAGCGGATTCCGGAAGGCCATCATCCTCGGGACGATGCACGAGATCAGGGCCAGACACCCTACCCCCTCCTTCATCGCGAGTGGCCACGAGGAAACCAGGTCGAAAGGCCCCGGACGCCACATTGCCCGCGGCATCCATCACGATGACCCCCACTTGATGATGGGGACGCAGCGGCCCGAGTTCATCGATCCGGCGCATGACCTCTTGAAGGGCGTCCAGCAGTGTCCCTCCCCGTCGGAGAGTCTCCACCGCCACGAAACTCGCGCAGATGCCCGAGATCAGTTCGCCGGTTCCCGTCGCCGTGGCCGATCCCACCCCCGGCTGTACGAAAAGGCCATGCCCCGCAATCGGCGAGTCTCCGACCCGTCCGGGCACCTTGAACGGAAGCCCGCTCGTGGAACATCCCGCCGCGAGGTTGCCAGCGATGTCGCGACCGAGCACGCCGATCGTGTCATGCCCGGCCGGTGCCGCGCCTTCGCGTCCGCTATTCGGGCGGAAGAGCCTTCCGGCCTTCTCGGAGCCAAGACCTGGATCGAGCGGGCGAAGGCCAAGAAGCGCTCCATCCGTGCGCTGATCGAGCGGCCCGCCGTCGCCACCTTGCCGAGATGCTTCCCATGTTTCAAACGCCGCCTTCGCATCATCGGAGAGCAGTTTCCGGGCCGCCAAGCCATGGCGGTCTGCGAAAACGTCCGCATCATCTCCGCACAGCAAGGTGTGCTCGGTACGTTCCATCACCAATCGCGCGACGGACACTGGATGCACATGTCGGCGGAGGGCGGCGACCCCGGCGAATCGAATCGGGGATTCCATGATCGCGCCGTCCAGACTCATGCGGCCGCTGGAATCTGGAAGCCCACCGAGGCCGACGCTATCGACGCCGAGATCGAGATCGGCGTACTGGCACGCCAATTCAATCGCATCGAGCAGGTTGGAACTCGATTCGGAGTCACCTTCCGGTCGATCGCCCGATACCGAAACGCCCCCCAAGGCGGTCCATGCCGATTCGATCGCGGCCAGAGAGAACGACCAGGTCCCCACAAGAATCGGGCCACGATCAGATGCGCAAGAAGCCTTCAGCATGGGCGGAACATAGCGAGACGAGGGAGAACCTGACCGGAACGGCTTCCTGCCTCCACAGGGCGAACCACCATGAAAGTCCTTTGCCAATATGCACTTAGATACAAAAAGCGGGGAACCTACCGGTGCCCGGAACGAACTAAAAGGAGATCGGAGGCCCCACCCATTCATCTCTCTATGGGCCTCCCGAATGCCTCGGTTCCGAGGCGATGCCATCCAAGTTGGTCTAATTCTGTTGTTTCATTGAATAGAAAATGGTTTTATCGGACTTTTTGCGCGTCCATGAAGCATCACATCGTGGTCCCCTGAACAAACGAATCATCCACTTTTGACGAAGGATGGTTGAGATTCGCATCAGATCCGGTATCTTTTCATCTATACGGACTTCCACAATCAGGCATTGCACACATTTCTCCGCCCGATTCCACAGTCCCCATTCCACTCTCACGGAAGTGCTTTTCGGTGTGCAACCGAACGAGCCAGAAACGGAGTCTTCAGCCATGAAGCAAAAGAATCGTCCAGGCTTCACTATTGTCGAGCTGCTGGTGGTGATTTCGATCATCGCGCTGCTCATTGCCATTCTGCTGCCGGCCATCGGCAAGGCTCGAGACGCCGCACGCGTCACACAGTCTGCCGCGAACCTTCGAAACCTCTCTGTGGCCAACGATACGTATGGCGCGGACTGGGGTGATCGTCAGTTCACCGCGATTCCCGACGACATGGGTCTTGGGTTCGCGAACGGACTCGGTCCCGTCGACTACAACAATCAAATCGCCTGCATGCCGCAGCAGTTGGTCGGCTACGACTACCTCGGACGCCTCTGGGGCTGGTGGTGTGCTGGCGACCTCTGCAACGGCTACCCCGGTGATCCCGGATACTGGAACGGCTGCTTCTACTACGTCTTCCAGCCCTACGGCTTCAATGGTGGCGACTTCGGCTCGTTCCGCGTTCCCACCGCCAAGGCTTTCGCCAGTTACGTCGGCGACCGCTGGTACGACCCGGTGTTCTGGGCTCCGAAGGACACGTATCCGCTGCGAATTGCGGAGCCGTTCTTCAACTACCCCGATGAGTTCAACCCTTACAGCCCCGAGAACTCCGGGAGTCAGGTGATTGCGTACTCCAGTTACATCTGGAGCCCCGCAGCGATGTGGTCGCCGGAAGTCCTCAGCCACTGCGGCTACAAGAGCCCCTACGGCAACAACTTCCCCGGTGCATTCCGAAGTCCTTCGATCGGCCAGTGTCGATTCCCGGATCTCAAGGTCCGCATGATGGAGCATCACTGGCTTCAGAACGTCGAGACCGATGCCAACCCGTCATTCGGTGGTAGCGACCCCAGCTGGCTGTTTAACCATGGCTACAACTCGAAGCCCATGACTGCATTCTTCGACGGTCACGTCGGCATGATCGGTACGACCGACTTCATGGAAGGCGATACTCGTGCCATGATCCAGGCCGAACGCAATAACGTCTGCGACAATTGCGAAGGCAATGGTGACTGTCAGACCGGTCTCTGGAGCCGTGACACCACCAAGGGTGCGAACGGTTACTACGGCAACCTGAGCTATGACACACTGGTCGACACCAGCGCCGTCATCCTCACGACCGATGGCCTTCTTGGCCGTGATGTGTTCGGCGCGAAGTGATCGACCACTGATCTGCGGTCGGGCCTGAAAAGGCTCAAACGTAGATTGAAGGTTAGATCAAAGATGAATTTAATCGGGCCGGCTCCATCTTGGGGCCGGCCCGTTTTCTTCCTCAGGCTTCGAACCTCGCTTGCTCAGATCTCTCCGGACAGGTTGATTCCGGCGAAAAAAAGTGCTCCCTCGCCCGTACGCGACGCTTGGATGCCAATTCCCATCATTCACTGCTTCCGAAGCCACCTGAGATGCTCTATCTTGGAATGGTCCGAACGGTTTCCTGCGTGCCGCTGATCCGTCAATCCACGACAAGGTCCGAACCCAATGCCGACCCCCGAATCCTCCAGATCTCGATCGCTCGGTTTCACCATTGTGGAACTCTTGGTGGTGATATCCATCATCGCCCTGCTGATCGCCATCCTTCTGCCCGCCATCGGCAAGGCTCGCGATTCGGCCCGAGTGACCCAGTCGTCCGCCAATCTCCGAAATCTCGGCATCGCCAACGACACCTACGGCGCCGACTGGGGTGGCCGCCAGTTCACCGCCGTACCTGATGACCTCGGGCTGGTGGCGAATGCGGATCCCGTCCTCTACAACAGCACCGTGGCCTGCATGGCGCAGGCGATTGCCGGGACTGATCAGAACGGAGACATCTGGGCCGCCTGGTGCGGGGGAGACCTGTGTCCGGCGTATGACGGTGACCCACTCGCGTGGAGCATCTTCTTCCACACGATCTACCAGCCGATCTCCTACAACGTTCCGATCTACAAGTTCGGCGGATTCCGGACACCCAACGGCAAGGCATTCAACGCCTACGTCGGCTCCCGCTTCTACGACCCGGTGTTCTGGGCCCCGAAGGACAGCTACGCACTCGAGGCGGTCGAACCCTTCTTCGAACAACCCAGTGAGTTCTATCTGGACCCGAACAACCCGAAGATCGTCTGGTCGAGCTACGTCTGGAGCGGCTCGGCGATGTTCAATCCGGAAGTCCACAGTCACTGTGGTTGGCGCAATCCCCGATCGATGCCTGCTGCGTTCAGGTCACCCGCCGCCGGCCAGTGCCGATACCCGGATCTCAAGACGAGGATGATCGAACATCATTGGCTCCAGAACACCGAGACCGGATCCAACCCCGGATTTTCGGAGGGCGATGATCCGAGTTGGATGTTCAATCAGGGCTACAACTCGGCGCCGATCACGCTCTTCTTCGACGGACATGTTGCGATGATCGGTGTCAGCGACGCGATGGAAGGCGACACCCGGGCCCAAGTGATGGCCGAGGCCAACAACAGCTGCAACTTCTGCCAGTCGACCACCGCCGGCGAGTGCCAGACCGGGTTGTGGAGTCGCGACACGCAATGGGGTGCTGACGGCTACTACGGCGAATACGCGTACGACACTCTGGTGAACACCAGCTATCACGTCCTCACCACCGACGGTCTCTTCGGCCGAGATGTGATGGGTAACAAGTGATGGCACGGGTCGTCTAACCCTCGCCCCCCGCAAAGTCCGGTGGCGAGCGAGGAAAGGCAGCCCGAGGCGGGACCAAAGAACGATCCCGCCATGCCTCCTCACGAAGACATCGCAAAGACGCCGGCCCACCAGATCGCGACCGCGATCCAACCGGCGATGATGACCCCGGTCACCAGAAGATAGGACGGCTTCCGAGTCTTGTGGTGAAACAGCAACATCGCGATGATCGCGCCCGGCCAGCCTCCGACCAACTCAAGCAGATGAAGGGTTCGCTCCGGAGTTCTGCGCCGCCCCTTCCGAGCGGCGTTCTTGTCACGAGCGTGCGCGATCAACGCCACGATGCTGGCGAAGATCATCCAGGCGAGAAGCCATACGGCCCACGACGGGGCGTTTGTGTCCAGCATCATCATCGAGCACCTCCACCTTGTAACGGACCGAGATGTGGCCAGAGCATCCATCCAGCCATCCCGATTGCGAAGACCACGACACCACCGACGATCGCAAGTCGCCGTCGGTACTGGCGATTCCGACGGAGATCCACCCAGTACCGGCCATCCGAGGTTCGTTGGACGATTCGCCGCTTCAAGGCGGGTTCAAGAATGAACGGGCGAGGGATGTCGAGCCCTTTCGTCCGGCGAGCCGTCTCCGGATCGATCGCTCCCGCCTTGATGAGTTTCGATACCGGACCCGGCGGCTGCTTGAGGAACATGATGGCGATCGAGATCGGCATGATGATCATGCCGATCGCTCCCATTCCACCAGCGCCTCCACCTCCGAGTGGCATCTTGAGTCTCCAAGGAAGACGCCCGGACGAGTAGTCTCGCCCGGGCGTCAATCTCACTGGTTCTAAACCCGTCGATCACGGGTCATGCGGCGGGGACGGAATCAGAAGTCCATGCCGCCCATGCCCTCGCCGGCGCCAGCACCGGCCTTCGCCGTGGGTTCCTTGATCTCGACAATCGCACAATCGGTCGTCAACAGAAGACCACTGATACTCGCAGCGTTCTGCAAGGCGACTCGCTCCACCTTGGTGGGAACGATGATGCCCTGCTTCACGAGATCGCCGTACTCACCCGTGGCGGCATTGAATCCGTAGGCATCAGCGGTGTTCTCTTCGACCTTCTGAGCGACGATCGAACCGTCGAGGCCGCAGTTGCTCGCGATCTGCTTGATCGGAGCACTCATCGCCCGGTTGATGATGTCGCAACCGATCTTCTCGTCACCGACCGCATTCTTTCGAGCCTTGTCGATTCCGCGACGTGCTCGAAGCACTGCCACGCCACCGCCGGGAAGAATGCCTTCTTCCACTGCGGCACGACAGGAGTGAAGGGCGTCCTCGACACGGGCCTTCTTCTCCTTCATCTCGACTTCGGTCGCAGCGCCGACGTTGATCTGAGCCACGCCTCCTGCAAGCTTCGCGAGTCGCTCCTGGAGCTTCTCTCGGTCGTAATCGCTCGAAGTCGCATCGATCTGAGCCTTGATCTGTTCGATCCGGGCCTTGATGTCGGACGTCTTGCCGCCGCCTTCGACGATCGTCGTCGTGTCCTTGTTGATGGTGATCTTCTTGGCTCGACCAAGATCGGTCACCGGCATCTTCTCGAGGTCGATGCCAAGCTCTTCCATGACGGCGGTGCCGCCAGTGAGGACCGCGATGTCCTCGAGCATCGCCTTCCGGCGATCACCGAATCCGGGAGCCTTGACCGCGGCCACCTTGAGCACGCCTCGGAGTTTGTTGACCACGAGCGTGGCCAATGCTTCACCTTCGATGTCTTCGGCGACGATCAGCACGCTCTTTCCGCTCTCCGCAATCTTGCCGAGCACGGGGATGAGGTCCTTGGCGGATCCGACTTTCTTCTCGTGGATGAGAACGTAGCAATCTTCGAGGACGCATTCCATCTCCGCTGGATCGGTGACAAAGTGGGGGCTGAGGTAGCCCTTGTCGAACTGCATTCCTTCGAGAAGCTCGACCTCGGTCTCGAGGCTCTTGCCTTCCTCGACGGTAATGACGCCGTCCTTGCCGACCTTGTCCATCGCCTCTGCGATGATCTTGCCGATGTTCTGATCCTGATTGGCGGAACAGGCACCGACCTGGGCGATCTCGGTTGAGTCGCGGACGGGCTTGGACATCGATGAGAGTTCAGCGACGACGGCATCGACCGCCTTCTCGATACCACGCTTGACCGCGTTGGCGTTGGCGCCGGCGGTGATGTTCTTCAGGCCTTCCTTGAAGATCGCCTCGGCGTAGACCGTGGCGGTGGTGGTCCCGTCGCCCGCGTCCTTGCTGGACTTGCTGGCGACTTCCTTGACCATCTGGGCGCCCATGTTCTCATAGGGGTCAGCGAGTTCGATCTCCTTGGCGACGGTGACGCCGTCCTTGGTGACCGTGGGGGCACCGAACGACTTCTCGAGGATGACGACGCGTCCCGAGGGGCCGAGGGTGACCTTTACGGCCTTGGCGAGTTTCTGGATTCCGCGAAGAATTTGTTCGCGGGCATCGTTGTCGTAGGCAATTTGCTTGGCAGCCATGGTTATTCCTTGCATTCATATTCGTCCCGGCGTTCGACGCCGGTGACGAAAGGGTTTCTCACTCGGGTTCGTCAGCCGATCTCGACCCAGGCGACCCGACCGCACTCGATGATGTACTCGTGCGATCCGTCGGTCACCTTGAGCAGGTCGTCCTCCTCAGAGGGGATCAGCATTGCGTTTCGAACCAAAAGCGACTCGGCACCTTCGAATTCAATTCGAAGGTCCCGTCCGTTCAGGTTGCAGAACGCAGTTCGAAGCTGATCGGCATTCACGTATTTCACTCCTCGCGGGACCATCCCACGTCGACGCAATGCGTCAGTCAATAATTCCGAGGACATCGTCCTCGGTCATGATCAGGTAGTCCTGACCGTCGATCTTGATTTCGGTACCGGCGTAGGAACTGAAGATGACGGCGTCGCCCTTCTTCACGGTGAATGAAAGGTACTCACCGGTGTCCTTGTTCAGATTACCGCTGCCAAGCGCAATGACCTTGCCGGTCTTGGGCTTGTCCTTGGCAGATTCCGGCAGGAAGATTCCGGACTCTGTCTTGGTCGCGGCTTCTTCACGCCGGACGATGATTTTGTCGCCGAGCGGTCGCACGTTCATAGGTTCTTCACTCCGAAGGAAAAAACAGAAAGGAAACTTGCCCGGTCTGACGCCGGGCGGATGGTGGTCGACTGCCGCACCCGCGTAGGGTGCCTCGTGGTCAGGCGACCGGCCATTGATCCGAATAATGCCGCCGGACCACCCGGCGGAGGGTTTCGAGCAAGGTCTCGATGCCCAAGGGGCGGTCGAGTACGGCGAAGACGCCCTCTCGCAGGGCATCGCTGAGACCGCGACCGCTCTCGCGCCGGCTCGGCTGAGCCGGGCGGACGAGTACCACTGGCGGGGCTGGATCAACTCTCCGAAGGAGTTGGAGCACCTTCTCGCCAGCAGCGCGCTTGTCGCCGTTGGCTTCCATGGGGAGCTCAAGATCGATCAGGGCGATGTGAATCTCCTCCTGCTCGACCAATCTGGCCGCATCGCGGCCACACCGGGCTTCCAGACACCGGACGCCGAGGGGATCCAGCAATCGAGGCAATTCCGCCGTCGGACCACCCTCCCGCCACGTGGCGGAGAACAGCAGATTCAGACGACGAGGGGTCGCTGAAGGGCTCGCGGATGAGAATGGCGTGACAACGGAGTCCATGACGTGCTCAAGAGGGAACAACCGGCGTGCCGAACCGACACCGCGGAGGCCCGAGCCGATCCCCTTGGAGAGATCCTGAGCGATCGAGTTCGTGGATCGCTCTACCGGCCCCATTCGTGCCCGGAAAGGCGATTCCCGTCGATCACCGGATCCGAGCGGGGATTCTCCCGAGCCAGGCCCAACCGGTTTCTCGATCTGCCGAGATGCCCAACCGGTCGGAAGACCGGGTCGATCGCTGCCAAACTGGCACGCTCCGCAACCTGATTTTCGCCAGCCGAGGCCGCTTCCGCATACCTTGCCATTCTTCCGGGCTGCCAGACAGTGTCCCCGCCCGACCAATGTCCCGTCCACTGGTTCGTTCAGGCCACCAAAGGCACTGAAATCACCCCTGCTAGGAACGCCTCCGGTCATGCCCGCCAACTCCATCGCTCAACTCCTCACCAACCCGGAAAGCCAACTGGGGAAGTCCGTACGGCTCCAGGGCTGGATTCGAACCCGCCGAGACTCCAAGGGCGGATTGAGTTTTCTCCAGGTCTCCGACGGCTCCTGCTTTGCGACCATGCAGGTCGTCGCTCCCGGGGATCTCGAGAACTACGAATCTGACGTCTTGAGGCTCACTTCGGGCTCGTCGGTCGAAATCGAAGGCGACGTGGTCGAGAGCCGCGGCAAGGGCCAGGCGATCGAGATCAAGGCGACCCGGATCACGGCGATTGGATTCGTCGAGGATCCCGATACCTATCCCATCTCGCCCAAGCAACACAGTTTTGAATACCTCCGCGAGGTCGCGCACCTCCGGCCCCGAACCAACACCTTCGGTGCCGTCGCCCGAGTTCGGAACTGCCTTGCCATGGCGATCCACGAGTTCTTCCAACAGGACGGCTTCCAGTGGATCCACACGCCCATCATCACGGCCAACGACTGCGAAGGCGCGGGCGAGATGTTCCGCGTCTCGACCCTCGACCTTGAAAATATCCCTCGCGATGAAGCTGGCGCCATCGACTTCTCTCAGGACTTCTTTGGTCGGGAGTCGCACCTGACAGTCTCCGGACAACTCGCCGCCGAGTGCTGGTGCCTCGCCCTCTCGAAGGTCTATACGTTCGGCCCCACCTTTCGAGCCGAGAACAGCAACACCACCCGGCATCTCGCCGAGTTCTGGATGATCGAGCCGGAAATCGCATTCGCGGATCTTGCCGACGATGCGGATCTCGCCGAGGGACTCCTGAAGCACTGCTTCCGAACGCTCCTCGATCGCCGCGGCGACGACCTCGCGTTCTTCAACGAACGGGTCGAACCGACCTGCATCGCTCGCCTTGAGAACTTCGTGGATAGTCCGTTCGAACGCATGGACTACAGCGACGCGATCAAGGCGTTGGAATCGGCGATCGCAAAGGGGAAGAAGTTCGAATTCCCCGTGTCCTGGGGTACGGATCTGCAGAGCGAGCACGAGCGGTATCTGACCGAGGAAATCATCGGAAAGCCCGTCGTGCTCATGAACTACCCCAAGGACATCAAGGCGTTCTACATGCGAATGAACGACGATGGTCAAACCGTCGCCGCGATGGATGTGCTGGCGCCGGGGGTCGGCGAGATCATCGGAGGAAGTCAGCGGGAGGAACGACTCGACGTGCTTGACGCCCGCCTCGATGAGATGGGCCTCCCGAAGGAAGACTACTGGTGGTATCGCGACCTGCGCCGATACGGCTCGGTGCCCCACGCCGGCTTCGGCCTCGGCTTCGAACGACTCGTCTCCTACGCGACCGGCATGGCAAACATCCGCGACGTTATCCCGTTCCCCCGCACGCGAGGTCACGCCGAGTTCTGATGCGGCAAGTCCCAGGCTTTCCCCGAATCTGACCTCAAACCAACCAACGGACATCCACTCATGCAATGCAACATCAATGGCAAGGGCAAAGCCGTTCGTCTCCTCTCCGGACTCTGCTTCCTCGTTGCCGGAGCGCTGACCCTCGTCTTCGGAGGGGTTGAAGGCATTCCGGTCATCATCGGAGCCGCCCTGCTGATCGGCGGCGGCTTCATGGTCTTCGAAGGCTGGAGCGGGTGGTGCGCGGTACGAGCCATGGGCTTCAAGACGCCCGTCTGACTGCTTTGGAGACGGCGCCCTCCGACTCCGCGTTAGGCTGGAGGCATGACCAACCACGACCCCGAACGTCGAAGACTCCTCATCTCCACCGCGACGCTCGCTGTGCTGCCATTGGCGGCCGCAACCACGACCGCTCAGGGAAGTCGACCCATCGACCAGCAAGAAGAATCGGAGCCGAATGCCTGGCCGGGCGGACCCGATGATGTGAGCATCACGCCCGCGATCATCGCGGCGGCCGAGCGCCTCGCTGGGATCAAGTTCACGCCGGAGGAACAAGCGACGATCGCCGGGACGATCGGCGAGCAGATGGCGATCTTCGCCGCGAGAGTCAACGCCGGCGCGATGCCCAACGGGCTGGCGCCCGCGACGGTCTTCCGCGCCATGCCGCCGGATCGAGCCCTCGACCCCGTGACCTCGACGGGAAACCCCGAAATGGTCGTGGCGAATCCCGGATCGCTTCCCGACGACGAAGCGGCCATCGCGTTCTCCACCGTCGCGGACCTCTGTACGTGGATGCGAAGAGGCGAACTCACCAGTGAACGACTCACCCGCATCTACCTCGATCGAATCGAGCGGATCGATCCCAAACTCGAGTGCATGATCACCGTCACCGGCGATCGGGCGATCGAACAAGCGCGACGAGCGGATTCGGAACGGAAGCAGGGACGAGATCGAGGGCCGCTTCAGGGAATTCCCTACGGTGCCAAGGACATCCTCGATGTTGCAGACGTCAGAGCGACCTGGGGCGCGACGCCGTTCAAGGATCGAGTCGGATCGACCACCGCCACGGTGATCGAGAAACTCGACGAAGCCGGGGCGGTGATGCTCGGAAAAACCTCGGTCGGTGCGCTGGCCTACGGTGACATCTGGTTCGGAGGACGAACCAACAACCCATGGAATCTGAAGCAGGGTTCCAGCGGATCAAGCGCCGGCAGCGCCAGCGGAACGGTGGGTGGTCTGATGGCGTTCGGGCTCGGAACCGAAACCCTCGGATCGATCATCTCGCCCGCAATGGTCTGTGGCGCCACCGGACTTCGTCCGACCTTCGGACGAGTCTCCCGGGCTGGCGCCATGAGTCTCTGCTGGTCCCTCGACAAGATCGGCCCGATCTGCCGAAGCGTGAACGACACGGCCCTTGTGCTCGCGGCCATCAACGGCCTCGACCCCCGCGATGCGTCGAGCGTGGGCGTTCCCTTTGCGCACGATGCAAGCCAGGGCGTCAAGGGTCTCCGGGTCGGTTGGAATCCCGCCTGGTTCGATGGCGCGAATCCCGCCGACCGGGCGGCCATCGAACATCTCCGCGATGCCGGCTGCGAGCTCGTCGAAGTCGACCTCCCAGATCTTCCCTACGAATCCCTGCTCATCCCGTTGTATGCCGAAGCCGCCGCCGCCTTCGAATCACTGACCCGGTCGGGCGATGATGACTCCATGGTCTGGCAGTCACCGCAAGCCTGGCCGAACACCTTCCGCCGAAGCTGGTTCATTCCGGCGATCGAGTTGGTGCAGGCCGATCGGGTCCGCCGACAGGTGATGGACGCCATGGCCCGAATCATGGACACCGTCGACGCGCTCGCCACGCCCGCTTTCGCCGCCAACCTCCTGCTGATCACCAATGCGACGGGTCATCCCACGCTCGTCCAACCGATCGTCTTCGACGAGGGACGGCCACATGGCTTCACGCTGATCGGCCGACTGTTCGACGAGGGTACGATCTGCAGGCTCGGCCGAGAGCTCGAACGACGGTGCGACGTGGCAACGCAGCACCCCGTGCTCTGAGTCCGTTGAAATCGAGCTCGCCGAGATCGGAATCGGATTGCCATGAACGCCGACGCCAACCGTCCCAATCGTCAACCCGCGACCCTCGGAGGTCGTGCCCTCCGACGCATCGCCACCTGTGCCGCGCGAGCGACCGGACTTCGACATCACTCGGATCTGGGTTGGCCTCGATTCGAGGGCGGGCCGATCGGCAAAGGAACACCGATCCTGTTGATTCATGGTTTCGGCGTCGACGGACTGACCATGCTTCAGTTGGCGCGGCGCCTCGTGCGAGCACACCACGTGGTGGTGCCGGACCTCCCGGGGTTCGGACTACACCCGGATCATGACCCCGGGACCATCGACTTCGAATTCTTCCTTTCCGCGATCGACGATCTCATCGCGACGCTGGGACTGAACCCGCCCGTCCTTGTCGGTTCCAGCATGGGCGGAGCCATCGCGGGAGGCTACGCGGCGTCCCGACCTACCGCCGTAGCGGGCTTGGTGGTCATCGGGCCAGCGGGAATCGAGCCTCCGATCGATACCGAGGTTTTCGCGGCGGCGAAACGCGATGAGCATCTGCTCCGAGTGGACTCGGCTGAGTCATTCGAGCGGATCTACAAACTGAACTTCACGCGGCCACCGTGGATGCCGAGGTTCATGAAGCGGATCGTCGCCGCGGAAGCGGCGATTCGTGCCGAAGATCACGAAGTGATTCTTCGCAATCTCGAAGATCTAATGCTCGGCAGTGCAGATCGCTTCCTCGACATCGAGTGTCCCACTGA
Source organism: Phycisphaerales bacterium (assembly GCA_028823105.1). GTDB lineage: Bacteria > Planctomycetota > Phycisphaerae > Phycisphaerales > SM1A02 > UBA12014. Next base: position 4,246 of record JAPKCC010000018.1, on the reverse strand, counting down.
GATCATCTGGGGCGCCGACGATCGGATCATTCATCCGTCGGGCGCCGCGTGCTGGCAGGCCGCGATTCCCTCGGCGTACACGACAATTGTCGAGAATGCCGGACACTCGACGATGGTCGAGAAGCCCGACGAGGTCGCCGACATCGTCACGCGGCTCATGCGAAGGATCGATGGCAACGACGGGGATGACGAAAATGACGGCGACTCGACCTCCGCGAACTCAGTTCAGCGGGGCCCTGCCGACAGCCGGTGATTCGTCGATCCAAATCGGATCGAGCCCCACTTCGAAACGAACGCGTGCCGGACCGCCCGCACGGAACGCGACCGTCGCGATGCCCGCGAGCTTCGGCTGCGCCGCATCAAGATCGAAGATCTCGAGATTCCAAACCCGCTCGAAACCTTCGAAGCATGGTGGACAAGACTCGATGTCGATCGGGGTGAATCGGAAACGCCGCGGTCCGAGTCCGATCGGACCGCTGCCATAGAGCAATTCCTGGGCGTCGAATTCAAAAACGCCCGTCGATGCCATCATGGCCTCACGCCGGACGTCTAGATCAAGGGCCAGGTCGACGATCGGAACACCATTGGGCCCCGGTGAATTCGGGGTCATTCGAGGGCGGTCGACGATCTGGAGATCGACCCGGAGTCCGTCCGCATCGGGCGTCGTCGTGAAGTGGAAGGAGTCTGGCGGCCCGGTGTATGTGAGATCGAGATTCGGTAATCCTTCCGCCGGCTCGGTCACGATTGAACCAACGGTTCGGTCAAAGCGTGGACGGCCGGTACGGGTCGCAAAGTGCTGATGACCGCCTTCTCCGGCCGCCACGGATCCTCCGTAAACCTGGCCCTGCGTGCTGTTGAACCAACGCCGCAGCGGTGGTGACCACTCGCCTTCGGGTTGTTCCGCTGCGATCTGCTGCCGCATGTCCGCGCCGCGAACGGATGCTTCTCGCAGTACGAGCACTTCCACTCGGCGAAGGACTCGATCGCCGACCACCACCGCGAATGGTTCAAGCACCGCACGAGGGTCGTCGATGGGATTGGAATCAAGCACCAGAAGTTTGGTCGGTGATCCCTTTTCGACCACGCCCAGATTCGGACGCCCGATGGCGGCCGCCGGTGCACGGGTGAGCGCCGCGAGCAGACCGATGTGATCTTCGCCGGCGTTGATCCGATCGTTCAGCACCGATGCATACACGTCGATCAGTTGGCCCGACGTCGGGATCGAGACGAGATCGTCCGCGAGCGTCGAAGCGTCACCCGTGAAGGGCAGAAGGTCGGAAGCCGCGATCTCCCGATCCGTGGTTCGGGCGGTGAGGCAACGACCATCGGGTGAATCGACCATCTTCTTCGGAAGGATCACCCCGCCGATGCCGGAAAGCAGGGCATCGATCATCCGCCCGCCTTCTAACCACGCACCGATCTCCGCGGGGCCGCCGCCGCCCACGATCAACGGGGCGGCCATGACGAACCGGCCACGACCCGTAACCACCACGTCGTTCTGGAGAAGGACGAAGTTCGCGGCTGGGACGATTCCGGATACCCGACCATCTTGGATGACCACCGTTGACTCTTCGAGCACCATCGCTTCCCAGACCCCGGACGCTCCCAAAGCGAAGTCCGTGAGCACGGTGGTCCCGGTGATCACGAGTCTTGAAGATGGGGCCTCCGATACTTCGCTCGGCTCAAGCGGGAGGGTGGGGCCTTCCAACATCTCCGCGTCATCAGTTGAAGCGACGTTGGCGGGGTTCGGCTTGGCGGTGTGTGGGCTGGCATCCTCCCGACATCCTTGAGTCAGCACCATTCCGGCGAGACCGACAGCGAGTGCCCCGCGATGGCCGTATCGGGACCGTCTCGGCGGACTGCCGCTCAGAGGTTGAGGCGAACGCTGGCGGGACGACGTCGGGATGGTTCGATGCTGAAACATGTCTGCATGCTACGGTCCCACCAGACCTCGCCGCTTCAGATCAGGGAATTCGTCATGCCGAAATCGTCTCTACCGCCAATCGTCTTCGCCACCTCGATCGCCGTGGGGGTTCTCCTACCACCATCCGAGAGCCGAGCGAATGTCGAAAACGACATCCAGATCTCCCGCCTGGCAGCTCCGGTGCAGATCAATCTAGATGCCCACGCGATGCCGAGCATCGCCGCGACCTCGCAGGATGATGCGATGGCTGGTCTGGGTTTCATGCATGCTCGAGATCGAATGATGCAGATGGATCTGTCCCGCCGGAAGGCTGCCGGAGAACTCGCGGCGCTCATCGGCCCGCCCATGGTGGCAATCGACCGCCCCAACGCCATCCGACGACGCCGCGAGATCGCCGAGCGAATCGTCTCGGAACTCCGGCCTGAGGAGCAACGCCTCCTCAACGCCTACACCGCGGGCGTGAACGCCGCGATCTCTAGTTTCGACCGCGTTCCCGTCGAATACCGACTCTTGAATACGAGACCGGCCGAGTGGCGACCTGCCGACTCGATCTTGGTCATGCTCGTGCTCTTCGACTCGCTTCAGAACAACGCCAGGCGCGAACCTCGAGTCGGTGCCCTTCGAGCATTGGTCGAAGAAAATGTCGCCGAGTGGTTTCTGACGGTGCCGGGCCGGTGGGACGCCCTGCTGATCGAGCCCGACGGGTCGGAGTTCATACTCCCGCCGCCCGCCACGGGTTTCTCACTCGGGCCCACATTTCCCCGGGACAAATCCCGTCTACCGGTTCCGATGGATGAACTCCATCTTGGTTCGAACAGTTTTGCCGTCGCAGGGAGCCGCACCGAAGATGGACGGGCGATTCTTGCCAATGACCCGCACCTGCAGTACTCCGCCCCGGGGATTTGGTATCCCGCAGCATTGTCATGGCCAGAGGTCGAGATGGCCGGCGTATCGGTGCCCGGAATTCCCGGGATACCGATCGGCGCCACCGACTCGATCGCGTGGGGGATGACCAATACCACTGGCGACTTCGAGGACATGGTCCTGATCGACGTCGATCCCGAAAATCCCGATCGCTACCGCGTCCCGGAAGGATGGCAGTCCTTCGATGATCAAACGGTGGAAATCGAGGTCCGCGGCGCGAAGTCCGTCTTCGTCCAGAGCCGCTGGTCGCGGTGGGGGCCGGTCCTGACCGATACCAGCTGGACCGACTCCCCGGTGAGCCTGCTGCGGGTCTCCGACCAACCCGGCGCCGTCAATCTCCGCCTGATGGATCTCCCGGAAGCTCGGGACGTTGAGTCCGGACTCGATGTCGCCGCTCGTTGGTACGGGCCCTCCCAGAATGTTCTCATCGCTGATCACACCGGTCGGATCGGCTGGACCTTGAGCGGTTGGATTCCGAATAGGCGTGGATACGACGGCCGAAGTCCGATGGTCCACGATGCCACCCACGGCTGGTTCGGCCCGCTCCCCGAAAAACAACGCCCCCGATTGGTCGACCCACCGTCGGGGTTTCTCTTCACCGCGAATAATCGGCTGGTGCCTCTCATGGAAGCGGCACCAATCGGGAAAGTCTGGGCGGATGGCGGTCGCGCCTGGCGAATTCGCCAGGATCTCGAATCAAGGGCCAAAGTCTCCGAACTCGACTTGCTCGCCATTCAACTCGACGAGACCGTGCAGCGGTTTCTTCCCTTTCGAGATCTCCTGATCCAGGTTCTGGTCGGCCTCCCGGCGAGCCCCGAGCGTGATGCGGTCTTGACGCTGGTTCAATCCTGGGATGGCCGGGCATCATTTGAAAACACCGCGCTTCCGGTGGTTGCGGCATTCAGAAGTGACGTGATCGGACGGACCCGGATGCTGCTGCTCGATCGTGCCAAGACCGTGCGTTCCGACGATGACGCTCGACGCCGCCAAGCGGCATCCGCGATCGGAGAGAACATCATCCTTGATGTTCTGGAAGGACGGGATCCCCGGTTCTTTCCGTCGGATTCCGCGTGGGACGATGTGGTCCGGCCGGCCGCCGAGTCGGCGATCGCCGCCCATCGCGCAGATCCGGACACGCCCTGGGGCGAGCGAAACCGTGGCAGATTCTCGCACCCCCTTGGAAGCGCGCATCCACTGGTTGGTGCTCGTTTCGATCTTCCCGCCGTACCGCAGCCCGGACACTGGGGCGCCATCCGGGTTCAGTCGGAGACGGCCGGCGCATCCGCACGAATGGTCGCTTCCCCATCCCTTCGATCCGCCGCGATCTTGACGGTTCCCGGCGGCCAGTCGGGCGATCCCGAATCTCCGCACTATGCCGATCGGCACGCCGCCTGGGCT
>JAPKCC010000105.1 GCA_028823105.1 Phycisphaerales bacterium | reverse complement strand
TTGGTGGTGTGTTATTCAACTTCCGGTTGGGTCACATCGTGAATCTAAACCAAACGACTCTTGCGAAGCCCGCAGTCAACACCTTTGCGGCACGCCACATGCACTCGGAATCCGGCATCAATCAGGCTATAACACGCCTCCGGCGCCGCGAGGGCCTCCCCGAAGACAACAAGTACGACTGGCTCTTCCTTCATCGCCAACGCTTCACCGCCAATCGCAATCTTCTCTGCAGCGAGTCTTCAAAAGTATGACGCTCCGACAGCAGGGATTCTCCATCATCATTCGCGTGCACCGTATTCCGAGGCTTGGCAAACTGACCCTCGATCGCGATTCCGCGATCACTCGTATACGCGGCACGATATCCAGCGGATCGAAGATGACGAAACACCGACCGGTTGTAATCCCCGAACGGACAAGCTGCGAGATCGACTGGACGTTGAATGATCTGTTCCAGTCGGTTTTTTGATTCCTCGAATTCCTGGCGCCTAATGGAGGGATCGAGCGATCTCCATGCGCGGTGCGACCAACCATGACTGCCGATTTGCATCCCGGCAGACACCATCTCCTTGAGCCCCTCACAGGTGAGAAAGGTTTCCTCTCCGATCTTGCCTGCCGGAATGAAGAAAACGGCACGGAGGTCTCGTTTCAACAACTCTGGAACTGCAATTTCGAGATCCGATTGATTCCCGTCATCAAAGGTGATCTGAAGATCCGGTTTTCCTTCGATCGAATCGAGAATGCTCCTGAATCGATCGATGTCCAACCAAACCTCAGACTCACCCGGATCGAACGCACGCTCGATTTCGCCGATTCCGTGAAAGTTGATGATCCAGGTCGATTTCGCGTCTGCCATTCCTTGAATCCCAGATATGACTCCATCGCACGCTCGTGAGAGACCGCCCTGTCAACGACGTCTCGATCAGACCATTTCTACCGTCTCTGCCGACGGCGTACGCCGTCCCTCGCTGCTCCAAATTCCAGTTCCCTCTCTCGGCAGAACGTGGAAGCCCAGACACCCCTCCGAATCAACGCCGGAGTCGGGAAGACTACATCCCACATTGATCAATCGGCAAAATGAGCCCCGGAGCAGCCTTCGTCCTTCTCATTACAGTAAAAAAGCTTGAACCCGAAACGGTGATTCCGATGCCGCAACTCCAAGAATTCGCTTGAAGCCAGCCGATCCGAGCCGCATTCTCAGCCTCTCCCTCCGCTCGACCGGTAGGACTGGCTGGCTCCGCCCCGGATTGCCCGGGCTGGGCAACTACCAAGGCAGCCAAGGACATGCGCATTGTTGGACGGAATAGCCTGTGGAACGACGCATCGGTCATCAAGGGGCCCGTAAGCCAAGGCCCAGACGCCGTCACGCACCTTCGGCGGCGGCGTCCTCGTGGCAGAGATCGAGTTCGGCTTGAAGATCTTCCTTGGAAATCTCGATGCCCTGCGCGGCGAGGTCCGTATGGACCTTGGCAATCACGTCCTGATCTCCAGGCTCCTGAAGATCGGTCTTGATGATTGACGTCTTGTAGGCTTCGCATTCCTCGCCGGAAAGTTCCAGTTGCCCGGCAACCCATTCCGCAAAGAGCTTGTCACGCTTCATTTCCAGACGGAACTTCTGGTCACCTTCTACATGCAATTTGGCCTCGAAGCCTTCTTCGCGTCGATCGAATCCACTTTCACTCATCATGCTGCTCCGCGGTACCAAGAAGTCCAAAAAACCAGTTTGCCCGCCCACTCTTTCATCTCGTCGGGGCCAAACCGGGCGATCGCTAAGGGTAACACTTCGTGCTCCGAAAGTTCGCACTGCCGCGCCCTTCACTGAAAAACACCGAACTTTCATCTGCGAGGGACTGAACGACGGGAAGATCATCGGCGATGCAAGGCCTCAGGAACGCCATGCCGTCATCAGGATGCATAAAAAGAGTGAACGACATCGCGGGCAGGCTGAGCCAAAAAGAACGACCCGCCTCGGCAGATAGCCGGGACGGGTCGAATTCAATGGAGCCGGACGGGATCGAACCGACGACCTCTTGCATGCCATGCAAGCGCTCTCCCAACTGAGCTACGGCCCCTCTGGATGACTCCACCCGGCGTTGCCGAGCGGGAGCTTCTTGCGAGTTGGAGTCGCAAGATGGGAGAGAATACCCCCCGCCAAGGTCAGGGGCAAGGATCGACGAGGTAGAAGAGGCGCCTCAGTACCAATTGACCCTCAAGGCCCGGGAATCTCAACCGCGGAACCGTCTGAAATGGCGGCTCGGGGCGTTGGCCGACCAGTCGAGACGAAGCGAGTGAAGAACTCCAGAATCCGATCGAGCCGGTCCATCCGCTGGATGGGGTCCCCGCTCCGGCTTAAATCGTGCCCGGCCTTCGGATAGAGGACGTATTCGACCGGCCGATCAAGCATCTTGAGCGCCCGGTACATCATCGCCGACTGACTGACACCAGTGCGGAGATCTTGCTCGCCATGAAGAATCAACAATGGCGTTCGGATTCTCGCCACGTCCTGGAAGGGGCTGTTTCGATCCATCACATCCCGGAATCGGTCATCGAACGGCTGACCGCCGAAGGCCCATTCGACCAGTCTGAACGCATTGCCCTCCCCGAAGAAGGTGGCCAGGTCATACACCCCTCTTTGAGATACGGCCGCCTTGAAACGATCATCGTGCGCGATCATCCACGCGGTGAGAAAGCCTCCATAGGATCCTCCCGTGACCACCAACCTGGAAGCGTCAACCCAATCTCGACGGCATGCCTCATCCAGCACGCTCAGACAATCCGAGGTCGGCCCCGGACCCCAGTCTTGATGATTCGCACGCTGGAAGGCTTCCCCGTATCCGCCTGAGCCGCGGGGGTTGCAATAGACGACACCGAATCCCCAGCTCGCGGCAAGTTGCCACTCGAACCACATCGTGGACTCACCAGGACCCCACATGGCGCTCGGTCCGCCGTGAATGGCAAGCACCATCGGTGCCTGGTCACCCGGTTCAAGGCCCACCGGGGGCAATTGCCAATATTGAATTCGTGTCCCATCCGGCCGATCCACCCATCCTTCGGTCGGCCGCGAGATTCTTCGTGTGGTGATCCAGAGGTTCGCATCATGCACCACTCGATCTTCGCCGCCGATTCGAGACCGCAGAACCGAAGGATTGCTCGCGGACGACTCGGCCCAGACCAGTGCATTCCCGCCGGCATCAAAGGCCCCGACCTGAGTGGGAAGGCCATCGCGAATCCGGATGAGATCGACCGGCTCCAAGGTCGCCGGACTCGCCGCCAAGAGCGGAACGGCCCCCCGATCCGGTGCCGTGAAGAGCACCCGGGCCGCTTCATTCGCCCAACAGAAATCGTTCACACTCAAGTTGGCGCCATCGGTAGCCCAGATTGGCTCGCCACCCGATACCGGGATGAGCCCGATTTGTCGGCCACGATAGAAAGGCTCGTCGACGAGCGACCCCGTAAACGCAACCAAACTTCCGTCGGGCCCGGGAAGCGGATCGGACAGGGCCCAGCCGGGCATGTCCAGAAGTACCGTTGCATTCTCACTCGCCGAAGACTCGAGCGTGAACTGCTCAAGGCGGGAGTCAAGAATCGCGTCGGGGTGCACATCTCCGCTTCGAGCCGCCATGAAGACCTGCTTGCCGTCGACGGAGTAGACCGCATCGAACCGCGACACGGCACCTCGACCGATGCGGCGCGGTGGCACGTCACGTGTTGCCAGCGATACCTCAAAGACCTGCGCCAATCGAGTGCGCTCTTCGAGCGTCTGTTCACCTTGGAATGCGATTCGGTCGACCACCCTCGGGTCTCTGTCGCGAGCATTACTTTCAAGCCAGGATCGAATCTCCTCGAGGCTCCCTGCAGGATCGGGTTCGATTTCGTTTCGCTCCGCTTCGAGCCGACCGATCTCGTCATGGACCTTCTTACCGGGACGCGTCGGGCTCCATCCGGGAAGACCATCCGCGGCGATGATCTCTTCGAGCGGCAGTCGCGATTCGACGAGTAACGATCGACCATCAGGGGCCCACTTTGGCTTCGCCGCGCCATGCTCGAGCGTCGTGACCTGCCTGGCTTCTCCACCATCCAGCGGCAGGATCCAGACCTGCCCACGCGGCTTCTCCTTCTCGTCATCCTCCGCCTTGACTGGGACTCGTACGAACGCCACCTCGCGACCGTTCGGGGCGAGTGCCGGACTCGAATCAAGTCGTTCGCCATGCGTCAACTGGCGGGGAGCTTGATCGGCATCGAGCAGATCGACATGGAAGAGATGTCGTTGGATCTCGTAGTCACCGACCCGGAGCACGCCTTCCAGAGGTTTCGTTGCGGCGAATGACTCGATCGAGATGATCGCGAAGCGACCGGATCGATCGACATCGACTTCTCGAATCGTCCGAAGTTCGAGGAGGTCCATCGTCGTGATCGACGCCATCACGTTCGAATCTGCACCGCGTGCCTGCGAGGTTGGTGTGGCCATGAGGAGTACCAGTCCGAGAAGGGTGAAGAAGATCGATCGAGTCATGATTTCATTGTGGCCGATCGGATCTTCTTTGTGGGGAATCGACAGGCCATTCCGAGGTCCCGCCATGAAAACGCCCCTCCCAAATCATGGCGATTTGGGAGGGGCGTGATAGACAAGGGTTGATCTGCGATCCCGTCCTGCAGGCGGTGGTTATGTCACGACAAAGTCGTCATGTCATCATGCCACGACGCCGTCAAGCGTCGAAGAGTCACATCGCGCCGTTAATGGCTGCGGCAAGATCTTCTTTCTTGGCGATCCCGGTGAACTTCTTCACGAGCTTGCCGTCCTTCAAGATCACCACGGTGGGGATCGACATGATGCTGAACTGTAGCGCCACTTCTTTGTTGGAATCGATGTCGAGCTTCCCAATCTTTGCCGTGCCTTCGAAGTCGGCGGCCAGTTCATCGATGACCGGCGCGAGCGCCCGACACGGAGCACACCATTCGGCCCAGAAATCGACGACGATCGGTTGGGAGGACTGCATTGCCTCGGTTGCGAAATTGGCGTCGGTGAATTCGAAGACGGCGGTACTGGCCATGCGAACGGCTCCTTGATGACTGACATGGATCGGGAACGACCCGCCACCAGGCGGATCAGAGAATTTCGATCGGAGGAAGCATTTTAGCCGGTCGATCGGAACTGGGCTGAGCAGAAAAACACCCTTCGCGAAGATCGGACTTTCTTGCTCTCCGGAACGGGCCGGGTTTGCGGGGGCATGCGATGCCATGCGATGCGCTGCCATGCCGTCGGGCGAGCCTCACGACCTCGGCGTGGAGGCTACTGCCGCCGCGACGAGCAACGCTCGCCGATGCGCCTCGGGATTGTGGACGCGAAAGAACCGAGCCCCCCTTCGCCACGCCTCCACCGCCGCCACAATCGACTCTGGATCGCGATCCCGCGGCTCAGAAATCCCGGTTACCGCACCCAGAAAGCTCTTTCGGCTGGCCCCCACCAGGACTGGCCTGCCATCTGAGATCAGTTCGGGAAGGCCCGAAAGCAACTGGTGATTCTGTTCCACGGACTTGCCGAAGCCAAGCCCGGGATCGACGGCGATGGAATCTGGATGGATGCCCGCCTGCATGGCTGCCGATACCCGGCCGGCGAGCCACCCACGGACGTCTTCGACCACATTCTCGTAGACCGGCTCCTCTTCGTAGCGGTCGCTGAAGGAGTCCTTCTCGGGAGGACGGAGGCGGTGCATGAGAATCACGCCACGGTCACGTTCCCCGATGAGCGGGAGCATCGCCGGGTCGTCCATCCCGGCCGAGACGTCATTCACAGCGTCAGCACCGGCCTCGAATGCCGCTTCGGCGACGGCCGCTCGTGTGGTATCGACGGTGATGACGACCTGAGTCCCCTCGGACGCTCTCCGAATCCCCTCGATCACCGGTACGACGCGGCTGATCTGCACATCGATCGAGACGGCGGCCGCGCCAGGACGGGTCGACTCGCCGCCGATGTCGATGACCGTCGCTCCTCGCCTCGTCATTTCCATACCCGAGTTCACCGCGTGTTCTGGATCAAGGTGAACGCCGCCATCCGAAAAACTGTCCGGCGTGACGTTGAGGATTCCCATCAGACACCAGGGCTCGAGTGGCAGCACCCGATCGGCATTGAATCGCCAGCCGGTCGCTCCATTCATGTTCCACCTTCGGCACCCGGCGGCGCGATCATCTGCTCGATCGCGTTCCCCACTGCGACGCCGACCACTTCACTCGGGACAACCACTGCCCACTCCAGACTGGCCTTTTCATCGACGAGGCCGAAGGCCACCCCGACGCCAATCGGAGGCATCGTGAGCGGCAGTTCCGGGATCAGCCCGGCCCCACCGGGAAACAACGCCGCGATCTGGCGGGCGAGTTTTCCAAGTTGACCCACGTCGATGAACATCTTGAAATCCGGATCGGCGGGAAGCCATGACTGCATGGACGCCAGGACCGGATCGGATGAAAGCCCGACCCCGGCGGTTCCGGCCTGGATCGACCGTTGCAGGACATCAGGCCGACGACTGAAGGTCATCACATACCCATCTCCGACCGTCTGACCAAGCCCCTTGAGCCCGCGTGGTCCGAAGAGCATCTTCTCGACCGTCAACTGCAGCGAAGCGTCTCCTACCGTTCCTTCGTCGGTGCGTCGGTTGGACGGTGCGATCTCTGCGGTCATCGCAAACTCGTCGGCGGTTCCACCCTTGCGTTGCGTGGCGTCCGTCTCCCAGACGGTTTTCCGCTCGATGGCGCCGGTGACCCCTTGCATCCCTTCGATCGCCGTCCCGATCGCATTTCGCAGCGCCTCGGGGTCCGTGGTGTCCATCAACAACGACGCATCGTTGAGCGCACCGCCCATCGCCACCCCAAGTTTGCTGGGGTACATCGCGAATTCCATGCCACGCATCGAGGGGCCGATCGTTGCCATCCAATCGGGAAGCTCGCTGGTATCGATATCCAACACCTCGAGTACATCCATCATTCCCTGATAGCCACCGAAGCCCGCGAAGTCGATGCCCATCGCCATATAGAACGCCTGCATGGGAAGCCGACCCAGCAACGGCCGATCCAGTCCGCCCGTCGCGCTCTTCGCGAGATTCGACCAAGCCCCGCCACTGGAGAATCGAGTCCAACTCCGAAGGCCGATCGCCAGCGCATCCACGTCAACAGAGATCACAAAATCCTCCGCATCATCTCCCAGTCTCTGCATCGCCTCGTTCCCGGCGAGCCCGGCCACCCCGATCTCAAGATCATTGGCGTCCGCCGCCGCGATCGCCGCTTCGCGGGTCTTCGCCAGCACACCGCCATCGATCCAGAAGAGGAGGTCCGTCGATCGCATCTCCTTCGCCGCATCGGTACCGAATCGGCCCTCGAGTGCGCCGAAGGTACCGGCATCGGGTTTCCATTCCACGAGGTACTCGCGTCGGGTGGAAATCAACACGTGCGTATCGATGGACTTGACGAACACGAGTTCGCCGTCCTTCCAGCGATACGCCATCGCCTGCTCCTTCGGATCGGGTTTGAAGTTCGCCTGAATGAACCGACCCGCATCCTCGACTGGGATCGCAATCACCCCGTCGCCTTCGGTCATCGCCGCCGCAGACGTGGTCCATGCCACCAACGCCCCGCGTTCGTCGAAGCCGGCGGAAATTCCGAACTGCGACACCAGAACATCGATGGGTCGGCCGGCCACCGCCAATTCCGGACGGTTGGCGCGATCAAGCATGTCCGCGAGGTCGGCATTGAGTCCCGACATGCTCGGAATGGCCCCCCATGCCACCGCGTTCGAAGGCACAAGGCCCAGCGCGTCCTCCAGACGATCGGCCACCGCGGGCCGAACGAAGATGAGTGATGCGGCCAGGAGGCCAAGAACCGGGGCGAGCACTCGCCACCGAGCAACAGGTAGAAATCGAATCAACATGACAGAGCTCCAAGGACCGTACTCTACGTCGAGCCGGTCTTCGTTTTTCGAAAAACGCCGTCCTCCGTTTCGATCAGAGGTCGAATCCACGTGCCCCTCCTCGGTTCGCTCATTTTCGTCGTCGCCGCTGCCATGGCGACCGCCTTCCTTCTCCATCGACTCGGGCTCCCAGGGGCGCGGGTGGTCGGTGGCCTAGTGGTCGGAATCGCCCTCGGACCGTCGGTTCTCGGGCGGATTGCCCCGGAGCCATGGGCCGAGATCATGATGGGTGGAGCCGAGCTGCGAGCAGCCGTTCACCACACCGAGCGCGAACACGCCGCCTGGCGATTCGCCGCCGGAGCGGTGCCCTTGAGCATCGAAGACATCGAAATTGAAGCCGAACGTCATCGGCTCGAGGTTCTTCCGATGAAGCAGGCGCTTCGCGAGGCGGAGGACCGTCATGCACGTCCTTGGGTGATTCTGACCGTTTTGATCGCCGTCGGGGCCGCCGCGTGCGGCGCTCTGGCGGGAACACCACGGCGGACCGCATCAGCCCTGGACGAAGGCCGCAAGCCTCATCACGCCGGTTTCACCGCCGCCGCCGTCGGGGCCTGGGCCGCGGCCATTCCGATCCTCGGCACGATTCTGGCGTTCACCCTTCTCGGATACGGCGCGCTTGACGCCACCACGCTGGTCGCCGCCGCCGCCGTCGGAATTGGCGCGTGGACACTCGATCCGATTGATCGACGACTGGCGGGCGGCAAAGGCGGTCGTGCCGAGCTTCTCCGGGCTGGGAAGATCGCGACCCTTGTCGCCGCGGGCTTGATCCTGGTCGCGGCGTGGCGAGCGCAAACCGGATGGGGTGTCCTCGGCGTCGCGTTGCTTCCGATCGCCCTGTCTGGAACGCGACTCGCCAAACGATGGCCGGTTCGTGCAGTTCGAGATCTCGTCCTACTCCCCTCCCTCGCGGCATTGACCGTGCTTCGCAGTGAATTCCTGCTCGAAACACCGTGGCTTCTCACGGTGCTGCTGATCGTGCTCGCGGGCGACGGTCGGTGGCTGGGGTGGTTCCTCGGCTTGGTCTTCTCCGGTCTCGAAACCGGCCGTGGGTCGAATGGGGCGGGTCCGTTGGAGGCGTCCCCCGCAACGCCTTCGACCGAAACGGCCGCGGTCGGTGTCCTCCAGAATTCACTTCGGCGATCGCTCGCCGCCATCGACACCGCTGGTCCCCAACTCGCGGTGGCTGGTGCGGGCGTCGCGCTGGGACTCATCGGTCCCGGCGTGGCGATGTCGCTGGCACTCGCCGCGGCGATGCTTGATCTCACCGCCCCGTTCCGCCGTCGTTTTGCCCGATCTCTCGGGCAGACCACGTGACGCCGCGCTGATTCTCTTTGATCAGGCGTCGGCGGCTGGCAAGTCCTTCTTCTTCGTCTTCGTCTTCGTCTTCGTCTTCAGGGTGCCCGGCTTGACCTGCTTCGTCGCCTTTTCAATCGCGGACTTAAACGCGGTGCTTCCTGGGTCGACGCGACTGTCGAAGAACTCGATCGTCTTCCCGTCCGGAGAGACGAGGTACTTGCAGAAATTCCAACCCGGGAGCTTCCCCGTTTTGGTGCCGAGAAATTCGTAGACCGAACTCTGCTCCGAACCGGGCTTGACCGAGACCTTTGACATCATCGCGAAGTCGACGCCGTACTTCGACGAACAGAAGGACTTGATGTCCGCCGCGGTACCCGGCTCTTGACCACCGAAGTCGTTGCAAGGAAAGCCAATGACGATGAGACCTTTGTCCTTGTAGGCCTCATGGATCGCCTGCAAACCGTTGTACTGCGGGGTGAACCCGCATCGACTCGCGACGTTGACGACGAGGACGGCCTTCCCCTTCCAGTCCTCGAACTTGAGTTCCTTGCCGTCGATCGTCTTGGCCTGAAGGTCGAACATGGTCTTGTCGTTCCATTTCTGCCGGAGTTCATCGGTGACAGGCATCGACTGGGTGCATGCGATTCCGGTTGCAGCCATCGCGACACCAGCGATCGCTCCAGCGATTCGACTGCGAAGACTGGTGATGCGATTTGGGGTGTGCGTTCGGTCGGACATTCGGGTTCCTCGATTCGAGATGCGTCTGAGAAGGCGATTTGCCGCCAAGACAAATTCGTCTCGGCGGTTCGGAGACATCCTCTTCGAAACCAAGGCCCGGTGGATTCGCGATCAATGATCCCGCATCTGAGGGCATCAGATGGCATCAGAGGACAT
>JAPKCC010000104.1 GCA_028823105.1 Phycisphaerales bacterium | reverse complement strand
GTCCGTCGTCTGTCCGTCGCGTGTCCGTCACGTGTTCATGCGTGGGAGTCTGGTGTTGCCGAACCTTCTTCTAGCTGCTGATTCACCCCTTGGTCATGTGATCAATGGAGAGTCAGTGTGGTCGACGATCAGCTGGGTCGGCGAGATCGGTGACGTCGCGTCACTGCACGAAGTCATGCTCGTTCTGGGCGGCATCGTGCTGGTGCTCGGGTTGTTCTTCGCCGCGAGTCGGATTCGCACTGGCAGCGAGAGTCAGGGCAACCAGCGATACGTGACTCGGGGCCGCCTCGCGCAGCTCGTCGAAGTGATGGTCGTCTATCTTCGTGACGAGATGATCCAGCCGATCCTCGGAGAGAAGCAGACCCGTCGCTGGGTTCCGTTCCTCTTCTCGATCTTCTTCTTCATTCTGGTGTTGAACCTGCTGGGCATGCTCCCGCTTCAGGATCTCCACCACTTCTTGGGCCTGCATCACTTCCTGCTCGGGGGAACGGCGACCGCGAACATCAATGTGACCGCGACGCTCGCGCTCTTTGCCTTCGTGGCCATCCAGTTCCACTCCTTCCGCGAACTCGGCGTCATCGGCTGGCTTGATCACCTGACCTGCGGACTGATGAAGGGCCCCAAGGGACTCCTTCTGGTGGTCCCGATCATCTTCGCCGTCGAATTCGCCGGCGTGTTCATCAAGCCGGTCGCGCTCGCCATCCGTCTCTTCGCCAACATGCTGGGCGGTCACATCCTGCTCGCCACGATCATCATGCTTCCGTCGATGGCCCAGCTGGGCTTAGAGCCCGGCAGTGGCGCCTGGTTCGGGGTAAGCATCGCGACCGGGTTCTTCGCCGTCGCACTGACGGTTCTTGAGCTCTTCGTCGCCTTTCTTCAAGCGTTCGTCTTCATGTTCCTGACTGCGGTCTTCATCAGCCTCATGAGTCATGAAGAGCATGAAGATGAAGATCACGACGTCAACGAGGTCGTTGCGGAGGTCGCGACGATCCACTGATCGGTTCCTGTTTCATTCATCGTCAACTACCATCCGCCCCAATGGCGGGACGGATGGCACTAAAGATTCACCTCAGGACGCATACGCGTCGAACCCGGAGACTCGGATTCCTATGAACAAGCTCATTCCCCTCTTCGTCTTTGCACTTCTCGCCTCGCTCGTCATCGTTGATCCCGCGCTCGCCGCCGACGGCGACCCGGTCAACTGGGGCGCTGGCATCGGTAAGGGCATCGCGACCGGCTTCGCCGTCGTCGGTGCTGGTATCGGTATCGGCCTCATCGGTGCAGGGGCCTGCGAAGCCACCGCCCGCCAGCCTGAAATGGGCGGACGTATCTTCGTGAACATGATTCTCACCGCCGCCCTGGTCGAAGGTGTCGCCTTGTTTGGCGTCGTCGTCGGCTTCCTGATGGCCGGCTGAGTATTCGGATCCTTCCACCCGGCTTCGGTGAGATACCGGAGCCGGGTGACCTTTCCTCCGACTAACGGAGCGTTCTATGTCTTTTGCACTCTTGCTCGCGGCTGCCGATGGTGCCGCACCAGATCCCATGAAGTTGAATCTCTGGGTCGCCGGAACGGCGCTCGTGGTATTCGGGGTCGCGTTCAGCATTCTGTACGTCAAGGTCTGGCCGGTCATCACCAAGGGGCTTGATGATCGCAATGACAAGATCCTCGGCGAGATCAAAGGCGCGGAAGATGCCCGCGCTCAGGCCAAGCAGGCATTGGCCGAGTACGAGCAGAGTCTTGCCAATGCTCGTGAGCAGGCCCAGCAGACCATCGCCGAGGCGAAGGCTGAGGCTCAGCGGCTCGGTGACGAGATGAAGGCTGCCAACGAGCGTGAGCTCGCCGAGCGAATGGCTCGGGCGAAGGCGGACATTGAGTCCGCCCGCAAGGCCGCCGTCGCAGATATCCACGCCAACGCGAGTGAACTCGCGGCTGCGGTGGCGAGTCGAATCCTGAAGCGAGAGGTCAACTCCGCCGATCAGGCCGACCTCGTCCGCGAGGCACTCGGTGAGCTTGATGGAGCCGGTGTCTGACCGGTTACGTTTCTTCGAACCGTCCTTCTTGAACTCTCCACGCGGCCACTAGGGCCGATTCGGAGCCCGTACTCATGACCACCATCTCGGAAACAGTCGACGCCGTTGCTCGCGTCTACGCCCAGAGCCTTCTCGAGCTCGCGGATGCGGCTGGAGGCGACGAGAAGATCGTCGAGACGAGTGCGGAGTTGGTGGCGATCATGGAGATCATCCGTTCGGATGAGTCCACCGCAGAGTTTCTGCGATCGCCGATCATCGAACGAGAGAAGCGAGCCGCCGCCATCCGTCGAATCTTCGAAGGTCGGGTTTCGGATCTGATCCTTCGTTTCATGCTGGTCCTCAACGGCAAGGGTCGGCTCGGTGAATTCGGAGCGATGGCGACCGCCTACGACCAGCTTGTGAACAAGCGTCTGGGTCGCGTTGAGGTCGATGTCTATACCGTCGAAGGTCGACTTGAAACCGATGAGCTGGCCGTGGTCGGCGAGAAGGTCAAGGCAAGGTTTGGCCAGGATCCGGTGTTTCATCAGTACGCAGATGCTTCCATGATCGGAGGCCTTGTGTTGCGGGTCGGAGATCAGTTGATCGATGGATCCGTGCGGGGTCAGCTCCGTCGGATGCGTGAAGAGCTTCTCGCAGGCGGATCCGCGGAGATCCGGGCGAGAGCAGGCGACTTCCTCTCGGATTGACGAGGTGGTCGAGTCGGGCCGAAGGAACTTCGGCCTGATGAGTAGTCGTAGAGAAATCGGCGTACCGACCGATCGGTGCGTTCGAAGGAGACCGGGACGAGTCCCGGCAAGAACGAATTTCACAACTGCGCCGCTCCAAGGCGCCTTGCGAGGCTTCCCGTGAAGATCAAGTCCGACGAGATTACTTCCGTCATCAAGCAGGAGATCGAGCAGTTCGCCACCGAATTGTCGATCTCCGAAGTCGGCCAGGTCGTTGAAGTGGGCGACGGCATCGCCCGGGTCTACGGTCTGTCCAACGTCATGGCCGGCGAACTTCTCGAATTCGAGGGTGAGAAGGGCACCGTCATGGGTCAGGCCATGAACCTGGAGTCTGACACCGTCGGTGTCGTGCTCTACGGCTCTTCGGTCGGCATCCGCGAAGGAGATACGGTTCGTTCGACCGGCAGACTCCTCGAGGTCCCGGTTGGCGAAGCCCTCCTCGGCCGCGTGGTCAACGCCTTGGGCGCTCCGATCGATGGCGGCCCGCCGCTGGAGACCACGGAGACCCGCAAAGTCGACATCGTCGCCCCCGGTATCGCCGCACGACAGCCGGTGACCGAGCCGATGCAGTTCGGCATCAAGGCGGTCGACTCGATGATCCCCGTCGGGCGAGGCCAGCGTGAACTCGTGATTGGCGACCGCAAGACCGGCAAGACCGCGGTCTGTCTCGACGCCATCATCAGCCAGAAGCAGTTCTGGGGCACCGAAGATGCTGTGGTCTGCATCTACGTCGCGGTGGGCCAGAAGGAGTCAACGGTCGCAGGTGTGGTAGACGCTCTTCGCGAGGCGGGGGCGTTGGAGTACACCATTATCGTCTTGTCCGGCGCCTCCGACCCTGCACCCATGCAGTACGTCGCTCCGTACTCCGGTACGGCGATGGGCGAGTACTTCATGTGGAAGGGCAAGGAAGGCAAGACGCCGAAGCATGTCCTCTGCGTCTATGACGATCTCTCCAAGCAAGCGGTCGCCTATCGCGAACTGTCCTTGCTTCTTCGTCGGCCTCCGGGTCGCGAGGCGTACCCCGGTGACGTCTTCTACCTTCACAGTCGTCTCCTCGAACGTTCGACGAAGCTCTCTGATGCCAACGGCGGCGGATCGATCACCGCACTGCCGATCATCGAGACTCAGGAAGGTGACGTTTCCGCGTACATCCCGACCAACGTGATCTCGATCACGGATGGTCAGATCTATCTCCAGCCCGAACTCTTCGCGGCCGGTATCCGGCCCGCGATCAACGTGGGCATCTCGGTGAGTCGCGTGGGTGGCAATGCCCAGATCAAGGCAATGAAGGAGATCGCAGGCTCACTGCGACTGGACCTCGCAGCCTTCCGAGAACTTGAAGCCTTCGCGCAGCTCGGAACCGATCTGGATCCGGCGTCACAGCGTCAGTTGACTCGTGGCCAGCGAATGGCGGAGCTGCTGAAGCAGGGCCAGTTCGTACCGATGGACGTCATCGACCAGTGCATTTCGATCTTTGCCGGTGCCGGAGGTTTTCTCGACGATGTGAGTCTCGATAGAGTGAGCGAGTTCGAGACAGCAATTCTGGAGTACTTTCGAGGCAAGGGCGCACCGCTTCGCGAGAAGCTGGTTGTCGCCAAGAGTTTCAAGGGCATAAAAGACGAGTTCAATGCGGCCTGTCAGGACTTCAAGTCCACCAACTGGGCTGGCTGAACCGGTACCGGTCCCGCATTCCGATTGGATTCCACGGCCGCACCCCCCGGGGTGCGGCCGTTTTCATTCCGATCCTCTCCGGCGAAGCTCGATTCCGGCGATCGTCGTGCAATCTTCGAGATGCGAATCCGAACAAAGCGGTGCTTCTTCGAAGTCGAGCCTGACGGGGGCTTGTCACGATCACGAACCGGAGCCGGACGATGAGGCGAATCGAGAAGATCTGGAATCGAGTTGATCGCAGGTATCGAGGGCGATCGCCGGTCGGTCGGTTCGCAAGTGGAATCGCGTGTTCCATGCTGTTCACGTTCGCGGGATTCGGCTGCGTCGCCGCCAACGACTTCACCGGGGAAAGCGTGCCGTCGAAGTCTCGGGAGATCGACGATCTGGATCGAGCCCGTTCGATGGGCGCGATCGACGAAGCCGACTATCTCGAACTGCGTAGATCCTTCATTCTCGCCGACTGACCGACCTGAAATCCGGAAACTGGGGACCCACCGATGAATCGAAATCACCCGCGTCGCTTCGCACTCGCCTCCACCGCCATCATGCTCGCCGGACTCGGCGGATGCGTCGTCGGGAACAACTCCAAATTCCAACGTCCCACGATCGGTCAGGAGTTGATCGATCTCCAGAAGGCGAAGGAATCGGGCGCCATCGACGAGGTGGAATACGATCGGACGCGGGCACGCATCCTCGAGGAGGCCGGTGTTTCGACGAAGCCGGCGTCAAGTTCTGGCGGATAGCCGGTCCGTCCGAGCATCGCGGACGCCGCTCCGGGTGCAGGTGTCCCACCTCCACGGCGGCGACGTCCCCGGCGTGGACACGAGCGACGGTTCTCCGGCGCTCCGCACGCCCTGCCCCGGACACCCTCGGCACCGCATGGCGTGGCTCCCCGAGCAGCCTCTGGTATCTTCGGGTCGACCTCCCGGAGCACTCGCCATGAATCCGACCCGACAGCACTGGAACGACGTCTGGTCGAAGAAAGCCCACGCGGAGGTTAGTTGGTATCAGGCCGACCCCAGGTCGTCCCTGTCGTCGATCGATCGATTCGGCATGACCGACGCCGACGACGTGATCGACGTCGGATGTGGCGCATCGCATCTCGCGGATCGGTTGGTAGAGCGAGGGGTCCGTCGCCTTCATCTTCTGGATGTGTCTTCGGTCGCGCTCGACGCGGTTCGGTCGCGACTCGTTGCAATCAAGTCGGCGACGGTGGTCGAATACCTCGTGACGGATGTACTCGATCTCGCCCCGGCGCCCTCGGTCTCGCTTTGGCACGACCGTGCGGTCCTGCATTTCATCCGGGATTCCGACGCAAGGTCGAGGTACGCCGCGATTGCCACCGCCGCGGTGCGTCCCGGCGGGCATCTGGTGATCGGCGGATTCGCGCCGGACGGTCCACTCCGCTGCAGCGATCTCGACGTCGAGCGAGCCGACGAGGCTGACCTCTCTCGTCTCTTCGAGGGTTCCTTCGACCTTGAGTCGTCGCGTCGCGAATCTCATGAGACCCCCTGGGGTGCGGCACAGTCATTCCAGTGGTGTGTCTTCAAACGGTGTGGGCTGGATTCATGAATGGATGTCCGAATCGTCTCCCAGGAGTGCGATCCGAAAAAGAGGAAAACGCCAATGGAACAACTCGCCACACTACCCCCGGTCATCGCGCTTCGACTCCTGGACCTTCTTCATGAAGCGGGTATTCCTGCGGTGACCACGGACATGGCCCCAGGAGTCGCGGCCGCCGTGTATCCCGGTCTGCTGGATGCGACCTTGACGGTTTGGGTCTCGAACATGGAGGACTTGGATTCGAGTCGTGAGATCTTCGAGTCGATGCGATCAGGTTCGACCGACGACTTCGACTGGAGTGACTGCGATATCTCCGCCGACGAGGAGGAACCTCAGCGGCCCACGGCCGGGAAATCTTCGAAGCGAAAACGAAACGCGCATCTCGTGCTGCTGCTGCTCTGGTTCGGACCGCTGGGGCTCCTGATACTGTTGGTGACGTTCCTGATCTTCATCTTCGGTGGTGGATGAACCGATCGCGCCGCCTTCCACATATCTCTTTCCGTACCTCTTGAATCGAGTCGTTCGCTGATGTCTGATCACGGCCTGACCCACTGCGGCCTGGAGTGTCGGGATCTTGATCGGTCCATCGCGTTCTACGCGCGGTACGGCGACTTTGAAGTGGTGCACCGGCGACCGAGGGTGGCGTGGATCAGTGATCGAACCCGACCCTTCGCCCTCGTACTGGTGGAGGTGGATCTGGTCCGCCCGGTCGGGCCGTTTGCGCACCTTGGATTCGCATGTGGGACTCGAGCCGAGTTCGATCGACTGATCGAGATCGCACGGGTGGAAGGCGTGCTCCGTGAAGGCCCGCACGAAGGGGACGGTCCCGCGGGGACATGGGCCTTCCTGGATGACCCCGACGCCAATACCTTCGAACTCTCCGTGGGGCAGTCGGTCGGCGTGGCAGTTGCCGCCGAGACGCCCGTGGATGGAACGCTGAGACGAACCATAATCGGCGTGATGGGAAGCGGCGACGACGAGCATCGGGAACTGGCCGAGCCGCTCGGCGAGGCGATCGCTCGCACCGGACACGATCTGCTGACCGGTGGGGGTGGTGGGACCATGACCGCGGTCTCGCGAGGCTTCACGCGGATTCCGTCGAGAGCGGGACGATGCCTGGCGATCCTCCGTGGCGATGCCGCGGGAGTTCCGTTGCCGGGATATCCGAACCCCTTCGTGGAGACGCCGATCTTCACCCATCTGCCCGCGGGTGGAGTCGAGCATGACAGCCGGAACCACTTGAACATTCTCTCCTCCGATGTGGTGGTCGCACTTCCCGGTGGTTTCGGGACAGGAAGCGAGATCGAGTTGGCCATTCGATACGACAAGCCTGTGATCGCGCATTCCTTCTGGGCCGATCGATTCCCGACCGTTCCGCACTGGGCCGAGGTCGGAGGAGTGATGGAATTCGTCAATGCCCGACGCCCCACATTTGATGCCCGGCGGGATGTCTAAACGCAGCCACGGATTCGAGTCGCCGACGCGAGCCTCGCGGAGGAGGTACGCTCGACGTTACGAATCACCGGAGCAATCGATATGGCAAGACTTCTCATCGGCATCGTGGCGGGGTATCTCGTCTGGACCTTGATCTCGTTCCCCCTTGGCGAGGTCGTCCCTGTCATGATTGGTGAACGGCATGCCGACCCGCAGACTGGTCTGGTATCCAACTGGTACATCTTCGTGGTGCAATGGCCGCTCACCCTGATGGCCTCGGTCGTCGCCGGCCTGGTGACGGGCCTCTTCGCGGGGCGGGCGGTGAGAACGCAGGCGGTCCAGGGACTGGCCATGGTCCTCATCGCGATTGGTCTCTTCTCGATGGTCTTGACGTTCGTGGCCAAGAACGAGGGTGACACGCAGTCGGCGACCTTGGGCGAAGCGGCCGGTCTTGCGATCGTCGAGGGCGAGATCCTCGGAGAGGTGGCGAGGTCTGAGGCGGCCGGTGAGACCCCGGAAGTAGCGCTTGAGACCGCGGTGATCCAACCGATTTGGAATCTACTCTCGCTCCCGCTGGTCGCGGGTCTGGGCGTCATTCTCGGCGGCGGCCTATTGAGCGGTGGCCCTGCGGGGCGGGAACACGCAAAGCTCCGATCCGAATCGAGCGACTCGAGTGACTGAGGGCGGATCGGCGATCGAAGCCACCGCGCGGCGAGCCTGTGTGACAGGAGGCGCCGGGTTCATCGGCAGTCATCTGGTCGACGCACTTCGGTCGCGTGGCATCGAAGTGGCGGTTCTCGACGATCTGTCGAGCGGGCGCCTCGAGAATCTCTCGAGGCACCAGGCCGGCGTGGAACTGATCGAAGGCTCCGTCACCGACCCGGCGATGTGCGCTGCCGCGGTCCACGGATGCGATCTGGTCTTTCATCTCGCCAGCCGAGTTTCGGTGGTGGAAAGTATGGAGAAACCGGCGCTCTATCGCTCGATCTGCGCGGGAGGAACCCGCCGGATGCTGGAGGCCGCGGAGGCCGCCGGCGTGCGTCGATTGATTCACGCCGGGAGTTGCAGTGTCTATGGCGATGCGCCGCCGCCGGTCGATGAGAACGCCTCGACGTCGCCGACCTCGCCCTACGCCGCCGCGAAGCTGGAAGCCGAAGAACATTGCCGGGAGTTCTCTCGGGAACGCCGGCTGGAGGTGGTCTGTCCGCGGTTCTTCAATGTGTACGGTCCGCGCCAGCGAGCCGACTCACCTTACGCAGGCGTGATTGCGATCTTCGCCGCGATGGCGGCCCGTGGTGAAGCCCCGATCATCTTCGGGACCGGCGAACAGACCCGCGATTTCATCCATGTCTCTGACATCATCGGTGGCCTGCTTCTGGCCGGTGTCGCATGCGATGTCGGCGACGGCCAGCCGATCAATCTGGGATCCGGACGCGCGACGAGCATTCTGGAACTGGCGGAGATTCTGGGGTGCGATCCCCCGAGGCATGAAGCAGGCCGGAGCGGCGAGATCGTGCACAGTCTGGCAGACACAACTCGCGCGAGGCGGGTGCTTGGTTTCGAGAGTGCTGTCGAATTGGAACGGGGCCTTCAAGATCCAGAACTCGCCGGACCGGGGCAGGCCTGATCAGTCTTCGATCTCTTCCAAGAGGTCGCGCTCGATCTCGACCGCCGCTCCACGACCGAGCATCTTGACGTGAAGAACGAGGCAGGTCCGCCTCGCCTCTTCGATGATGATGCCTTCGACGCCGAGCAACGGCCCTTTGGTGACCCGGGCTCGGGCTCCGATGGCGAGTCTCGGGAACTCCTCGATCTCAAGCCCGCTCTGCAGCGCGAGTCGAATCGCGGCGAGTTCCTCTTCCAGTCTGGTCTGGTCATTGACCTCGATGAAACTGGCCACCCGCTTGGTGGCGATTGCGTCGTAGGCGGCCTGCTTCTCACCCTTGACGAAGACGTAGCTCGCGAAGAGCGGGACCTCCGATCGGTGTTTTCGCCCTCGAGTAACCGTAGTGCGTTCCACCAGCGGTAGATCGTGTTCGATTCCGGACGCAGACAGGAACTTTGCGACGGCCTTTTCCTGACGAGCCTTGGTATGCAGAACCATCCACCGCTTTTGGAGCGGTGTCTGCATGGTGAGACGAGATTCGGGTTCGCCAATCGTCATCGGTCTTCCATTGTAGTCAAGAGGGCGGGGCCGAGAGATCATGCGGCCGCCGTGGGCGGGTTCGGACGGGGGGCATCGGGTTTCCTGGGACGGCCGTTGAAGGCGGCCGGTCGACTCGACGTGCTCTCCGCTCTCTGGGACGATGTTCCGGGAATGACGATCGGTCGAAATCCGTTCGATCCGCTCTCCTTGAAAAGGGTATGAACGATGACACCAGAACTCATGAACCTCGGGCTCGATGAAGCGATTCGAATGGCGGAGAAAGGATGGTCGGAAGGTGGTATTCCGATCGGGTCCGTTCTGATGACCGAAGACGGCGAGATCGTCGCCCGGGGGCACAACGAACGCGTCCAATCGGGCGATCCGATTCTCCATGCCGAGATGGCATGCCTACGAGATGCGGGTCGGCGGCGTGACTGGCATGAACTGACGCTGGTGTCGACGCTGAGCCCATGTTCCATGTGCACGGGTGCGGCGGTGCTCTACAAGGTGCGGCGAGTGATCATCGGTGAGCACTCAACCTTTCTCGGCGCGGAGCACTGGCTCAAGGAATCCGGGATCGAGGTGCATGTGCTGCA
>JAPKCC010000186.1 GCA_028823105.1 Phycisphaerales bacterium | reverse complement strand
GTGCAGGAGCTGCTGGTGAACCGCTGTTTCGGATCGATGAAGCCCAGCTCGAACATTTTGAGTCGCAGGGATATGTGGCCGGCATCAAAATATTAGATGCCGGACAACTCACGCAACTTCGCTCCGAGCTCGAGGTCTTTCTGGACCCTGCGCATGACGGGCGTGAACTGTGGCACGAGTATCACGTCAATGAGAATGCCGATCCGGATGCCGTGGTGTTTCACGCGCTTGGAGCCTGGCGGCTCTCGGTAGGGTTTCATGACCTGCTCTGGCACCCGGCGTTCACGGAACCGGCCACACAGATTCTTCAAGGCGACGTCCGCTTCTGGCACGACCAGCTGTTCTGCAAGCCCGCCCGGCACGGAGGAAACGTCGCGTGGCATCAGGACTATTCGTACTGGACACGAACGAAGCCGCTCGGCCATCTGACCTGTTGGATCGCGCTGGACGATGCCACGATCGACAACGGGTGCCTTCAGTACATCCCCGGAAGTCATCGCTGGGACCTTCTCCCCCAGACGGGGTTGGTGGGCGACATGGACGCGGTCGAGAGCGTGCTCGACGAGGCCCAACGCGACGCGATGCGGAATCCGGTCGCCATCGAACTGAAGGCGGGAGAGTGCACGTTCCATCACCCGATGCTCATGCACGGGTCGGGTCCGAACCGGACCGAGCGGCCGCGACGGGCCGCCGTGCTCAACGTGGTTCGAGACGGGGTGTGTTCGATGACCGATGCGCCGTTACTCGCCGGGCAGCCGCCCTTGGGAATCGGCACGCCACTCGGCGGGCACTTTCACCCGTTGTTGGCGACGGCGTCGCCTTGCGCGGATTGACGAATCGTGATCCATGATTCGTCATCCGTGACTCATGATTACGGTGAGGCGCTCGGCGGCGAGGAGATCGTCTCCTGGACTGCGTCAGCACCCTTGCCTGTGACCGGTTGCGTCCAGGCCATCTCCAGGTCGCCCAATCGGTAGGGGCGAGGATGGAGGCGTGAGCTGGTCACCCGCGCCCGAACGTAGAGTTCATCACCCTGAAACTCGTAGACCGCCGGATCGGCGTTCGAGATGGCCAGCGTCCTTGGTATCGGCGTGGTGTCCCCATCGCCTTGCCTCGCGCCGACGAATTCGGTCATGTAGGTCACATCAGGTTCGGCTTTGATGTCGATCACCAGTGTGCGGGCCTCGTGGCGGACATCTTCGAGTTCGACGCCGCTCGATGCGTAGAAGTCGCCCGCCCGCATCGCCCGCACGATGTCGTCAGGCGCGTGGCTCGGGGATCGAACCATGATCCAGCCGCGACCAGGCATCGAAACTGCGTCCGCGCCGTAGTGATCGTGGGCATCATCGGTGGCGAGGCCGTACAGGAGCTCGCCGTCGCCCGCGCCACCGTGAAGTCTCGCGACCAGCGCGAGATCCCACATCTCTTCGGTCGACGGGCGGCTTCCGATGCGTTCGTTTTCAACGCTCCGATGCCCGTTGTACACCTCGAAGAACCGCTCGCCCTTCATCTCGGCGAGGTTTGACGCGGCGAGTGACTTTCGAAAGTTCGGGTGATTGAGATGCGCGAGAACCGGGCGGTCATTCTTGACACCCCACGCGGTGATCGCGTCGAGGTTGGCCTGAATGGTGCCTTGCACCGAGTCCGATCGCTGTGGAGGGATCACTTCATCGACGTTGATGGCGTTGATGTGGACCTGGGCCAGTCGATGCGAGGACGTGACCTCTTCGCCGGGGATCAGGACGAACTCCCCCGGTCGGTCGAACATCGTCTTGAGTTCATCGAGCCTTCGAAGTCGCATCTGTGATTGACCTTCAACGTCACGGGTCTCCGGAAAATCAGCGCCAAAGCGTGACCGAACCGCGTCCACCTTGGCCGGCGTCAGCCGTCCATCATCGGAAACGTCGAACCACCGTTCGCCGTTCTGCAGGATGTTGTGGTCACTGAGGACCAGAAAGTCGTAGCCATGGTCGACGTACCAGGCGATGGCTGATTCCGGCGGGGCGTCGCCGTCGCTCCACAACGTGTGGGTGTGGGTGTTGCCCCGCTGCCACCGAGGTTTTTTCGGGTCGTCGGTGGATGATGAAGCCGCCGCACTGACGGGCGACGCGAACATCAGGA
>JAPKCC010000185.1 GCA_028823105.1 Phycisphaerales bacterium | reverse complement strand
TTCACCGGCCATGATCCGCAGCGGCCGGGACTGCCCCGAGGCGAATCGGGCCATGATGTGCCAGCGTCCGCCTTCTTCAGCCGCCACGTCGTACTCGACAAACTGCCGGTCACTCGTGGCGACGGTGTGAATGATGCCGACGCCGGAACCGTAGGTGTCGAAGTTCACGCCGAGATTCGAGTCGGCGAAGTCCTCGGCCTCGAAGACGGTGGGCGTTCGCTCCAGTTCGCTCGCGAAGAGCATCGCATCCGCGGTTTGATTCGCCCAGGCATCGCCGAGTCGACGGCTTCCTTCCGCATTCGCCATACCGATCGCGGACTCATTTTTCGTCTTCGCTTCGGCGTGCGCCTTCGACGCTGCGATTTCCGCCATCGGCGCCAATGGTCGTTCCCGTACCCGAGCCACGGTGTTGAGATTCTCCATCGTCCGCGTGGAGATCAGGATTCCCGCCATTGCGTAATAGTCGGCATGGAGGATCGGATCAAACTTGTGATCGTGGCATCGAGCGCACCCGACGGTCTGGGCGAGAAAAGTTTTGGTAAGCACGTCGACCTGTTCGTCGACGATGTCGACCAGCATCTTCTCTTTATCCGGTTCGGCCAGCACTTTCGGCCCCAGGGAAAGGAACCCGGTGGCGACCAGATTGTCGATCGCCGCGCTCCGCTCGTCCGGCTCAGGAAGGAGGTCGCCCGCGATCTGCATCCGAGCGAACTGGTCGTACGGGAGATCGTCGTTGAATGCCCGCACCACCCAGTCGCGATACCGCCAGGCGTTGCCGAAAGCGGTGTTCTCGTCAAGTCCGTTCGAGTCGGCGTACCGCGCCACATCGAGCCAGTGCCGACCCCAGCGTTCACCGTAGTGAGGCGAATCTAACAATCGGTCGATCAGTCGTTCCCAAGCCCCTGGCTGGTCGTCTGCGAGGAAGGCATTCATCTCCTCCGGCGACGGCGGAAGGCCGATGAGATCAAAGTAGGCGCGTCGCGCGAGGGTTCTTCGATCCGCTTCTGGAGCCGGCTCGATCTTTGCGGATTCCAACTTGGCCAGAATGAACCGATCGACATCGTTCCGGCACCACGCGCGGTTCTCGACGTTCGGCGGGTCGACAGAGGCCATCGGAACGTATGCCCAGTGCTCGCGCCCCTTTCCCGCCGGATCCCGCCACGGATCCGGAGCCGCTTCAATTGGCGCGACCAACTCCTGCCTTCTTGGATCAGGCGCTCCAATCTCGATCCACTTTCGGATATCCGCGACCTGCTGATCGGAAAGGCGCCCCCGCGGCGGCATGGCGAACTCCTTGTTCGCATAACTGACCGCCGAAAGAAGCGGGCTGCCATCGGGATCACCGGGAATGATGGCGATGCCGGACTCACCGCCCGCCAGCGTGCTCGCGGCATGCGAGAGATCGAAGTCGCCCTTGAGCGCCCCAGGATTCTCGCCGTGACATTCGAGACAGTGTTCGACAAAGATCGGCCGGATCTTACGCTCGAAGAATTCGAGCCCGACTGCATCGACCTGGGTCTGGAGCGAGTCATCGTCGGCTTCCGCCTTCACGATGTCGGTCCTCACGATGGACGCAACCCCGGAGGCCGACGCCACGAACCCGAATCCCAACGCGACGGCCAACGCCGCCCGGAGACCGGCACTCACACTGGTCGGCTTGTCGTCTGATTCCTGCATGAAAGGTTCCGGGGGTCTGGCTCGCGTGGCTCCCTCTACTATATGGCACGATCGGCCGAATTCGAACACCTCTTCGCGAGGTTCTGTTCCCGAAGATACGCCCTTCCGATCGCCCATCTCCCTCCCTCGGCTACCCTTCCCCCTCGATGTCCTCTCCAAACCCTGATTTCACAGCATTCTCGGATAATCCTCGATCGGATGCTCGTACGGTCGATTCCCCCGCCGTCGATCCCGAACGAGGCCTTGATTTCATCGGGGATCTGCATGGACATGCGAGCCGACTCGATGATCTGCTGAAGCGCCTCGACTACGAATGGATCGATGGCATCCCGCGGCACCGAAATCGAACCGCGATCTTCCTTGGCGACTACGTCGATCGAGGCCCGGAAATTCGCCGCACCCTGGAGACCGTTCGGGGCATG
Organism: Phycisphaerales bacterium; assembly: GCA_028823105.1. Lineage (GTDB taxonomy): Bacteria > Planctomycetota > Phycisphaerae > Phycisphaerales > SM1A02 > UBA12014. Next base: position 32 of record JAPKCC010000185.1, on the reverse strand, counting down.
GTCGATCGTGGCGATGCCGTCGCCTTGATGGG
>JAPKCC010000184.1 GCA_028823105.1 Phycisphaerales bacterium | reverse complement strand
GGTCCTTGCATCCGTCCTCCATGGTGGAGACGGAAAGTCGAGGAACTGTCTCATGTTGAGAATCACGAGACGCAAGAAGACGGATGAAGGCCAGATCATTCCCGAGTGAGCACGTCGAGGTTGGATCCATCTGAGGCACGGTGGCATGGGCGGCCCCGTGGACAGTCGTCTCGATTTCAGGGTCTGCCCGGCCGGCACGATGACGGGTTCACGTCGTCCATCCCGGAGCGCCGGAATGACTGAGGGAGACGGCCCGAAGGGCCGTCCACAAGGCAGGGTGATCGCGGGGGAACGAACGACTTCAACGGCGACAACAGAAAGGAAACGAATCATGACCGACTCACGAGATGATGAAAACAACGGACCGGAGCCTGAGTCCGAATCGGAAGAAGAATCAAGGCGGGCTCGGCGGCAGGCGGAGCACGGGGCAACGTGGGCAGAGCAGCTGAAGGCGGAAGCCGAAGCCTGGAAGCGGATGTTCGGTGATGAAGATAACGAGATGTGGCCCCTACTCCACGGTCACGTCATTCGACCGGGTTTTTCAGACATACGGATTCAGATCGACGAGCCGTGGTACGCCCGGCCGGGGAGCATGCACGAGCCGACGGAGGAGATGGTGCAGGCTGATCAAGAACGATGTCATCAATACTGGGCGCCGTTCGCTCGGATGCACAAGGCGGCGAATCTTCATGCGGCGCTCATGGGGGCGACTCCACGCGAGCAGTTGATTGGATACATACCGTTGGCATCACCGCCTTTCAAACGGCCTTTGCGTTTCCGGGGGATTTTCCCCGCCTGCGTCCTGGACGCGATGCGGGTGCCGCGATACACCACCGAGCAGGGTGGAATGTGTCGAGCCTCGGTCCTCTCGGGGCATCGGTTGATCACGGCGCGATCGATCACGGGAGGCCAGCCGATTCTCGAGTTCTGGCTTGCCCCGTGCGTTCGAACCGGATTCGAAGATCACGTCGAGATCATGGCGACGTTTCTCGTCGGAACGGGATATCGGGAGCCGATCAGGTTCGACGCCTCGGAATTCCATTGCGCGCGCTTCTGCCTCTCGCATCTTCGTTTCGCGGTGGAAGGACCCACCGATGGGCGGCCCCCGCGATTTAGCGGCGTTCCGGCCATGGACTGGATGGCACGGCAGCCGGGATTCGAAGCGATGTTCTTCGGCGGGGTCTTCCCCGAGATCTGGTGGGTCGCCGACCCGGGTGACGATCCGTTCGCCATCGAGATTCCGGAGGTGGACCGATGACCTATCGACCCGAACACGCCGGCGTGATCCGCGAGAACACGCTGGGACTCGACGACTACAACATGCTCGAGTACCGACATCATCTTCACGCAGGAGGTTTTCGTGAGGTGATGGACCACGAGAATCCCGGGCGGGTCAAGTTCGACGGCGCGACTTGGGACAACATGGAACATCAATGGGTGATCGATGGTGAGTGTGACTTCCTGACTGGAATCACCAGTCAAGAGATCATCGATCGCGTCGAGACGCTCGTCGGTCAGGGGGTCGATGAAGAGACCGCGACATGGCAGGTCATGTGGGCGATGTTCGATGACGTCAACGCGTTCTGCAGGGCGTGGTCCAACGATCTCGTTCCGAAGGTCGTCGTTCGAATCCAGTCGATCGAAGCCGTTCGGACGTACCTCGCCGAACGAGGCTGGCTTGATGATGAGGATGTCGATCCTCCGACCCTCGATGAGATCGAAACGGCGATCGCCTTCCACCTCGAGGAACAGTTCGGATGGTGTGAAGTCCACTGGATGGATCGCTGCGAGCCGGTGCATGCCGACCTTCCCGTGGCGTGGGGCGAGGACGGTCCGATCCAGGTTCTCGCCCCCGTGACGCCGGGCGAGATCGAGTGGGTGCAGGGGATCTACGGCGAGATCGTCCATCCTTCGTGATTTCTCGATCGGATCGGGCAGTGCCTCCGATCCGAGTCGTTCCACCGTCGGGGCAACGTTTGCTCACGATTCTGTTCACCCACTTTCGCTTGAAAGGTCTCCGATGCCGTTCGAACCTGGCCCCTACGACCACGACCGAATTCGACTGAGCCCGAACGGCATCGAACTTCCGGTGCTTCCGATCGATCTGCAGGGTCTCTTCGATCGAGTCGGTATCACCGTCA
>JAPKCC010000017.1 GCA_028823105.1 Phycisphaerales bacterium | reverse complement strand
CCCGGAACCACGCCATCGTCCTTCCCCGGTGGGAGCGTGGCGGCGTTCACCCAAGGGGTCTGGGAAAGCACGATCTTCCTCGGACTCATGGGGTCACGCTCGGCGGCCCACGCCGCGAGGAACGCTTCTTGCGTCGGCCCGAGGAACTCCGCCGTCGGGACGTCGGAGTCTCGTGGATTGAAGTCGGGATTTCGGAACCACCCGTTTCGAACTTTGCCTTCCGGCACCATGACACTCGCAGAGTCTTTCCACATCCGATCCGCGACCACCGCGAAGTCTGCGGGGCCGTATCGAATCCGGGTCGCATAGGGTTCGATTCCCTGGCCGATTGGACCGGGGATCATCCGAGCCGGGAGGTTCCCGACCTGGGTCCGATGAATCGCATTGACGACTTCCGCCGAAAGCTTGTAGCCCCCGGCGTCCTGCACCGTGAACCCGTCTTTCGCCTTGGCGAGGATGCCGCCAGCTCCCCAGATGTTTCCGTGATACACGTCGTGGTCGTCGGGGATGATCACGGAAGGCCGATTACGCACCAGTTCCGCGAACGCCCGAAGCCAGCGGTGGTACTTGGTGTGGTAGTCGAGCATGATCTTCCGACGATCCACCCCGTTGATGTCGCCTTCGTAGATCTGATCTCCCGCGAAGAAGAGGAAATCGGCGTCATGTGCCGCGACCCGTTCGGTCAGATCCTCGTGCGGAAACCAGACGCCCGCCCGATTCCAGGCGGAATGAGCAGTAACGTTCTTCACGCAATTCAGACTGGCGATCCGGAGATCGCGGTCGGTCGGCGGGGCGTGGATCTCCCCGACCCATTCGTAGGGAACTCCATTCATCGAACCGGCCACTCGATACCGACGACCGAGATACTCCTCGACATCGTCGACCGCGAACGGAACAGTGAAACTCAGGTCTTCCAGCGTACCTTTCGCAACCCGCCGCCACGCGTGATCACGAGTTTCGAAATCCAATGCGACCTCACCAAGATCGCCATCCGACACGGGCGGAAACAACGCGTTGAGCTTCAGGGCATGAATTCCGTCGTCCTGGCGGTCCAACGTGTAGGTGACCCCGAGAACCGGCCCCCAGGAATGATCCGTCTCGTCGATCCATCGATCAAGATCTCGCGACTGGAGATCGAGACCATCGAACACCCATCCGATTCCGTCCTTTCGAAGTTCTCGATGTGAGACCAATGCGATGCTGCCATCGATCTGATCCGCACCGAGCCCTCGCACTGTTGTGATTCCGAAGATCGCATCGCCATCGCGAATCTCTAGATCGAGATCGAAGAGACCTTCTCTCGGAGTGATCTGCAGAATGACCGTCATGCGCCCCTGAGTCGTGACGCTGGAAGCTAATTCGATCTGCTCGCCTTTCACGGGCTTGAGATCGGCAAACTTCATCTTGTTGGGGAGCGACCAACTGAAACCGCCCTTCTTCTCGGTCGAGAAATCAATCAGTCGCGGCGTGGTGGAGGCATCCACCACCGCAAGCAGTCCGCCATCCGGCGCGGGTACTTGTTGCACCAATGCGGAAAGCCGCGGATCGACTTCTGAATTACCTGCACCGATCAAGATTCCGGCGAAGGCGCCATCCTCGACCGGCATGCCCAGCGGTCGGACGTTGGCTCGAATGACCAACGGCGACGTCGGCGACGACGGCTCCAGCCGCAGTGAAAGAACATGCGCGGTGCGAATCGGCAGGCGACTATCGTCATTGATCAGGTTGCCTTCCTCCAGCCTCCAGTCCTGAAGACGACTCGGTTGCCAAGCCGAACCAATCCACCGTCGAGACTCGACCTGGTCGATCGAAATCGAACGTGAATCGACCGGAGCTCCATCCGCGATCGGTGGTGCACCGACGACGAGGGTGGGAGCCATAAAGACTCCGACAGAAAGGAGTCGACTGATCGCGGGAAGGAATGACATCGGAGTGTGCTCCATCGATGGATCGTGGTTCTTGAAGATCGTTCGGCCGATCCCCATCGTACGCGGCGAGTCCGAATCGCTCCTTACCGGCTCGAGACACGATCCCTCGATAGGCCAATTCGACGACCAACGGTCCCATCGGATACGTTTCGGACGTGCTTACCATCTCCCTCGTCATCCTCCCCGCGCTTCTGCTGGCCCAGGCAGCACCGCGGACCACCGGTCACCCGCCCGACGAACCGGATACGCCGCACGTCGTGTTCATTGCTGGTGATGAGGAGTACCGAAGCGAGGAATCGCTCCCATTGCTGGCCTCGATCCTCGCTCGGGATCACGGGGTCCGAACCACCGTCCTCTATAGCCTCGACGAGAACGGCCTCATCGACCCGAACGCGTTGGACAACATCCCGGGGACGGATGTCCTGGCGACGGCGGACCTGGTGGTGATGTTCACCAGATTCCGAGCCCTCCCCGACGAGCAACTCGCGCCGATCCTCGATTACGCGAAGTCGGGGCGTCCGATCGTCGGACTCCGAACCGCGACCCATGCCTTCCGGTATCCGGATGACGATCTCGAGCATGCTCCGCTCAACGGAGAGTGGCCGCGCCAGCTTTTTGGACAGCGATGGATCACGCATCACGGCCACTTCGACGATGGAAAGTCGCCGCTGACTCACATCGAACCCGTGGAAGGCTCGACGCATCCAATCCTCCGCGGCGTGGCACCCTTCGACGCGTACTCGTGGCTCTACCACGTCGAGGGTGGCGGAGATTCCCTCTCCGGCGAACCAACCTCGCTCGCCACCGGTACAACCCTCAAGTCTTATCACGCGGAGAGGCACGATCGTTTCCCCGCCTCAAATCCCGTCGCCTGGATCTACGAGAATGATCCGAAGTCCGGCAGACCATCAAGGGTGTTCTTCACGACCCTCGGCCACCCGTACGACTTCCGGTCTGAATCGTGCCGACGCTTGCTCGTGCAGGGGCTCCTCTGGGCGTTGGGTCAAGAGGCCTCCATTCCGGCCGCGGGGATCGCCATCCGACCGACCGACGACTGGAGACCCCCGAACTCCGGCATCGGGAACTTCAGACCGAATCAGACCCCGGAATCGATCGCTTCACCGGCGGGAACCGGCGAAATCGCCCCTTCGCAATAGAGGCATTCGGGTTGGAGCGGTCTGATCTCACGGTCGATAACCAACTTGGAACCTGGAATGAGGACTCCTCTCATGAAGATCGTTCTTCCGAAGCTTCCTCGGGCGGGGTATCGTGTTACAGAGACGAATCTCCGGGATTGTGCCGATATCGAACGGTCTTTCCCGTGCAGCATCAACGGAGCCGTTCAAATGCCGACCAGATCCAGATACCACCACGTCCGTGAACCCCGCGGATTTACCCTTGTCGAACTCCTCGTGGTGATCGCGATGATTGCGGTCCTGATTAGCCTTGTCATCTCTGCCACCGGCGTTCTCATGCAGACTTCAAGAGGCCTGACTTGCCTGTCAAACCAGCGGCAAATGATGCTGTCCTGGGACGCCTATGCCACGGACAACGCGGGACGATACGTCGCTCCGGACACGAATCGGCACGTCTGGGACTGGGTTCGTTCCGTCGGGAACAACATGGGGCCTGGAAACACCGAAAGAATCGCGGCGCTGACTGAAGGCCGGTTGTACCCCTACGTCGGTGACGTCCGCCTCTATCGATCACCCGTAGACGAGTCGGATCCGCTTCTTCGTCCACGAACCTACTCGCTGAGCGCCTTCTTCACCGATGGCGAAGGAACGAGCGACTGGAACGGGCCGCCGAGTTGGAGCATCGGCACGCGGAGCAGGATTCCCAAGCCAAGCGAGACGATCACCATGGTCGCGGAGAACGATCGCCGGGGCCACAACATCAACGGCTGGGGAATCGATCCCTACACCCCGGTCTGGATCGATCAGTTGATGACCTACGACACCGGATACTTCAACTTCGCATTCGCCGACGGTCACGTCGAACGATACAAGTGGGCCGGCGAGAGCTACACCGACCCAGATCCCATCGAAGTTGCTTTCAACGATCCGGGGCAACTCACGAATGTGTACTACCCCGGGCCGGACTGGGACTGGGTCTCTCAGCGACTCTTCCCCGGAAGCGTCGCCCTCTACGGCGACTGGTGAGCCGGCCGAATGGTCACAAAAAACCCTCGATCACCTCTGGGACTTGGTGTTCTAGCCCTCATTGCAACCGTTTTCATAGGTTGTGATCAGGACATCGCGCCACCGGTACCGCAAGGATCCGATGGTGGCCTCGGAAAGCTCGGCGCTCCTTCGACCATGGACGATGACCCGCGGGTCGCCAAATTCAAGATCGAAGCCGCGTCCTATCTCGCCATGCGGGCGCAATTGCTCCCCCTCGAGCAGAAGTTCTCGTCAGGCACCATCACCGAAACGGAAGTCGACGCGTGGCGTACACTCGACTCCGAGTGCGGCACAGAGCGCCATCGGCTCAATGTCATCATGTATGACGAAGCGATCACGCCGGAGCAACGGCGAGCCATGTTCTGGATGCTCCGCCAGCCGAGTTGATCCTTTCCGAGCCACGTCGCCCTCAGAAGAGAGAATCCCCGGACATGCGATCAACACCCCGAAGCCTTCGCTCCCTCCGCTCCCTCCTCGTGATCTCCACGATGGCCCTCGCGGGATGCGCGAACCCGTTCATGGACAACTACGTCGGCGGTCGCCAGGAGCTAGAAGGAACGCCGGTACGCGTGTTCAAGGAGATCAAGTCGACTCGACTCGGCGTCAGTAAGTTCTCCAAGAAGATGGAGATCGGGCAACTTCCCGGTGACGACGAAGCACTCGCGACGGCCGAAGAAGTCGGGGCCAGCGCCTACTGGTGGCGATACGCACCCACTTTTTCGGCCTCGGACGAATCCGCGAGGATGGGTGCAGGAGACGGAATGGTCGGATCAACGCCCGCCTTCGGACCGGCACTCGGCGAAAAGGCCTTCAAGTGGTACGACTTCGAAGCCGTCTTCTACGCCAACCCCCCCGTCAAGAAACCGTAGGCAGTCCCGTCGACGAATTGAAACGCGTCGATCGCCTTCCGCCGGGGAGGCCCCGGAATGCCCTGGCACCACGCAGCATCCGCTACATGATCCAAAGGAACAGGGGACCGTCCGAAGACGGCCCCCTGGTGTGTTCTCATCGATATTCACCGCGGCCGAAATCGACCGCTGGTGTGATCAGTTGTAGACGTAGTCCGCGTTGAGAACGCGATCGATGACCGCCTTCGCATCGTTGAGGTGAGCCTTCGAATACCCGTCGAGCCGACTTCCGTCACGACTCAAAGCCTCGCTGATCTGCTCGTCGAGCTGCCGAAGCTGCTGCCGCGAAAGGCTTCTGACCGCGGTCGAGGAAGCCCCGAAACGGTTGTTCTCACCGGCGAGCGAAACCAAACGCTCGAGCTGAGCCCGCTGCAGGTTTCGACGAAGACTTGAGATATACGGATCGCTGTTCGTCTGCTTGCCGTCCGGACGGGCATCAAGCTCGGTCCAGACTGCAGCCCTCACAGCTTCCATGGTCTCGGGAATGGTGAGCACGTCCTCGCCCTGCTCCGCCCGGAACTCGTTGTCGTACATCCGGTTCAAGGTGGTCGGGTTGAGGATGAGGGTCAGCGCGGTCTGCTGAACCCCGCCGATGCGATTATGCACATCGAAGGTCGGATCCGTCATAGCCGCCCGCATGCCACCGCCGTCGAACCATTTCTCGACCGTCATCTTCCGGAGGAGTTCCGAATTCAGACCGTAGGCGGCGTCGGGCGTGGTGGCATCAAGAACGATGGCCAGGGCACGACGCTGCTGATCCGCGGGGACGTCAGAGATCGGGTCGAGTTCGGCGCCCTTCTTGACGCGATTGACCGTACTGCCGCCGATCCAGTTGCTGGCGGTCCCCACGGCGTTGCGGTGCTTCGACAGAAGCATCAGGTACGCCTGGCGAGCCTTCGCCCAGCTCTCGCCGTCTTCGACCATGTCATCGATGATCCGGCCCCGAAGTTCCTTGACGATCGCAAGTTGCGCATCGACGTAGTCGAGCGGGTTCTTGGCGTGATCGAATCGGCGTGCCATGGGATCCGGTCCCATGGTGTCTTCGTCGGTGAGATACCGAAGTTCGGGCTCTCCGCAACGGGCGAGGATGGCGTCCGTCTTGCCGGAGGTATAGCCGTAAGAGATGGCCCAGAGGTCGTACGGACCGAGCTCCGTCGTGGTCCAGGGTCCTTGTTCGACGTTATCGCCGAATGCAATGTTGACCGGCAGGTAGTCCATCACGGATGAGGAGATCGGACCGTCGAAGCCTTCGCTATTCATCTCTTCGTACGAGACGAGTTCAGAACCCACAAAGTTGTGCCGGAGGCCAAGGGTGTGTCCAACCTCGTGCATGATCACCTCCTTGAGGAGAGGACCGATGAACTCTTCGGGAACGCCATCAAGCATCTGTCCGTCGTTGTCCTCAGGATTGACCATTCCGAGGAGTTCGGCGTTCATCCGCATGAAGGCCACGTCCATCGACTTTCGCATCGCGTTCTGGCACGCGGTGCAGGCGTTGACGTTGCTCTCGATGGCATTACCATCCGGGCCACCGCCCGCGATGAGTCGACCAGCACCGTCGAGACTCGGATGCATCGCCCGAAGCCCTTCGCCTCGGAGTTCTTCGAATCGGGCCGCGATCTCCGTGGTGACCTGCTCGCGATCCTGGGGAGCGGCGAGAATCACGCGGGGATCGAACTCGGGGTGTTCGACCAGCCATTCGATGGTCTCGGAACCGAGACTTTCCATGGAGGCGTGAGGAATCTGACGTTCGTAGGCGTCAACCCAGGAACTCACGAATCCCTCGTCCATCACGATGTCTGCATCGAGAATCTGACCGGTACGGGGGTTCACTCTGCTAGGCCCGATCGCGAAACCCATGTTCGCGTTGGTCCAGATCATGAAGTTGTAGCGGGCATCTTCGGGGTCCTTCTCCATGTGGGCACCGGTGTTGGCGTCCTGCTGGTAGACCTCGACCGCGTTGACGATCCCGATTTCTTCGAAGGCGGTGTTCCACTCGAGGATCGCGTCACGGACCCACCGGCGGTACCTCACCGGAACGGTGTGCTCGATGTAGAAGACGATCGGCTTCTTCGGCGGGCTCATCTTCAACTTGGGATCAGCCTTCTCAAGCTGCCAGCGATTGATATATCGCTTCCACGGCGTATCCGCCGCTGGATCCCCGAGATCCTGAATGCTCGTCGTGAAGAAGCCGACTCGGTCATCCGCCTCGCGAGGCTTGTAGCCCGTGTTGCTGGGAATCGCGGCGATCGAATAGTAGAACTTCGCAAACCGACCGCTGGAGAGCGGCATCTCGTAACAGAGTTCGACGTTGCTCGGGAAGGTCTTGGCCTTCTCGATGGTCACGAGCCGAGTGTTCGCGCCAGCAACGACACCACCGAAGAAGCGGCTCGCCTGGTTGACGAAGAGACCGTTCAGATCGATGACCGGACCACCGCCCGGACCCATCGTGAGAATCGGCACCTCGAGGATGACGCGATCGGTAAAGACACGTTGCGTCGCATCCTGGCTCTGCTTGTCGCCGGTGGAAACGACCGCGAAGTTCGGTTCGATGAGTGCGAGTCGCTTTCCGAATCGCTTCCACTTCGCATCTTGATCACCGGTCTGGACCGCGGAGGTCTCGACACCGGCCGCGACCGTCCAGGCGAGGAAGAGATCCTGCTTCTCGAAGCTCCGGGGAAGCTCGGCGAGGGTCTTCTGAGTCTTCTTATTGATCCAGAGTCGATACAGACCTCGACCGCCGTCCGCCGGCGCCACCTCGGTGAAACCTTCGGAAATCTTGGCGAATGGCGGGAAGTCCTGGCTGGCACCAGGCTTGGCCGACGGTGGTGGACCTTGCATTGCGGTCGCCGGAAGCGTGGTGACGAGGGCCGCAAGGCCGGTCACACCGGCGAGGACGAGGGTTCGGGGGTGAACCATGAGTTTGAGTCTCCAAAGCGGAAAATGATTCATTGACGGCAGACGTACTGCACAATCTTGAGACGCTGCCGGTATCCGTTGCTGAGAGGATACGGGGCTTCCACGAATACCGATGGATTTCCAGGCGGTTGCCCTTCTCTCAGGTCTTACGAAGAACGAGTTCGAGGGTTCACCGGGTTCCGGATTCCACTGTTTCTTCGTACTTCGGAATCGATTTGATCGGACGAAGATCCAGGCCACCGGGTCCGATGACCCCGATCCCGATATGTCCGGGCCCGGTGCCCTGCCAGTGTCGGGCCTCAAGCAGGACCGGAATTCCCGCCTTCAACCGAATGGGCGATGAAATCTGCTCGGCTCGCTCATCCCAGCCGTTTGGGCTGGTCCAGCCGGTCAATCCTGCGAGCCGGGTCCAGCCCTTGGGCTGGGTGGCGTCGAGCATCCGAAGTTCCGCCAGATCGTCCGCGGTCACCAGAAACCGGTATTCACCGTCCTTGGGCGGCAAGAATTGGCCCCGAAGCCGCGTGGCCACATTCACCCCCACGTCATTGGAGCCCATGGAAAACAATCGTTGCACTCGATCTGGAGGTGTCTCGAAGACTGGGAGACTCGACGGATCACCTCGAGCGGTGTTCTCCCAGGTCTCCAGCGTGAATTCCGGAACCAAGGACATCCCGATCGGAATAGACACGCCCGACGGCATTCCCGGCCCTCTCCAGGCGATCGAGAGATGGTCAAGACCATCCTGGTCTCGGTGCCGGGCTTCCAGGTAGTACCGCTGGCCCTTGATCAAGGTCAACGGCCTCGAGGTCTGCTTCGGCTGACGATTAAATTCTCCCGCCCCGGTGAAACCAGTCACCGCCGCCACCAAGGCACGTTCGTTGGGAGCCTCGGACGGGGAAAGGAAGAGCAACCCATCGTCATCCGAAGTGATCGAAAAACGATACGAGCCGGTTCGTGGAGCCTCGATCCATCCGCGGATCCGTTGGACGAAGTGGTCCCCCGCATCATCGGCGCCCACCGGGCGCGAGACGATCTCGACGCGATCCGGCGTCTTCGCAAAGGTCGAGTCGTCGTGCAAGGCCGCCGCCGTCACCGGGACCCGCCAGATCTCTCTGGCGAATACGAAGGGGTGGTCGGGCGAGGGTTGATCCTGTGCCTGAGCGGCCCCTGCGAGGAAGGCTGCGCCGAGCAGGAGGCATGAACTTCGGTAATGGACGCGGCTCGGGTTCATATGCTGAATCTCCGCGACGGGTCTGGGATGCATCACTTATCGTGGCTCCGGATACCCGGCGACTCCAAGGAGCGTACCGCCCCTTGCCGGCCTGAACCGAATGATCGACGACAGATGGAGGCCCGCCTCGTGACCGACCTGCTTGAGAACATCCGACTTTCACTCGCGGACCCACCGACTCGGCACGCCATTCTGGTTCATTTTCCGATCGCATTCAGCGTTCTTGCGATTCCATTCACCCTCGTCCTGCTGTTCATGCATCGCCGCCGAGCCCTCGCCTATCGCCTTCTTCTCGCCGCGACGATCTTTGCGACCGGCGTCATCGCCTGGCAGGCTGGCGAAGCGGGCGAGGCCGCCGAGAATCTGGCCCGCACGAATCTCGGCGTGACCGGAATCTCGCTTCTGGAAGATCATCATCAAGATGGCGAGCGTGTCCCGCTTCTCCTGACGGCGATCGCCGCGATGGTGCTGGTGTCCACCATCCCCCGTCCCATGGTTCGATGGGGCGCCGGAGCACTCGCGTTCGGACTCACGCTCGCAACGGCGCTCTGGACCGTGAGCGTCGCGGATCAAGGAGGGCGACTGGTGTACTGGTTCGGCGCTGCCGGGTCGCCCCAAGGGGCATCCATATCCGGTACCGAGTGAATCGTGATCGAGGCGGACCCCCGGACGGATACGTCGCTCAGTCGTCCGCCGGCCCGAGATACCGAGCGCTCTTGTTCTCAATCATGGCATGCCAACGGCGTCCGTGACGGTCGACCACCTCGCCGAGGAATCGCTCCCGAGTGCAGATGGCTGGACCACCGTGACCCGGCGGGAGCGATGCGAACGTCGCTTCGACCAGCACCGGCCCCTCAGGTCCTTCGACCTCGCTTCCAAGTACATCAAATAATGGCATCGCCCATATCCCCTTCTTCTCTCGGTTCTGGTTCAGGAAGACCTGAAAGCGAATCAAGGAACGACTGGTTTCTTTCGGACCTGGCTATGAAATGCACCGGAATGTACCAAGGCGGAGGTTCGGGATCCGGCTCAGGAACCGCTGGGGTTCGCCGTCAACTCGACCTCGGCCCACCGAGCCGGCCGAGCATCCTTCTGCCAAGACCGAAGATAGTGGAAGCGGATCACACCTTTTCCTGGTTTTCTTGCGACGAAAACGAATTCTGAATCGCCTCCAGAACCAACTTTATCCGAATCGTTGGGCACGAAACTCGACTGGCCCCGCTGGCTGACAAACGGCGGAAGATCACCTGCGATGACCCACTCGTACCCAGTCCCTGCGTTACCTGGGAGCTTGAGCGTGATCGGCGAGCCCACTTTTTCGGTGATCTCACTCCGAGCATCCGGATGAAGCGACTCGACTCTTCCGTCGTGGGAATTCGCGGATCCCATCGCGCACCCACCGACGAATGCCAATGGAAGAACGAGGGCGCCCAAGAGGCAACGAATGGTCGAGGTTCTGTTCATGATTCCATCTCTCTTTGGTGTGCCGTCAAGTCGGTTACTAGGCGTCTACATGGCCTTGCCGCCCGCAAGCGGCTCCGCGATGTCGCGAATCGCGATGTTACCGATTTGCGGAGCTTGCGTCAGGCCTCTGACTGGCCGAGGCCGAACCCGGCAGGATCATTCACTTGCCTCGGCTTTTTCGGACACCGCTTCCGCAAATTCGTAGGTCCATTGCTGCACCTCGGGGGTTGAGCGACCCTCTCGCAAGGTTGATTCGGCGACGAGATTTCCCTTGCCGTCGTAGGTCATCTCGACCACGTTGGTCTTGCCACCGAAGCTTCGGATCCTCAACTGGTTCGCTTGGCAATCTGCTCCGTGGGTCCACTCGCGTACCTCCACCTGTCCCTTGCTGAGCACCGACACCTGCTTTGCCAGACACCCGGAAGCGTCGTATTCGAATTCGGTTCGGCGGACCAACTTCCCCTCGGAAGTGCTTTCTTCCTGAAGCACTCGATTCGAGGCATCGAACGTCCTGGCTGTCTCTTCCGGCGGACGTCCTGCCCGAACAAGAATCGTCTTTAACTGACGCCCCTCCTCGTCATAGACGTGTCGTCGGGAGACGGTCTCGACGCCGGTCCGTGGATTCAACTTCTTCCAGGTTTCGAGTCGCCCTTTCTCATCGTAGGAGTAGGTCTCCGTCCAACCAAGATTGCCCATGAACATGGCGGAAGCCTTCACCGGACGCCCCTCGGGATCCGCTTCGAAGGTGACCTCGAGCGTGACTCCGAGCGTGCTCGACCCCTGCTCGATCCGGAGGAGCCGTCCTTCCGAGTTGAATCGGTAGTTGCGGAAGACGCTCAACCCGTCCGAACTCGCAGGGACCCCCCGGACACTCGCCACTAACGGTTTCCCGTTGAACGCCCGGGGCGAGAAGTCGTTCCCCAATTGTCCGACCGCTGGATTCGCGAGGATCAGAACCGGAATCAATCGAGCCCAGATCGCCCGGGGGAGACGACGATCGAGAAGGTGAGAGATAAGAATCATGAGCAGGGATTTCCAAGGCGAATGAGGTCCCGGCGAGTCGCCGGGGAAGTGGGAACGCGAAGACTGAGAATAGCGGAATCACGATTCAGCCTTGGTTCCAAATCTGGCGAACCCCAAGAACCCTGCCGGAAGCGAGGATTCCCCCTTCATGGCGAGATCCGCCGCGATCTCGCCGATTGCCGGGGCGAACTTATAGCCATGACCGCTGAATCCGGCCGCCACGACGACGGCCGCCCGCCCGGGGAGCCGATCGATCACGAAGTGCTCGTCCGGACTCATCGTGTAGAGGCAGGACTGGGCGGCAATCGGTTCGCCGAGCACGTCGGGAAGGTACCGCTTCATGTCTCTTGAAAAGCGATCGACGATCTCCTGAGGGACCGCCTGCTTCACGTTCGGATCAACCGGTATACCAGGCCCGTGAAAGCCGATTTTCATCCCCAGAGGGCCTTCTTGGCCTCTCCAGGTCGGAACGCCGTAATAGACACCATCTCCGCAGGCACCGTCGTCGTCGATCAGCCAGGCGGGCATTCCGGCAGACGAACACGCCCTCTCTCCGCGGTTGGCGAACCAGACCATTTCCTTCCGCTGGGGAACGAGCGTGATGCGGGGGTCGATTTCTCCGAGAAGTTGGCTCGTCCAGGCACCCGCGGCCACCACCACCCGTTCGGCTCGAATCTCCCCCTGGCTCGTCCTGATCAAGGCACCGTCGTCATCGGCATCGATGCCAAGAACTCTTGACGGGCGTCGAATTTCGGCGCCGCTCCGCACCGCCGACTGGAGATTTGCGTCGATGCCGGCTTCCGGGCGAACGAAGCCCGCCCCAGGCTCGAACACCCCGTGCATTCCGTCTGGAAGCGTGAACTGGGGAAACCGACGACGAAGTTCGGAGGGTTCGAGAGACTCGATCGAAATCCCGTGGGCCCTGGCACTCGCAAGCGATGCCTTCAGAAGCATCGAGTCGATCCCGCCCGCCAGCAGCACGCCGATCCTGTGCAGACACCGGATTCCGGTCTCCGCTTCGAGGCGGTCCCAACCGTCGAAGGCCGATTTCAACAGTGGCACATAATCTGCGTGTTCGAAGTACGCCTGCCTCGCGACTCGCGAGCCCCCATGCGAACTTCCGAGATCATGACCAATCGTGCAACCGTCTAGCCCTAACGGGCGAACCCTACGAATTGACAACTCATTCAGTACCGCCGCGCCGATACCACCCAGCCCCACGACTACGAACCGCCTCTTTTCCATACGAGCATTATGCGGGTTACGCTGCCCCGCCGATTTCTAAAGAACCAACGAAGGACCGCCGTTCGACCAGATGCAAGTCCAACCCCAACGCTTGCCCAAGAACGCCCGTAGATGAAAGAGAACTCCCTCGGAAAACCGAGGGAGTTCTAAAGGGGGTTCTAGCAAGAGTCGAAACGCCGACTAAAACCCCGGACGAAAGAGTCAAATTTGAGAGCGTTCGTTCTATAAACGCTCAATTCAATAATATCCAAAGCCGAACACACTCAAAGCCAAAACCGCCAATTTCCGCCTAAATGCTGCCTGTCAATATGGAAAAGACCGTTCTTCTGCATTTTATTGACCCCAAGACACCGCTCCTGACAAAATAAAACAAGTCTTTTTCTGGACTCAGTGACATTGACCCCAAAACACCCCTCCTGACAACCTTTAGATTCGACGCAACGTTGTGACTCCTCGACCGTCAGACCCAAGACATGCCGATTCTGAGCCGCCAAATTCCCGCCCGAACCTCTACAACACGCAACCACGAGAAAATGAACTCAACAATGACGTCTCCCACGAAATCACCGAAGCGAACTGGTGCCCGCACAAAGCAACGACTGATGGACGCAATGATCAAGGTCGTGGGCAGCGACGGAATTCAGAACGCGAGTGTTCGAGCGATTGCACGCGAAGCTGATTGCAACGAGGCGGTGCTCTACCATCACTTCGAGAACAAGAATGCGATGCAGGAGGAGGTCTTCTCAAGCCTCGTCTTTGAATTGGCGGCGACTCGGCGAGCGTCGGCCACCAATGAGACGGATCTCGGCACGTTCATCCGATCATGGGTGGAGTCGAGCTACCGCTTCTACGACGAACGACCGAATGCTTTCTCATTCGTGCTGCTCACGTTTCCCCCGGTGATGCCGATCGACCATGCTGCCTTCACCGCAAACTCGGACTTGTTCGTCGCATGCTTCAAGAAAATCACGCCGCCACCGGGATCCCTGCTCAATCTCACCGATGCAAGCTTCTCAGCTTTCCGCGGGTTGCTTCTTGGTCCCCCCCGGGACATCCATCTCGGCAAGCTGGCGGGTCCCGCTACCAATTTCGTGGATGAAATCGCAGCCCTCGGCACAACGCTTCTTCTCAAGCCGGCCTGACCGAGATCAAGACGAGAGCGCCTTCGATGTCGCAGTCGTCTTCAGAGCATCGCCGAGCCGTTGGAATCGCCAAAACGATCCAACGGCGTGCCAGCGGCTGAAGCCATCGACCGGTAGAGATTGCAGAGTGGGGTTCGAGGCGCATGCGACACTTGTCGTCCTGGCGCTGCGGAACCGCCACCCCCGGCAACCACGATCGGCAGATCATGGTGATTGTGGCGGTTACCGTCGGAGATGGCCCCTCCGTAGAGCACCAGCGTGTCGTCTAAGAGCGATCCCCCGTGCTCGCCCTCGATGCCGGCCAGGCCAGCGATCAGATCCGCGAAGCGTTCGTTCTGCCACAGGTTAATCCGCCGAATCGCGTCAATCTTGGCGTGATCGCCGGCGTGGTGCGAGAGATGGTGATGCCCCTCTCGGACGTCGACCATCGGGAATGTCCGATTGGAACCCTCGTTGGCCCACATGAACGTGCAGACGCGAGTCAGATCCAATCGGAACGCGAGCGTCATCAGGTCCCCCATCAATGCAAGGTGGTCCCCGTAGTCTCCCGGCACTCCGGGCGGAAGTCGATCGATTCCCCACCCCGATGAATCCTGCTCGGATCGCTCCACCTGTTCAATGCGACGCTCGAGCTCTCTCGCGCCATCGAGGTACTCCTCGAGTTTGGCTCGATCGCGTCCACCGAGATCCCTGGAGAGTCGAACCGCATCACCGCGCACCGCGTCGAGAATGCTTCGCCGGCGGCTCAGACGACGGCCTCTTGCCTCCATGGACTCACCGACCGGGCCCGCCATGAAGAGACGTTCAAAGACCGCTCGAGGGCTGGTTTCTTTCGCCACGGGTGTCCGCGGCGATCGCCACGCGATGTTAGCGCTATAGGCGCAGGAATACCCGGAGTCGCAATTGCCCGCGGTCAGCGTCGGATCGCATCCGATCTCCAGACTGTCGAACCGAGTTCGCCCTCGGTTGCCCGCCGCGACCGCCTGATCGATGGAGACTCCATTCACAATGTCGCTGCCCGCGGTCTTTCTGGGATGAGTGCCGGTCAGAAAACAAGCCGCGCTTCGAGCATGATCACCGGGGCCATCACCGAGGGCAGTCGCGTTTCGATGCGAGAGCCCGCTGTGAAGCGTGATGTGTTCACGGACTCGATCCAAGGGACGGAGCAAGGGCGGCAACTCGGCCAGAATCGACGATGCGCCTGGAGCTCCCGGGGTTGGCAGCCACTCCGGGGCGTGAACGCCGTTCGGGACGAAGAGGAACGCCAATCGCGTCGGCGTGGAATTTCGGGTCGCCGCTCGAGCGGTCCGGGTGATCGTCCCGGGTGACATCGCCTCAAGCCAGGGAAGCGCGATGGCGGTCCCAATCCCACGAAGAACCGTACGTCGATGAAGCGTCTTCGCCATCTGGTGAGTCTCCGGAGTCAAGCAGGCCCGACGCTCGACGGTATCGGCTGGACCCAGACGAGGCAATGCCGAATTTCTTAATCTCAGACTACTGACCGGCCTCCAATGGCCTCATTCGGGTTCCGCGCCGCCGTCCACCGGTCGAGGCATCCGCCGGAATGCGTCGCTCGTCACGATGAATTCAATCGCCGCACGCACAGTGGGGCGGTCTTGAAGTTTGACCGCCAGCCCGTCGAGCAATGGTTCGTCCCGCCACTCGAGGCCTCGACCGAGGGCATAGATCAAGAGGTGCTTCGCGAATGACCGGAGCAACGCTGGATCCTCAACCAGCACATCCCTCAATCCACGCGGCCCTTCGATCCGCCTGCCATCCGGCAGCGTCGCCGCCGCATCGATGGGTCGCCCGTCTTCCTCGTCGCGCCACCGACCCACGGCGTCAAGTGGTTCCAGCGCGAATCCCAATGCGTCCATTCGTAGGTGACAGGACGCGCAGTCCGGATCCCTTCGATGGATTTCGAGGATCTGCCGCAGTGACTGCGCCTCGCCATCCGATGCAAGATCGTCGGGCAACTGTGCGACCCCGGGCGGAGGTGGGGGCGGCGGGCAGTCCAGAAGCGACTCCATCACCCACTTTCCTCGCTTCACGGGGGAGGTTCGCGTCGGATTGCTGGTCACCGCGAGCACGCTCGCATGGCGGAGGAGCCCGAGGTCAGCTTGTGGAAAGTCGACCCTCGACAGATCCACCCGGCTGAATCCCGACGGCTCGAGTTCCAGTTCGATCGGGTCGATCCCGTAGTGAATCGCCAGCGCGGGAGACCACCAAGAAGTCGAATCATGAAACAGGGATGGAATGCTCCGCTCATTCTCAACGTGTTCTTCGAAGACGCGGATCGTCTCTTCCCGCATGTCGGCGAGCAACGTGGTCGGGATATCTCCGAATCTTCCCGGGTCCGGTTCGAGTCGTTCCAGCCCCTCCACATGCAACCACTGAGTTGCGAATCGTTCTGCCAACGATCTGGAGCCACCTTGTCGGAGAAGCCGGTCGACCTCCCGAAGGATTCCCCGCCCCGAGTCGAGCCGGCCGGCTCTGGCCGATTCAAGCAACGCCGCGTCCGGGATGCTCGCTTTCAGAAACGCCGCGAGACGCCCCGCAATCGAATGCCCGTCGAGCGGGATCGAATCGTCGGCGGCGATCGCCGCGCCTTCCCTCGGCCGTTCGATTCTGAAAAGAAACTCCGGGCTCGCAATGGCATAGACGATCAGTGCCTGCATCATCTCGGCTCTGCCGTCTCCCCCGGCTCCTTGATCAGCGTCGGGATCAAATCCGGCGGCAGCCATCGCCACATCGGCCACGGCCATTGCTTCGTCCGATGCGATCGGGCGACTCCAGCACCGCTCCAAGAGCCATCTGGCGGCCCTCGCCAGTCCGGTACGACGATCGCCACGATTCATCCGTGCCGCGAGGGATCGCTGCATCCGACTCGGTTCGCCCGGATCGAGCGGGCCGACCAGTCGAATCTCGGCTACCAGCGCGTTTCGATCTCGGTTCTTCGGATCCGGATCGTCCTTGCGGTAGTAGTCGTTGAGAAAGAACGCCGAAAGCCTCACTCCATCTCTCGCGTTCCCCGCGTGCTCGAACTCGACGGTATGGGTGGCCGGCGCGGCGGGTGGCTCGGAGACCTCCACGCGATCGACGGCGACATCGTCCACCCGAAGTTCGAAGCGCACCGCCTCCGGTCCAGCCTGTTGTCCGGCGAGGTCAAATTCGGCGCGGTACCGGCCGGGGCGTGGGAGTGGAATCTCGGCGGAGACCTCGCCGCGGGTCGACAGCCATCGACCACCTCGCATCGCCCGACCACCCTCGAGCGTGTCACCCGCCGCGATCTGGATCTCGGGCAGGGCCGTGGCGGCATCGAAGACCGAACGCCGGGCAACTGATTCCGCGAGGTCCACGATCTTCTCAAAGAGCAGCGGCGAAGTCGCCAGAACCTCCCCGAGATGATCGAACCCATGGCCGACATCGTCTGCGGGCAGCGTCGAAATGTCGATGGCAATTTCGAACACATCCTCGATGGCATTGGCGACCTCGAACCGATTCAACCGACGCAGGACGACGCCGGGTACGCCGGCATCAACCGCTTGCTCGGCGAGCAGGCCGCCCAATACGGTGATCCCCTCGCGATACTCCGCCTCCGTCGGTCGCGCAACGACCGGATTCGCGTCTTCAGATACCGGCTTTCGGGGCGGCATGTCCCGAGCCCGAAGTCGATCCCGCACCGCGAGAAGGAGGACCGGGTCGACGGACGCGATCTCCCCTGACTTCGCAAGGCTTCGAAGATCCACACCGCCATCGTCTTCCGCGTTGCGATGACATTCCAGACAGTGAATGTCCACCACTTCGGCGAATGACGAGAGATCCGGAATCTCGCCGTCGGCAATCCATCTCGAAGCGACGGCGCTCGGAGAAGGCGTCATGACCGCCAGAGATGGAAGAACAAGCACCGGGAAGGCGAGAATCAAAACGAGTCGAGCCAGACGCGCCGGCCGAAACGTTCGCATCTCATCGCCCGCCATCATGCGCCGGGCGCCTCAAACACTGCGTTGCGGAGCGCCGTCGGCGCGGGCCGGTTGGTCGCGGCTTCTCCCTCTACGCGGTCGAGGATGTCGCGCAAGACCTCCGGCGAACCGGCAAGCCTGGCCGCTTCGATCGCCGCGAGCCATTTTTTCGCGGTGTCGTCGTCGAGCGTCCGTTCCCAGAAGACGACCTCGCCCAGATCCTGGCCCACGAACACGACCGCACCGAAGATTTCCGTCTGCGTGGTTTCGTCGGGCACCGCCCAACTCGCGTGGAAAACCGGCGGGGTCATTCGTCGGCGTTGGTCCGCCGGATAGATACGGGTTCCAAAACTGACCGTTCCCAGACTCTCGTCCCAGTTCCCGTTGGTCAGGAACGGTGCTGCGTCGGTTCGGAGCACGACTTCACTTTCCAACGGTTGCTCGCCACCCCCGATCGGAATGCCGAACGGACCGGGCAGATCGATCGAGCGATTCCCCGAGCGGAGCTTCGCCTTGTCGGCGTCCGTGATCGCGGGCGAGTCGAGCATGACTTCGACCGCCTCCTTCGAGGTGTTCACCCACCACAGGAAAGAAAGGCCGGTGAAGATCAGTTTCTGGTTGCTGGGGCCGATCTCGCCCGGATCGGCGCCCGGAACGAACTTCTGGACGGTTCGTTTCACGATCGGATCCGCGAGTTCCTTCCGGGTCCACGCTCGTTCACCAGCGGATACCCAGCCGTCGATGCCGGAGAGAAGGACGAGTTGCGCCTCCCAAGGCTCGATCCAGGATCTCTCCACCGCAAATGCGACCAGCGGCGCAAAGACCTGCAGTTGGAACCACTCATCATCGCTTCGCGGGCCTCGTTCCTCGGGCGGGCGGAATCGAGTGTCGACTCGTTGACCCTGTTGGACGTACCCACCTGCGTTGAACCTGAGGAAGGCGCTCATGGCATCTGGAAGCAATTCTTCGTTCGCGACCCGCCTCCATTCCGTCCGCGCCTCCTCATCCTCGATGCGTGACTCGAAGAATCGAATCGCCATTCGAATCCACAGCTCCCCCGCGTTCATGCGATCACGGAACGCGCCCCAGTCGTCGCGGGCAGCGCCAAATTGCTCGACATAGAGGAACGCCGTCCCGAAAGTTCCCGGCAGCGTCGACCACCCATTGCGATTGCCAATCTCGCTGGGCAGGTCGCGTTCCGCGAACACGCCTTCGAACCGTACGCCGTCCTTTCCGTCACTCCGTCTAGACGGCGCCGCTTCGTAGGTCTCCGACAGTCGCCCGATCTCGTCTCGATCGGCTCGATTCGTCTCGAAGATCCGCACCGGACCTTCGGCGCCGGCTTGCATTTCCACCTTGACCTGACGATTGACACACCCCCCGAGGAGGCCGCCACACGCACCCAGTGCCACGAGGAGCACATTCAAGGGAAGCTTGGCTCGGATTGAATTCGATGCGGAGAGACCTACGGGTACTCGGGAGCGATTCGGCATGCGTTGATCCTATGTCACCAGGAGCTTCGAACGAAACCGTTTCGCCGACAGATCGGGGGGCGATTCAACGGAATCGCCGAGTGCGGCGGTAAAATCAACGGATGGCCCTCGTGAGCCACGCCGCGGCGCCGCCGGAATGCACCGTGGTCTCGTATCTGGTGGGCTCGATCGAGTCGATCGTGAAGCCGGCCAGAGACAACGCCGAACAGAGTTCGCCGCGGGTAAGCCGCCGAGGCCCTCGAGGGCGGGTCTCCGCGTCGCTGAATTCGATGAAGATCGCGGTGCCGCCGGGCCGGAGCACCCGGGTGACCATCTCGAGATAGGTGATTCGATCCTGATCAGAAAACACGTGAAGCACTCCGGCGTCAAGCACCGTTCCGAACGGTTCCATCGCTTTGAAATCGCGAAGGTCTGCGACCTCAAAGTGCACGCGATCCGTCAGAGAAGCCGCGGCGATCACCAGTCGCGCTTGCTCAACCGCCTGCGGAACCGCATCGACTGCCAGAATCCGCAACTTCTTTCGTGCCGTCGCGATGGCTGCGGCGTTCTCGCCGGTGCCGCACCCGAGATCGAGAAGCGGGCCGTCATCGAACCACCCCCTCGACAACGCGGTCATCACCGCTGGCTGAGGCCGCGCCGTCACCCAAGAGGCCTTCGACTCGCGGTAGGCGTCATGGAACACCTGATGGGCAACACCCTCCGCGCCGATGAGGTGAGCCGGCGGCCCGGTCTTCGAGATTCGATTCTCCTTCGACATCTGGCTTCCAGTTGCTCCGGCGCGAGGGAACGTTCCAATCGACGTCACGGCAATCGGTGGATCACGGCGGACGCTTGAATGCCGTATCCGTAGGATCTCCCGCCGACCGCATGTAGGCGAGCAGATCGAGAATGTCGTCCATGCTCGCCGTGTCGACAAGCCCCGCGGCCATCGGAGTCACGGGAGTTCGAGCAGTGATTTCCGACAACGGAATCTCGACCCGGAGCGTGCCGGTTCGCGGATCAGGCGCGACGGCGAGCATTCCATTTTCCTCGACGATGGGAAGTCCGATGACCGGATCGGCATCGCCGCGCTCGACAAGGACCCCCGCGTACTGATCCGAAAGATCTCGTGCAGGCTCGATGATCGCGACCAGCAGATCATGGGCTGAGAATCGACCGCCAACGCCGGTGAGGTCCGGCCCGTAGGCAATGCCCACGTCGCCCACTTTGTGACACGCGGCACACTGCAGGGCTTCGAACATCATCGCTCCCCGAGCATGGTCTCGCCCTGCATGAACCCGCGCGAGGTGCGTCGAAAAATCGTCGACCGACCAGGCTCGCACGAACGCACGGACTTCCGTTTCAATCGCGGCTTCCTTCATGGCGGCTTCTCGAGCGGCCAGTGTTTCGGCAGCGGCCGGTCCGAGGGTGTCTGCGAAGTCGGATCTGATCGCCGCGACGAACCCCGGAAGGCTCGCGCCGCCCGAGTACGACTTCGCTCGATCAAGGGCCGACATGACCCGACCCCGGGAGTCCTCATCCCAACCAGATTTCTGCAACCGAAGGGCATGCAGAAAGATGATGGCCGTCTCCTGCCGGTCGGCCGCCTCGATCAGCGGCAACGTTCTGGCGATGACCGACGGGGCGTCGAGCGCCACGAGAACTTCGACCAGAACTCGATCGGTCTCGAAGACGCCGGACGGATAGATCAACTCGACCGAATCGATGACCTTCGAAGCGGGCTCAGGCTCGAGAGGACCGTGACGGGTGAGGAGCAACCCAAGCACGCGGGCGAGCTGACGCCTCCCGGAATCGGAGTCGTCTTCCTCCGCCATTTCTTGAATCCGACCGATGCTACCGATCGCATCTGCACGGTCACCGACCCGCATCATCGCGATCGCGGCATCCCATCCGCCCGCATCGGCGGGAAGTTCAAGCAGCGCCTCGACGACATCGTCGTCCGACTCTGTGAAGGCGCCGGGTTCACCGTCTCTCGCCGCAAGCAATGCACGCTCCACGCCGATTCGGGCGGCATATCGAATAGCGGGATCCGCGTCCCCAAGACCGTCAAAGAGCGCCTCGTGAGAGACCGCATTGGCATCCCGATGCGAGGCTTCCAGCGAACGTCGCCTGAGGATCGCGGTCGTGATCTTCGTCGGCGTGGCCGCATCCTGAGACATCGGACCGGTCCATCGAACGCGGTAGAGGCCCGACTGCGATCCTCGTCCACCGGTCGTGAGATACATCGCCCCATCCGGCCCGAAGGCAAAGTCGGTCACGTTGAATGGCCGCCCCTGCAGGAATGAGTGCGCCGTTGCAACGTGGCTCGCGCCATCGGCTTCGAGATCGACTGCAAGCACCCGGCCGTACGCCCAGTCGCCGAGGAACATCCGACTCTTCCAGGGTTCGGGGAAGTTCGACCGATGGCCACTCGCCACGCCGGTTGGACTGCCCGCGTCCATCTCAAGGGCGGCCGGCCTTGCGTCAGGTGAATCGACGGGCCACTTCACGCTGCCGCCTCGCCATCCGTACTCGCCGCCGGAGACCACGTGGATGAACCTCGGACTTCGATACCACGGCGTACCGATGTCCCACTCCATGTCGGCGTCGTAGGTGAAGAGTTCGCCATCGGCCGTGAAATCGAGGTCGTAGGGGTTCCTGAAACCGCCTGCAACAATCTCCCATCCGGTGGCGTCCAGATCGGTTCGCAGCACCAGGCCACCGGGAGAACGTTTGCCCACCGCATGTCCTCGCGGATCCCAGATCCGTTCGAGCACGGTGTCCTCGGCCCAGTTGGCGTGAGCACTGGTCTCCAGAATCGGCTGCGGATGCCTGGAATAATTTCCGATCACCGTCCAGATCATCCCGTCCGGCCCCAGCACCAGACCATGCGGGCCGTGCTCGGAACCATTCCCGTAGGCGGCGAGACGTTCCGCGGTTTCGAAGAGATCATCCCCATCGGCATCCCGGAGTCGCCAGAGCCCCCCGCTCCGGTCTGGATCGTCGACGACGCTCGCGTAGAGATCGTCACCAACCAGCAGCAGCCCTTGGGCACGACCGACTGTTTCGTGAAGTCGCTCGACCCGTGCTTGTCCTCCCGGCGAATCCGCCGGAGTGATCCGCCGAAGCGGGCCGTACTGCGCGGAGAGGATGACCCTGCCCCGATCGTCGACGGTCATCGAACTCCAGGATCCTTCGCCCGGCTGCGCTGAGTGCAGCAGTTCGACCTCGAAACCATCGGGAACGGTGATCGCCTCGACCGGCGTCGCGATCTTCTCTTCAAAAGGATTCTTCCAGGGTCCGTCGGGGGCTTCGGTCGAACCGAAGTCGATCGGCGTCCGGGCGTCATCCGTTGTCTCTCCGGTGCCTCTGACCATCCAGTCAGGGCCGGAGACCTTCCGCACCACGCCCGACGGCGTATCAATTTCGATGATCGCGGCGAGCCCCGCCGGCCCACTCTCGTTGCGACACTCAAACGAGAGCCGGTGGCGGCCTGGTTCCGGCTTCGAGAGGTCGAGAATCGAAGGCGATGACCAGTCATCTCCTCGAAGCACCTCTTCGCCATCCAGACGGAGCACGAATTCGTTGTCGACCACCGCTCGGACCACGAGATTCTTCGATCCCAATGGGATCTCGATATCGACATCGAAGATCGCGTGTTCTCCGACCCCCGGAGCAGCGGAGATCCAGATCCAGCGAGGCGAATCCCCAGACGCGAAGCCCGTGGATGCTGAAACGAGAAGCGAGAGTGCGACGAGGAGCCAGTGCATGGTCTTCATCCCTCGATGCTACCGCATGAAGGCCTTCGAATCGAAACTGATCCCGACTCAATCCCGTCGACGACGCTTGGCGACCGGTCGGTTCGATTGCTGGACGATCGGGGTTTCGGCCCGGGTTTCGATCTGGTCGATCATCATCTGGACACTGCCCTTCACTTTCTTCAGATTATCCCAGTTGAGTCCCTGAAGCAGCCCGCTGGACATCGCAGACATGATGCTGAAACTATTAAAGACGATCCGACCCTCGTTGGGAACGACGGATATTCCGATGCAACCGAGGTTGGCCAGGAGTTCCATCCCCGATTTCACTTCAATATCCTCGACCGTCAATCCCTGCTGCACCATTTTGGCGAACGTCCGCGAGATCGCGAAGATAAGCCCCTCTTCATTCTTCCGGCCCTGGAGGGACAGCTCCGCAATCTTCTCGATCTCCGGCCGAGGCTGAATGCCAATCTCATGCTCGACGCCGTTGAAGAAGAAGGAACGGTGAACGACATTGTTCAGCGCGGCGATGAATGCCCGTCCGCTCTTGACGGTGGAGAAATTGATCGACGAGTCGCGTCCAAGCGCCATGTCGGTCGCTTCCGCGCGATCGAACCGAATCTGCGGGTCACCATCCCCACCCTCCGGATCCGCCGCGAGACTCATCTCGACGACTCCGAGATCATGAAGATTCCAGAGGGCGACCTGAACCATCGGGTCATCCCAGTCGACGCCGTCCTCTCGTCGCTTCAAGACGTACGAGGCGGGAAGCATCGAAATGAACCGCCGTTCACGTGGAATCCCCAGAAGCGTGACGCACTGGGGGAACGACAGTTCGGCGAATCGCTGGAAGGTCACCCGCTCCTGGTCGACGAGCGAGACGGATTCTTGATTGATGATGATGTTGGGCATGGTTCCGAATGCTACTCGCCTCGGCGGTTCTTGATCGGGCCTTCGTCCGAACTTCGGAATCCGGCACACCGACCGGCAGAACCGGCAGACGGGCGGAGAAGCCGGGGTCGGCGGGGGTCACATCCTTCTCAAGCTGGGTCCGCGGTACGATTCCCGCCATGAATGAGGCCGATACCGTCACGAATCCGCTCGTCGGCGTGATCATGGGATCCCAGAGCGACTGGGAGACCATGCAGCACGCCGCAGAGACACTCACCGCGATCGGCGTCTCGCACGAGTGCCGAGTGGTCAGCGCCCACCGCACCCCGGACCTGCTGTTCGAATATGCGTCCACCGCCGCCGACCGCGGCATCCGAGTGATCATCGCCGGCGCGGGCGGGGCCGCCCATTTGCCCGGAATGGTCGCCTCGAAGACCCACCTTCCAGTCCTTGGCGTCCCCGTGCAATCGAAGACGCTCTCCGGCATGGACTCCCTCCTCTCGATCGTTCAGATGCCCGCTGGCATTCCGGTCGGCACCCTCGCGATCGGACGGGCGGGAGCCGTCAACGCCGGGCTCCTGGCCGGATCGGTGATCGCGATCGAGAATACCGAAGTACGATCGAAGCTCATCGAATGGCGACGTGCGCAGACTGATCGAGTGCTCGAGAACCCGATCCCGGGCCTCGATGGGAATGATGGAGCGAAGACTTCGTGATCCTTGGAATCCTCGGAGGAGGGCAACTCGGCTGGATGCTCGGAACCGCCGCTCGGCGACTCGGTATCGAGTGCGTG
Source organism: Phycisphaerales bacterium (assembly GCA_028823105.1). Taxonomy (GTDB): domain Bacteria; phylum Planctomycetota; class Phycisphaerae; order Phycisphaerales; family SM1A02; genus UBA12014. The sequence goes on along the minus strand of JAPKCC010000017.1, from coordinate 16,110 downwards.
TTCCTCGATCCGGCCGAACACTGCACCGCGGATCTGGTCGGCAATCGAATTCGAGCCGCCTACGACGACGCCGAGGCCTTGTCGGAACTCGCCCGTCGCTGCGATGTCGTCACCTATGAATTCGAGAACGTCCCGGCCGCATCGGCGGCTCGCCTCGCCGAGGAAGTCGATGTCCGACCTGGTTGGAAGTCACTCGAGACCTCTCAGGATCGACTGGTCGAAAAGTCTTTTCTCGCGGCTCATGGCGTTCCAGTGGCGTCATTCGCCGCGGTCGAGGATCTCACGTCACTCGCGGCGGCGGTCGCCAAAGTCGGGCTTCCCGCGATCCTCAAGACACGGCGGGGTGGCTACGACGGCAAGGGCCAGGCGGTGCTCCGGCATCCTGAGGACCTCGAATCAGGATTTGCCGCGATCGGCGAAAGGCCCGCGATCCTTGAATCGATGATCGATTTCGATCTCGAAGCGAGCGTGCTCGTGGTCCGAGGCGACGACGGCGCGACCGAGGTTTGGGGACCGATCCGGAATCAACATGCGGGAGGCATTCTCCGCCGGAGCGACTGCCCAGCCCCGAATGTCTCACCGAAGGCGGCCTCCGCCATGCTGGCGCACACTGAGAAGCTCGCCCGAGCACTCGACCACTGTGGCGTGCTCACGGTGGAATTCTTCGTCCGAGGTGACGATGTGCTCGCCAATGAAATCGCGCCTCGCGTTCACAACAGCGGCCACCTCACGATCGAATTCGCCGAAACAGACCAGTTCGAAAACCATGTCCGTGCCGTGACCAGACTCCCCCTCGGATCCACCGCGGCCCGTCATCGCCACGCAACGATGCTCAATGCCATCGGCGCCTCGCCGGTCCACCCTGATCTGGCCGCCGACCGCATCGCAACGGTAGATGACCTCGGCATCGCGTCGGCCGAGGCGACCGACGGCGTCGCGGTCTATCACGACTATCGAAAAAAACCGCGTCCGGGTCGGAAGGTCGGCCATCTCACCGCCGTCTCCGAGGAGGCTCCCGGCGCTTGGGTGGATCAGTTGATCACCGTGATTCCCGGATCCTCGGCGACCGAGCCGGCGTCCGACGACTGATCAACCCTCGGCTCGTCGATCGGCCGCGGCGATCGGATCACCAAGTTCCTTCAAACGCTGCTCCGCGATTCGAATCGCCTCCGGATGCCGATCGATGCCGATCGCTCGACGGCCCAGTCGGACCGCTGCCACCAACGTTGTACCGCTTCCGCAAAACGGATCGAGCACCGTGCCACCAGGTTTCGCGCAGGCGCCCACCAGGAACTCAAGCAGGGCGACCGGCTTCTGGGTCGGCCACCCCGTACGCTCGGTTGCCATGTTGTTGATCGCCGGGATCGCGATCACGTCGGTCGCCTTCTTCATCATTCCAGCCATTCGGCGGCTTGTGGCGGGAACCAGCGGCGGCTCGAACCACCGCTCGTCACCACGGGCGTAATAGAGAATGTCATCGTGTTTTCGCGCGAAACGACTCGGGCTCGAACCACCGAGGCCGTACTGCCAGATGAGGTGATTCACAAATCTCCCAGCACCGAAGATCTCATCCAGAAGTAGCCGCAGATGATGCGACGTCCTCCAGTCGACATGCAGCAGAATGGCCCCATCAGGTGCCAGAACCCGATGCAACTGTTCGAGCCGTCCGGCCATGAAACCCAGATACGAGTCGAGATCGGGCCAGCGGTCGTCGTAGGCAAGCCCCTCGGATCGACCCTTCTGGACCTGATTGGTCGCGAATGGAGGATCGGCATAGACAAGATCGACGGTTCCCGCCGGTAAATCGTCCAATACCTCGCCGCAGTCCGCCTCCAGCAGCCGCCATGGCACTTCGTTGTCGCCTGTGTCGATCACGATTCGGACTCCGCGAGCGACCGAACGCTCGACGCGGGGATTCACCGAGAAGCCAGCTCGCCCGCTCCCGGCCGATCGTACCGCAGTGGCGGTTGGGGATGGTCGACCGACGATACTTCGTGAAATCGCTTCCCGAACCGGGGTGAGCCTCGATCGCGCGGTACGCTTTAGAAGTCCGGAGTTGCGCCGACGGATGCTGATGGCCGAGACGAGTCGACTGCTCGGACTCGACGCCCCATTCGCCGACAGGCTTGAACTTCCCGGGTCTCGATGTTCTTCCGAGAGCCCGTTGATCTCCAGATTTTTTGTCGTGTCGTGGCGTGTGCCGCGGCGCCGATCTCGTTTCAACACACCCTAAAGAGGAGAGTACGGCGTTTCGAGGTCACGACCGATGCAAGGTCGCGCCACGGTTCGCGCCGGTCTCGATTCAAGTTTCGTTCCTTCGAGACCTTCAAGACGAAGTCACGTCCGTTCCACTTCGCCCGCGTTCCGCGACGACCGGCCATGCACGGTATCCATCGAGTCCACGGACTCGATCGGCCCCGAGCATCTGGCTCTCCGAAGAGGAGGCGGTCATGCATGAGAAGCGAAATTTCATACTCGTCCTAGTCTTCGCCGCAGTGACGATCTGGGCGAGCATCGCCTGGATGGCATCCGGACAGATCGGACAGGGTGACGGCGGAATCTGGGCGCAACGGGTGATCAGCATGGCCCTCATGCTCGGGCTGGGTGGTTTCTTGATTCGGACACTCTGGTTCACCGACCGGCTGCAGGATCAACTCGCGGAAGCCGTGGGATCGATCTACTACGAAGCCGATGGCGTGTGCTTCATGCCGCTGGTGCGACTCGACTCCAGCGGCGCCGCCGAGCTCCGCCTCTATTACCAAAATCGATTCGAGAATCCGGCCCACGCCGTGGTGCACCTTCGTCCGATGGGCGAGTGTTTCTCCGTCCGCAACAGTGGCGAGGACATTCACATCGCGTTCACCTGCGGTGGTGGCGACTTCGGCATCATTCATCAGCCGATTCGTGTACCGACCCATCTTCGCGGCGAAGTGATCGACCTGAAACTCGCCGCGACCAGTCGATATCCGAGAAGTCACGGCGGAAGACTTCGAAGCAACGAGGGGGTGCCATGCGGGGCGGTCAGAGTGGACTGGGCCGGCGCCCCCTTCCGACTCGGAGTCCATGAAACCTCGGACGAAATAGAGTTGACTGATCCCGTTCAAATTCATCTTGCGATCCCTCGCGCCGTGCGGCAACGAGGATCCGAGAGCATGCAATGGCGACAGGAACAGCTCTTCGCAGGAGTCGTCATCGCCTGAAGTACGCTCGGAATAAAGACGACGCCCCGTGAATCTGTTTCACGGGGCGTCGTCTTTATTTCAGTGGCATTGATCGGCTGGACGGCCGGTCTCGCGGGGTATCAACCGGCCTCGGCTCTGGGATGAGCCTTGTCGTAGGAGTCCCGCACGCGGCGAGTCGAGAGGTGCGTATAGACCTGAGTGCTCGACAGCGACTGATGCCCGAGCAGCTCCTGCACTGATCGCAGATCTGCTCCGTTGTCCAGAAGATGGGTGGCGAAACTGTGCCGGATGGTGTGCGGGCTGATCTCGGGATCGAGGCCGACCTGCTCCAGGTACTTGGTGACCTTCCGACGAACGGAACGACTGCTCAGCCGACCACCATGCTTGTTCACAAAGAGGGCCGAATCCGATCCCGCCTTCATCCCGGCTTCCGCAAGTTCGGTGTCGTGAAAACCCACGTAATGACGAAGTGCGGCCAACGCGTGCGAGCCCAGAGGAACGATGCGTTCCCGGCGGCCCTTGCCACGAATCAGGATGGCCTCGCCGGAGTCGTCGAGGTCGCCTCGATTGATTCCGACGACCTCACTCACCCGGATGCCGGTGGAATAAAGCGTCTCGAGGATCGCCCGATCTCGGGCCCCAAGGAGGGCGCTATCGTCGGGCGCGGCAAGAAGTTGTTCGATCTGCTCGACGGAGACCGCCTTGGGAAGCCGCTTGGCCTGCTTGGGCGTTCGGATCCCGAGCATGGGATTCTCTCCAACCAGCCCCCGCTTCTCCATCCACTTGTGGAAGGAACGCAGCGTGGCGATCTTGCGAGCGGTGGTCGCGGCTGAGTAGTCGCGGTCGGCCATCCAACCGAGAAATCCTCGGATTCGTTCGACATCGGCCGCGAGCATCAGCCCGGTGACGGACGTCTCGTCCTTGGGCGACTTTGGATCGCTCTGCCGCGCGGCAAGACTGGTCGCTTCGGACTCGGCGGACACATCGGTGCCGAACTCATCGCCGAGGAACTCGCCGTACTGACGAAGGTCAAGGCCATAACAACGGGCGGTGTACGGGCTGAAGTGCCGTTCATCCACCAAGTAGTCAAGGAACTGCTGGACGAGGGGAAGAGAGTTGCGCATGTTGTTCAAACCTCAGTCTGATTGGGTGATTCGATCTCGAACCGACCCTGGCCTCAATGGGAATTCGTCGAATTCAAGCGACCTCCAAGAGGCCGAAGAACCCGAATCTCGCCGTTCCGATATCGACGCGGGAAGGGGCTAGGTTCAGCCCCTTACCGGACTTCTGAAAAAAAACGTAATCGTCTCCGTGACAACCCCCCCTGGCGGCCCCAAAAGGCGGTTCCAGGCGGTTTCGTCGACTCAAAAGAAAGTCGGCGTTTCAGTCATTCTCAATCTGTCTTCGGTGGCCTTCCCTTCGCGGGAGGCCTGGAAATCACCCGGACGAAGCTCGGGCCGCGGCGGCTCGTGAGACCCGAGCGTGTTCCTTCAGGAGCATGGCATCGACCAGCTGATCAGCCGCAAAGTCGAGCCAACGATCGAAGACCATCAGGTAGTACCGTTCGGGAGGTTCGAATCCTCCAGTGACATCGCTGTGGCTCATCGCGTAGTCCCGGACGCTCTGGCGGACATCGTGTCTGGTCGCGTCGTAGTCGCCGACGACGTCGGTGAGTGTGGTGGGCGACGTTGATGCCATCTGCACCGCATCACCGGTGCGACCCGTCAGGGTCCTGGCTTCGAAAGACGACTGGATTTCACCCTCGTCGGCGACCAACAGGATGTTGGCGCCGAAGGTCGGCGGGTCGTACGAATCCCATGCGGTGATGGTGCCGACGATGATTCCGTCCGCTCCAACGACTTGCAATAGGGCTCGAGCCTCTTCGACGGATCGGATCTCAGCCAACCCGAGCTGTTGCATCGCCTGAAGCGTGCGGTTGAGCGGGACGGCCTGCCATCCCTTCACCGAGTTGAGCGAGGTGATGATTTTGTCGGAGACGGACGCCCGGAGATCAAGCCCCATGTCCACGCCCGATTCATTCGTGAAGGGCGCGACCATCAGAACGGCTGCGTACGGCGCCATGAGAGTCGGAGGAGCCGCCAGCCGCTCGGGTTTCGTACTGCAACCGGTTGATCCGGCGAGCAGCACAAGACCGGCGAGCCGAGCGAACCGGAGACGCCCCTGGAATTCCGTTGAGGAATGTCGAGGCCTTCGGTCGGCACGGCGCGAAGCCGGTCGGCGATCTGAGACGAATACGGTTGCCATGGCGTCCTGCCTGTGTGACTTCGCGATGAGCAATGTCTGGATGTCTCCCATCCATACGATCGGTTTCATCGGCCGATCTCTCGGTGGAACGGGAGAAAAGGAAGATCCGTCCACGCGGTTCCCCCAAGTCGGCCCATGTCGCCGCGAGTCCGAGGCTTCCGGGGCTGAAAAAGAAGACTGCGGGGAGGGGCCATGGAAGGCCCCTCCCCGCAGATCAAAATCAATTGAAGTGTCTGTGGACGAATCGAGAAAGGATTCAGTCTTCGTCGAAGTCGTTTCCGGCCCCGGCGACTGCATTCGGGTCGGAAAGCCCGGTTCCGAATTCCGGCGCGAACATCGAGGATCCGCAGGCAACTGCCCAGATCACGTCCAAGCCACCTCGGTTGCTGGTGAAGTAGACCCGGCCGTCCGAAGCCCAGGTGGGACGCATGTTCCGAAATCCGCCTGACGTCAGGGCCATCCGGCCCGTCCCGTCGGCGTTAATCACCCAGATGTCACTCTCGACGGGCATGCCGTCTTCGGCCACTTCGGGACGATCGACGGAGGTGAAGGCGATCCGGCTTCCGTCTGGGGACCAGGCGGGATGCATAATGGCGGCATCACCGGCAGCCACGATCTCAGTCGGATTGAAACCGCCGAACTCAGAGAGGTCGATGGTCCAGACGCCGTAGAGCTGGCTACCTCGCTTCCGGGATCGCTGGAAAAGAATGCGATCCTGCGACGAATCGGGCGACCATCGCGGGAACATGCCTTCGCAGATGAATGACCGCATGCCGGGGCGATCGAGCGCGACGGTCCAGAGTTCCCACTGCGCCGTCCGATCATTGAATCGGCAATAGCAGAGCTTGGTGCCGTCGGGCGACCAGGTGGGGTGAAGTTCATGAGCGCCGTCGAAGGTGACCTGCATCGCCGGTCCGCCATCGACGGACATGACGAAGACATCCCAATTGCCATTTCGATCGCTGGTGAAGGCGATTCGCTCGCCATTCGGGGCGATCTCGGGCATCACGTCCTGCGAGGGATCGGTGGTCAACTGTGTGACGACGCGGCCATCGACCGACTTTCGGTAGATATCTGCATCGGTGCGATGCTGGGTGGACGCGAAGACGACCCAGTCTCCGCCGGTAGACACGTCGGGATCGAAATCGGCGCCCTCGGCGGCGAAACTGATCTGGGCGAGATTGGTGTCACCGCCGGACCACTCGCTCGCACCGGCGTTGGCGCCGAAGTTTGCAAGCATGCTCACCCGAACCACAGAGCGATCAGCGACCGGTTGATTTGTTGCGGTGAAGACCACCTGAGATCGTGCGGAACCGGACGAAACCACCGGGCGGTCAGTCGAGGACGCATCTTCGGTGTCGAGGTTAGAGAAGTCCTCGTACCAGCCGTTTCGGTACGTCGGCGATGCCCAAGGTTGTCCATCCGCGTCCATCTCTTCGGAAGCAGCGAGCGACGACCCGGTGTTGGCCACCGGCGACTTCGCCTCTTCGGGCCCACTGACGCAGCCGCCCAGCTGGATCACCACGGCAGCGGTGCCCATCGCGGTGATCACTGAGAGGACGAGGGAACCCGCACCGGACTGCTTGGTGGAGGCGGACGATCGAGAAGTGGAAGTCGTGAACATGGTCGAGGTCTCCGAGCGACGATGAGTCCGCCGCGAGAGAGCCATCGGCGTCTACACGGCGCCTATTCACTCCGACCTTCCGAATTTTGCATGTTGGGGGGATTACGCCGGCATATCGCTGACCGAACCGTCTGAAATCTCCACCATCGATGCTGCATCACCACGTAACCACTATGCACATCCGATAATAATGCCTTTTTGTAGCCAATATGGCGACCTAAGGAGTACGCTCGAAACACATGCGGACCTCGAAATGGAGATCGCGAAGATCCTGAAGCCTCGTGGACTCGGTGACACACGTCATCGTTGGCCGAAGACCTGTGGACGAATTCAGGATCGCGTGACAAGCGGCCCGTTGAGGACGCGGTCTCCACTACACTTTGGGACTCGGGATTCCGTAGCTCAGTTGGTAGAGCATGCGACTTTTAATCGCCAGGTCCTGGGTTCGAGCCCCAGCGGAATCACTCCGAGTCCCGTGATCGCCCACGGAGCACGGTGGCTCGGGTCACTTGATGATCGTCCTACGCCTCACGGCATGACGATCCCGGACACGTGGGAACCCTTCAACGCCCAGGAACGGGCTTTGGAGATTCGATTTGCGACAAGTTGTCGCGACATGGAGGTCGGCAGTCATTTCCGGAATTCCGACGATTGTCTTGCACGGAGTGACCAGCGGCGACGCATGGTTTCTTTGGGGTGAACGAATCGATCTCTACGACGATTCGACTTGGAGAACCTCCAGCCCTGAAGTCGCTCGGGTTCCATCCGTCGACCCTACCGGCGCTTCGGGTTCACCCGTCGTCGTGGCGACCGAACCTCGGGCGATCCCGCTCCACCCGTTCGCGGCGTCGCTCGAAGATCTCCGCGATCGACTCGGTTCCTCTCTTCAGGGTTGCGAACCTTTAGAGCAGCACGTTCTTCGTCTTCGTCTCCCGCACCGAGGCGGCGGGGAATCACGACAACCCGTGCCTGGACTCGTCGTGGCGACGAGACTGGGGCTCGCGGTTCCAGACAGCGACGACCTGATTCTCGCCGAGACCGAGGTCCCCTGTCTGCAGATCGACGCGGCCACCGCCGTCGATCTACTTACCCGTATCGTCGAACAACCGATCGACCACGTGATGCTCGGTCACGACATCCGATTCTGGTCGGAAGTCTCCACCTTCGCACTCGAACTGCTTGCCGACCAGCGCTTCGTGCCGTCGGTGATCCAGACCGAAGGCGGACCGCCGAGAGGTCGGTGGGTCCCCTGGCTCGCGGATGCCGAACTCGCGGAGCCGCTTGGCCATCTCGCTTCCGCCATCCCCCCGATCGCACTCTCCACCTCTGACGCCACCGCGACCGATCGCTGGACGGTGATCGAGTCGGCCTTGGAGTCGATGGTGGATGCGCTCGTCCGAAGAACCCTCATCGGCGAGGATTATCTCGATGCGATCGAGGATCGAGATGCCGAAGGTGATCGACAGGTCGCCCTGCTCACCGGCTTGCTCGGTGATGGCCGGAAAATCCAAGCCTCGCGGGAGACCCTCGTCGACGTGACCCGAGGCGCCCGACTGTGGTTGGGCGGACTCATCGATCCGGTCGAAGGACGTGCCGTCCGCCTGTGCCTGCAACTCGCGGAGCCGATGGACGGTGTGCTCGATGCGACGCCAGAGGATCTCCAGAACGCCCGCTGGCCTCTGGGATTCCATCTCCTGGTCACCGACGACCCACCGATCATCGTGGACGCCGCGGACATCTGGGCCGATGGTGGAGGCGGTCGTCTCGCGTCGGTCGTCGGTTCCGAAGAGACCCCCGGTGACCTTCTGCTCGCCGAACTCGGACGGGCGGAACGAATCTGGCCCAAGTTGAAGGAAGTCCTCGAAGAGATCGATCCCACCGGAATCGAACTCAGCACCGCCGAGTCTCATGCATTCCTGCAGGAGGCACGTCCGATTCTGCAGGAAGCGGGCATCGAAGTAATGGCCCCCTCCTGGTGGGGAAGCACCACGAGTCGCATCGGCGTGAGAATGATCATCGAGCCAAATGGGGATGCAGAGGCACCGCCGGCGATGGGCCTCTCAAGCCTCGTCGACTACTCGTGGGAAATCTCGATCGGAGATCAGAACGTCGGACTCGAAGAACTCCGCCGACTCGCGGAGAACGGCGTGCCGTTGGTTCGGGTGGGCGATACATGGGTCGAGATCCGCGCCGAAGACTTCGAGCGAGCGAAGGTTTTCCTCGACAAGCATCCCGGCGGCGCGGCGACCCTCGGTGAGGTCCTTCGCTTGGCATCGGTCGGCGAAGAAGACGGCGAGATGCCACCGATCACCGGCGTCCGTACCGACGGTTGGATCTCTGAGCTGCTCGGCGAGGACGGAATTCCCGACGACTCGGCGAGCCCCGTGAAGGTCCCGGCGAACTTCAATGGAACCCTGCGTCCGTATCAGGAACGAGGCCTTGCCTGGCTCGCCTTCTTGGACCGATTCGGTCTCGGGGGCTGCCTTGCTGACGACATGGGTCTCGGCAAGACGATCCAGATGATCGCCCTGCTTCAGCACGAACGCGAAGTCCGACCCGGGGCCGTCTCTCCGACGCTCCTGGTCTGCCCGATGTCGGTCGCTGGCAACTGGCGACGCGAACTGGAACGCTTCGCTCCCGAACTTCGGGTCCATGTCCAGCACGGACCGAATCGACCGGTCGGCGAAGGATTCGTGGAGAAGTCGAACGCCTGCGATGTGGTGGTCACCACCTATGCACTGGTCAGTCGGGATCGGCCCTGGATCGAAGAGGTCACATGGGAACGGGTGGTCCTCGACGAAGCACAACACGTGAAGAACCCGCCCACGAAGCAAGCCACCGCGATCAGGTCGATCAAGAGCCGTCATCGAATCGCGCTGACCGGTACTCCGGTCGAGAACCGTCTCATGGAACTCTGGTCGATCATGGAGTTCTGCCTCCCAGGCTTCCTCGGACCGCAGAGCGATTTTCGCCGGCGCTTCGCCATCCCGATCGAACGTCATCGCGATGAGCGACGCGCAGAGCGTCTGAAGCAACTCGTCGGCCCGTTCATCCTCCGTCGCCTCAAGACCGATGATGGCGTCGCCGACGATCTTCCACCCCTGGTCGAGAACCGGCAGCAGGTCCAGCTCACGCCGGAACAGGCCAGGCTCTACGACACCGTGGTGCAGGACATGCTCCGGAAGGTCGACGAGGCGACGGGCATCCGGCGTCGCGGCCTGGTCCTCTCAGGACTCGTCCGACTCAAGCAGATCTGCAATCACCCGGCGCATTTCCTTCGAGAAACCGATCTCGCGCCCGCGAAGGGCGAACGACTCAGCCGGCGTTCCGGCAAGAGCATCCGGCTCGTCGAGATTCTCGAAGAGGTCGTCGCCGCCGGCGATCAGGCGCTGATTTTTACCCAGTTCCGACAGATGGGGCACCTCCTGACCACGATCATGCGGCAGGAGTTCGACATGGAGCCGTTGTTCCTTCACGGCGGCACGCCTCAGGGACGACGCGATCAGATGATCGAGCGTTTCCAGAATCGAGAGGCCGCACCGATCTTCATCCTGTCCCTCAAGGCAGGCGGCGTGGGCGTCAACCTGACCAGTGCAAATCACGTGATCCACTTCGACCGCTGGTGGAACCCCGCGGTTGAGAATCAGGCCACCGACCGGGCCTTCCGGATCGGGCAGACCAGAACCGTGAACGTCCACAAGATGATCACATCGGGCACGCTCGAGGAACGAATCGACCAGATGATCGAGCAAAAGACGGACCTCGCACGCCGGATCATCGGCGCGGGCGAATCCTGGTTGACCGAACTCAGTTCCAATCAGTTACGCAGCGTGCTCGCACTCCGCGACACCGGAGTCGAGGAGGATGAATCGTGATCACCAGCCGCGACGAGGGATTCAGACGCCGGGACGACACGCCTCGGAAGGTCAGGAACGGCATCCGCCTTCGTTTGAAGGACGAAGAGATCGTCTTCGGCTGGCCGGCAGGTCCCTGGCTTGAGAGAGTCCTTTCGGGCTTCGATGACACCACGCGGTCGGAAGGGCTCGACTTCGCCCGCAAGGGCCAGACCGTCCTGCTGAACGTCGAACCAGCCCGAATCACGTCCACCGTGCAGGATGTGTCGGCGAGGCCCCACGAACTCCGCATCGAATTCGACTCGATCAGTCGCGACGACTGGGACCGAATCATCAACTCGATGGCCCGAGAAGCCCGCTACACCGCGCGGCTCCTCTCCGGCGACGTCTCCCCGGAGATCGCCGAACCATTCGCCGCCGCGGGCCTCACCCTGCTCCCCGATCCCTCGCAGATTCATTTCACCTGCAACTGCGGTCGATCAAAATGCCGACATGCGGTCACCGTCGCGTACCTGATGGCCGAACGGATGGAAGGGGATCCGCTGCTGATCCTCACGCTCCGTGGACTCTTCGGTCCACGATTCCTGGAACGGTTGCAGGAAGCAAGACTGCTTGCGACCAGCGGCGTGAGCCGCGCTCATCCGATCCCGGGAACCGCGGCGACCGTGCGCAGCCTTCCCCCCGTAGAAGAATCACTGGAGACGTTCTGGACTCCAGGACCCGGACTCGAGGCGTTCAAGCGAGAGCGACGAATCGAACACGCGCCGCAGGCGCTGCTCAGACGACTCGGGAATGCGCCGCTCGACGGGCGTTTTCCGCTGGTCGGACTTCTGGCGAGCATCTACGACTCGGTTGCCGTTGCCGCTCGCGCCCAACTGGCAGAACTCGACGACATTGCCCTGGCCGCGTCCCAGCCTCCGCCGGAGGCCGAGCCTTCCGACGATGGCGACGGCGACGATTGAGCCGAATTCGCGGCTAAAGCCTGATTCATGACCGGAATCGACGTCTCTCCGACACGCCTCGCCTCGTCGTGGTTCAATTCGGGGCATGGACGTCCACTGGATGATCGACCGGCTCGAATGCATCCCTGACTCGCTGGCGACGCTTCTCGCCGACTTGAGTCTCGATGACGCTCGCTGGCGTCCTTCCGAATCCGATTGGTCCATTCTCGAGATCATCTGCCATCTCACCGATGAGGATCTCGATGACTTCGGCACACGACTCCGAATGACCCTCGAAGCGCCGGATGCGGACTGGCCAGAGATCGACCCGAATGCCGCGGCAAAAGAACGCGGCTATCGCGAGCGAGACCTTCAGACCATGCTCCGCGAGTTCAAGGCCGTTCGTCGAACTGAAACGAACTGGCTGCGGACCGTCGCCGCCGATGACTTCCACATCGAGAAGACGCAACCATTGTTCGGGAGTATCCGAGCAGGAGACATCCTCGCGGCTTGGTGCGCGCATGACGATCTTCATCTTCGTCAGATCGCTCGGCGTCTCCATGAGATGACCGCGATCAAGGCCGGCCTCTTCAAGATCGATTACGCCGGCGATTGGTAAACCCATCCCCCGACAGGGCGATCAGTCCGAGACCGGCGAGGCCGGCGCGACGGCGATCGGCGTGGGCATCGCTGAACCCATCCGAAGCCGCCATGCCGCAAGTCTTCCGAGCATTGCTTCGCGGAGATCGGGTTCGGTCTCGCTCCGATCAACCCGCTCCCCCGGATCGGATTCGAGATCGTAGAGTTCCACGTCACCATCTTCGAACCACTCGACAAGTTTCCACCGACCCTCTCGGATCGCACCGCTCGGCGTGGATCGGAATGGCCGTCCAGGCTCATGGCTTTCGGCATCACGCCCTTCAAGATAGGCCGGGAAGTGCCAGAAGAGAGCGCCACGATCGAGCGGATCACCGCGAAGCGCCGGCACCAGCGAAACGGCGTCGATCGGCCGGTCGATGGGCATCGCCGCCCCGGCGAGTTCGACCAACGTCGGATGAACATCAAAGAGCTGCACGGGCGTTTCGACATCACTTGGAGGAAGCCCCGGCACCCGAACGAAGAGCGGCGTTCGCACACCACCTTCATAGAGCATGCCCTTTCCCCCTCGCCACGGCGACATGTCGGTGACCGGCTGAAGACCACCATTGTCGCTGGCGAAGCACACCACGGTGCGGGCGGGATCGATGGCCGCCAGGATCGCGCCGACCGCCCGATCGGTCGCCTCGACCATCACCGCGTAGCGAGCCGCCCGCTCATTCATCTGCGGATGTCGAGTCTTCATCGCCGCGACCGACGCGGGGTCCGCTTGAATCGGAGAATGAACCGCGTACGGCGCGTACATCACAAACCAAGGCCGACCATCCTTGGAGGAGTCGGCCTCGAACGAGTCGATCATGCCAACCGTCTCGGCGGCCAAGCGATCGATCAGGTACTCGCCCTCTGGTCCGTCCTTCAGATCCGCGTTTCGATACGGCGGAAAATAGGATTTTGGATGACCGGCTTTGTTCCCGGCAATATTGCGGTCAAACCCCTGAGTCGTGGGATCAACGCTCACGTGCCACTTTCCGACGAAGCCGGTTCGATAGCCCACCGAGCCGAGGGTCTCCGCGATTGTCCGCTCGTCTTCACGAATGCGGACGCCATTCTTCGGGGGCTCCACCCGCCGATCGGCCGCCTTTCCCCGGCCTGCGTTCCCCACCGTATGCACACCAGTGCGACTGCCGTGTCGTGCCGTGACCAATGCCGCCCGGCTCGGAGAACAGTTGGGACCGTTGCACCCCGCATGTGTGAATCGAACGCTTTGCGCCCGAAGTGCGTCGATGTTCGGCGTCTGGTGCGTTGCATGACCTTCGCAGGCGAGGTCCCGACACCCCAGATCGTCGATCAGTATGAGAAGAATGTCGGGACGGTCCGGAATGGTGGGACCGGTCGACGTCGAGACGAGACGGTCACCCTGCCCGACTCCCGCAACCGCGGTGGTCGCCATGATGATCATGATGATCATGATCATCAGAGCCAAACCGGCGAAGAGACGTACGTTGATCATTCCGATTCCTTTCGCATCTCGTCCATCCGCATGGGCATCGCATCGATGAAGGGGAAGACCATGGCTGGATCAACGATTTTGGAATATCGAGACTTCACTCCCCCGTCCTTGCCGACGAGTACCGCCTCGAATCCGGTTCCGGCGAGATCGTAGCGACGGCGGAACGCCGCAGACTCCCCCGCTGAGAGATTGCTCCAGTCGGATCGAGCAGCAGAGGGGTCGTCAATGATCCAGCCTTCGTCGCTGGTGAGCAGGATCAGGAGGAGATCACGATCGAGCCACTTGTCCCGCACCTCGACAACCCGCATCCACTGACCGTCCAACTCTGCACCCTGCGACTCCGTCGCGACCACGAGCAGTCGATGCTTCCATCGCCAGTCGGCCGCTATTCCAGCGACTCGGTCCTCATCCGCATCCGTGGCCGCAGGTTCTCGCATCAGGGACTCCTTGCCTCCACATCCAGAAATCGCCCAGGTCACGATGCACATCACCGGGACCAGACCGTGGCAGATCGAGCGGGCGACGGCCGTCATGACGACGATTCGTCGAGCCGGGTGAGCAGGTCATCGACCGCGGCCTTGAGCTGCGCATCGACGCCGGCGACTTCATCCTCCGGCGTCTGCACCACCACGATGTCGGGGATGGCTCCGTTGTTCTCCATGTCTTCGCCACTCTGGACATACCACCCACGGAAGGGAAGCCGTACCGACGTGCCGTCGATCAACGAAGTCCCTCCGGTGGAGATCACGCTTCCGTGCGTCCTCTGGCCGACCAGGGTTCCGCGGCCGAGCGTCTTGAAGGCGTGGGAGATGATCTCCGCGTTCGAGTAACTCTTTTCGTTGCAGAGTAGGTTCATGGGAAGCAGAACCCGCTGGATGTAGAGTCGATCCTGCGGGTACTTTCCGGTGATGGTTGGATCCGCACCACGTGGAACGGTGTACGCGTGCGGGCGGGCCATGATCGAGGCGAGCAGTCGATCCGTCGTCCATCCCCCGCCGTTGTCACGGACATCGACGATCAGTCCGTCCCGACCCTCCGCCGCCGCGAAGATATCCCGCTCAAACTCGTCCAGCGACGGCTGATTCATGCCACGGATGTGCGTGTAGCCAAGTCGACCCTCAGACCATTCGTCGACCAACGCCGATCGACGGCGCTGCGTCGCCCGGTACACCAGGCCGCGAACTGCACTGTTCGAGATCGGGGTCAGGAGGAGATCGAGTTCGACCGCTTCCTTTGCCACCCCGTCTTCGCCAGTCGGCACGGATCGAAGCACGGTCACGATCACCTCGGAACCGCTCTTCCCGCGAAGATGGCCGCCCACGGTATCCGGAGGGAGCGCACCGAGATCAAGCGGTACGAGATCGATCGCGGTGATGACGTCACCGATCTCCAACGGCATCTCGGTTTCTACTGCCGGTGAATCCTCGATGATCCCGGTGATTCGATACCCACCCTCGACGGCTTCCAGATCGACACCAAGACGGCCGATCGACTGGGACAACGGCATCGTCTCGGCGCGGGCACGAATACCCATGTGCGACGCACTGAGTTCGCCGATGAGTCGATTGGCGACCCAGTTGAACTCATCTGCGGTTCGTGCCTTCCGCGCGAGTTCATGATATCGATCGGTCAAGACGGGCCAATCCAGCCCCTTCATCTCGGGATCGTAGAAGACCTCGCCGATGATTCCGGCTGCCTCGAGGAACTTCTCGCTCGACTGCTGCTCGAGATCAAGTCGAATTCGCATGCTGATGGGATATGCCGTCGCCTTGCCGCTTCCCACGTCGATGGTCTTGGCCGACCCGGCGCCGACCGCAACCAATCGCCCGCCGTCTTCGGAGAGTCCCATCATCGAGACGGAATCCCCGAGCCGTTTCCGGCCCGTGCCGTCCCACGCGACCGTGTAGAGACCGGACACGCCAGGAGCCGACGTGCGGCTGTCGAAGAGCACCGCGTTCCCCGCGGGGAGCATCGTGAGTCGGCTTTCATTTCCAGGAAGACTCGTCAACTTCCGAAGCCGTAGATACGCGGTCTGCAGATCCTCGGTCGTAAATGGGATCGCGGCGACTTTCTCGGTCGTCACATCGGCATCATCATCAGCGTCGGCATCAGCATCGGCATCATCATCAGCGTCGGC
>JAPKCC010000103.1 GCA_028823105.1 Phycisphaerales bacterium | reverse complement strand
GCGACGTCTATAACGTCAACTTCTCCGATGCCGGTTATTTCAACGCCAATAACGGCGGTCTCGACGACACCAGCCCGAACTACAACGGTCAAAGCACCGCTGTCGAAGCCGGCCGTTACTTCAGTAACTTCGGTTGGTCGAACACAGTCATCGAAGTCTGCTGGAACGCTGGTTCCGGCTATTCCTGTTGGGCCAGTGAGTGCACGTTCGTCATGACGATGAGCGACGGCGCCGAGACCTTCTGGTTCGTCGTGGGTGTCCCCGTCGGTGACGCCACCGGTTCCGACATCGAAGGCGATTGCGCCGTCTACCCGCTCGACGGTTCCGCCGCGGCCGGTCAGACCGACTTCACTCCCTTCACCTACGAGGTTGACGCCTCTGGCGACGTTCTGGTCGCCATCTACCAGGCTTGGGACGACGGTACCGGCCTTCAGGGTGGCACGGTCACGACCGCTGATACCTTCTTTACGCTTGGTGGCGAGGTTCCCGGCGCCTGTGCCGATGCCGACGGATCCTGTGGCGAAGTTCACAGCACTCCCGGTTGTACCGACGTCTCCTGCTGTGCACTCGTCTGTGATGCGGCCGCTGGTGGCGACCCGTTCTGCTGCGAGGTTTCGTGGGACTCCACCTGTGTGGACAACGCGATCGCCTTGTGCGGTATCTACATCTACACCTGCGACAATCCGGCATACGCCAACGATTGTGCGACTGCTCCGCAGCTCATGACCAACGGTGAGCGTGCTGGCTACTCGACGGTCGACGCCAACTACGACGGTCCGATCATCTCCTGTGCTGCTGATGGTGCCCCGAACGTCTGGTTCTTGATTGAAATCGGCGAATCCGTTGATCAGCTCCTCTCGGCCACGACTTGTAACGATGCCGATTACGACACTGCCCTCGTCCTCTGGGATGGTGGTCTGATCGGTTCTGTAATCGATCCGTCGAACCTTCCCAACATGGAAGCTGCCTGTAACGATGACGGTGGCGGTTGCCCCGACTATCAGTCGTTCCTGACTGCTTCCGTGACTGCGGGTCACCAGTACCTCATCAGTGCGACCGGTTGGCAGGGCTCAGTCGGTACCGGTGGCCTCACCGTTTCCTGGGAAACGCCCGACCCCCCGCTCCCGCCCTACACCTGCGACATCCCTGGTCCTGACACCTTCTCACAGAGCAACACCGACGTCCTGACGTCCGGTGGCGTGGCGTGTGCTGGTGGTACTACCACGGAGAACGCCTACTGCCGCATCTACAGCGCTGCTGACATGGGGAACGACATGTTCACCATCGACTGCATCCGATTCGGCGTGACGAACCCCGGTTCGTACATTGAAGGCGAAGTCAACGTGTTCAAGTCCGCCAATGGAACCGCGGTTCCCTACGCAGACATGGAACTGCTCGCGACGGCTCCTTATGGTTTCTACACGACCGACGGCCTCGCGTATGACGTCGTTACCTTCGACGACGGTGCGGTGGTCGACCTCAGCGATGGTTCTGCCCTCGTGATCGAACTGTCGTACGGTGCTTCGCCTGACGGTTTCGTCACCTTCGGTGGCGGCACCAGTGCTGACGTCACGGACGGTACGACCTACCTCCGTTCGGCTTCGTGCGGTCTCGCGGAGTTCGTGGCCGTTGGCGACATCGGTTTCGATCTTGAGTGGGCCGTCTTTGTCGACGGTACCGCTGGTGCCGGTCAGCCTGACTGCCCCGGAGACTTCAACGGCGACGGTATGGTCGACGGTGCTGACTTCGGTTACATCCTCGC
Organism: Phycisphaerales bacterium; assembly: GCA_028823105.1. GTDB lineage: Bacteria > Planctomycetota > Phycisphaerae > Phycisphaerales > SM1A02 > UBA12014. The sequence continues at coordinate 8,588 of JAPKCC010000103.1, read as the reverse complement.
TGCTTGGGGAATCTGCCCGGGCTGCCCCGAGGATCTCAACGGCGACGGCGAAGTGAACGGTGCCGACGTCGGTCTCGTTCTCTCGGTCTGGGGCGCATGTCCCTGATCGAAGCTGAAAATCGGTCCTTCTGAGACCGATCCTCCTTAGCTCTGAAGCACCCCCCGGTTCAACTGAACCGGGGGGTGTTCATTTTTGCCGATCCCACCAGCGTTCTGCCGTCTGCCACGGTTCATGGTTGCGTCGAGATGGTGCCAAGCATCCATATCAGTGAATCCTCGACTCTTGATGTCGGTATCCTCTTGAATCTCACTGGGAACGGCTGGAGGGCCGCACGGGGACTTGATCGTGCGGCCTTGAAATCAGGGAAGGGAATTTCCTAGTAATTCAGACCCGTCAGGATGAAGGGGGCGTCGATGCGGAGTTTCCTCCAAACTGGTGGGAATCTGGGTAGGGTTTGCTCCTCTTGGAGGGGCTCTCGGCTCGTCATGAACCGGTTGGAGCGGCCAGCCTCGATTGCAGTCACGTTATGGAGTACCGGTGCGACTATTTCTGATCTTCGCCGTGATCGTCATTCTCGGTTTGGCCGGTGCGATTCTGACCATCGGTCCTTCCTTGTCCGGAAATTTCTCGTTCGGGAGTGGGCGGGGAAGTTCCGGCGAGCTGGTTCGATTCGAGGCCGTGACTCGGCGCACGCTCATTGAACGTGTGGCGGCCCCGGGCGAGATCGAACCGAACGTCAAGGTCGACGTTTCTGCGGAAGTGTCCGCGCGTATTCTTGAATTGCCCTTTCGCGAGGGTGAGACCGTTCGTCAGGGTGACATGATCATCCGGCTCGACGCAGCGGACTTCCAGGCAAGGTTGGAGAGCGCGCAGGCTCGTCGTGATGCCGAGGGCTTTCGTATGCAGAGCGAGCAATCCAGAATTGCGGGTCCGATGGCATCGCTTTCCAACGCTCGGGAAACCCTTCGGCGACAGGAACAGTTGTTCAAGACCGGCGACATCAGTCGTCAGAACCTCGACGATGCAAGAAATCGGGTCGCGGAACTTGCGGCACAGGTCGAGGCCGGGAAGCTGGCCATCTCGGTGCTCGAGAGTTCGCTCGCGGCCGCGGAGGCCGACATCGATCAGGCGCGGGACCGTCTCGCGAAGACCGTCATGAAGTCGCCGATCGATGGCGTCATCACGATTCTCAATGCGGAAGTCGGCGAACTGGTCGTGGTGGGAACCATGAACAATGCCGGTACCGTGATCATGACCATCGCCGATCTCTCTCGAATGCGATTGGACGCGAAGGTCGCGGAGAGCGACATCGCGAAGGTGGCGAATACACAGCCCGCCGAGATCAGGATCAATGCCTACCCCAACGAAGTTTTCGAGGGCATCGTCGAGCGAATCGCGTTACAGCGTTCGCTCGATCGAGACGGCTCCGGATTCTTCAAGACCGAAGTACAGCTCACGCTCGCGGGCCGACGGATCTACTCCGGACTGGCCGCCAACGTGGACATCGAGATTGCACGTCACGAGGGGCTTGTCGTCCCGAGCCAGGCCGTCGTCGATATGAAGGTCGATGATTTGAGTTCTAACGCGGCGAGGAATCCCTTGGTCGATCGGAAACGACGGACGATCCCGGTCGTCTTCGTGATCCGGGATGGCAAGGCGATCTGCACGCCCGTGCGAATCGGGCCAAGCAGCCTTTCGGAGACGATCGTCGCCGAAGGCATCAATCCCGACGACCATGTGATCGTGGGCCCTTACAAGGCCATCGAGAAACTCGAGGACGGCGACGCGGGACGGACCGAGGATCTGGAATCCGAATCTGAATCTGAATCTGACTCTGAGTCCGAATCCGAATCCGAATCGGAAACCACGAAGCCTGCTGCCGAGAAAACCTCGGTGAAGATCTCATTCTGAATCGAATCGAACGTCGAACATGCTGATCAATCTGCGTGGCATCTCGAAGATCTATCGTATCGGTGTGGAGACCGTTCACGCGCTCCGAACCGTCGATCTCGACATCGGGGAGAACGAGTTCGTGGCGATCATGGGATCGTCGGGATCCGGCAAGAGCACGCTGATGAACATCCTCGGTTGTCTCGATCGCCCGACGGAAGGCGAGTACCGACTGGACGATCGTCGCACGGATCGGATGTCGGCCACCGAACTCGCATTGGTGCGGAATGAGCGTATCGGATTCGTCTTTCAGTCCTTTGAGCTACTTTCCCGCGCCACGGCGTTACGGAACGTCGAACTCCCCTCGGTCTACGCGAGGGGGGATCGCAAGAAGAATCGACGATCGCGAGCACTTGCGGCGCTTGAGCGTGTGGGGCTTGCCGACCGCGTGAATCACAGACCAAACCAGTTGTCGGGTGGGCAGAAACAGCGAGTCGCCATTGCGCGGGCCTTGTTGAACAGACCGGCGATTCTTCTGGCGGATGAACCGACTGGAAACCTGGATTCGACCACCACGGCAGACATTCTCGGCCTCTTCAATCGACTTCATGAAGAAGGCCAGACGGTCATCATCGTGACACATGAAGACGAAGTGGCCGCGCACTGTCGACGGGTGATTCGTCTTCATGATGGTCGCGTCGCAAGTGATCTTCCCATCGAAGAAGACCCCGCGGTTCGCCTCGTTCAACGGGCTCCGGCGGGAGGGGTGGCCTGATGTTTCATCCGTCCTTCTGGATTCAGGCGATCGTGCTGGCCTTCTCGCAGATTCGGGCGAATCTGGGCCGAAGTCTTCTCACCGCGCTCGGAATCATCGTAGGTGTGGCAAGTGTGACCGCGGTCATCGCGGCGCTGGTCGGACTCAAGACCAAGGTGCTCGGAGAATTCGAGTCCTTCGGCGCGAATCGTCTGTTCATCTTTCCGGATCGCCCGGATGACGTCCCGAAGAACATGTACCCCTGGAAAGATGTTCGGCTGAAGATCGAGGAAGTCGAGGCGATCGAGCTCCACTGCCCCTCCATCCGCTGCCTCACGCCGGTCACCTCGCTCGGCATGAGCGCCCAATACGGCGATCGCCTCATCGAAGGTCTGAATGTCACGGGCATTCGTCCGGCGTGGCATGAAACCGAGAATCGTGCGGTTCTTTCGGGTCGGCCGTTCAATTCGATCGACGAAGCCAACGCTCGGCAGGTCTGTCTGGTCAACGAGTCGGCGATCGAAGAGCTCAGGCTGCCCAGCGAGCCAGTGGGGACGCACGTTCTGCTCGGGGGTCGTCGTTACCTGGTGGTTGGGGTGGTGGAGACGATCCAAGCCAACATGCTCGGGATGAATACCTCGAGCACCGAATTCTTTGTTCCGTTCGCGATCGCTTCTCGACTCAAGGATGACGACTTCTTCTTCCGGATCGCAGCGATGATCGAGTCGCCTGATCTGGCGAGCGAGGCGAAGAGCGAAGTCCGATTCGTCCTGCGGAAGATGCGAGGGCTCGGGCCGGACGAGCCTGACACCTTTCAGGTCGCGGCAATCGATCAGTTCATCGATCAGTTCAAGGCAATGGCCGCAGGGATCACGGCGATTGCGGGCGGCATCGTCGGGGTGAGTCTCTTGGTGGGGGGTATCGGCATCATGAACATCATGCTGGTCTCAGTCAGTGAGCGAACACGGGAGATCGGGCTTCGCAAAGCGGTCGGCGCGACTCCGTCAGCCATCCTTCTGCAGTTCCTGCTTGAAGCGGTGGTGCTTTGTCTCGTGGGCGGCGCGATGGGTGTGGTCGTCGGGGAGACGATGGCATTTGGATTGACCTTGATTCCCGATGCAGGACTGGACGAGGCTCACGTGCCGCTCTGGGCGATCATCATGAGTTTCACCTTCAGTGCGGCGGTGGGGCTGATCTTTGGCATGTTCCCGGCGATCAAGGCCTCCCGACTTGATCCGATCGACGCGCTCAGACACGAATGAACGACAGGATTCCTCTCATGCATCTTTCGAGCCGACGACGGCGATCCAAAGTGACCGGAATGGTCTTCGCATCCGTACTGCTGGCAGGGTGTGGGGAGACGGGGATCTTCAAGACGAGGACGCCCTACTGGAAACCCGCGCCCCAGCAGGTTGATGCGATTGCTCCGATCGACCTCGCATCGCGAAGCATTGTTCCGCCGCAAGAGCCCGACGAGGCCATGGAAAAACTGCTTGCCAACCGGCTGCCGATCGAAACGCCCGCGGCCCAGCGAGTCGTGGGGATCGCCGAAGTCCGGCAGGCGGTTCTGGAAGGAAACCTCGAACTCAAGACGGAACTCGTCTCGCCGGAGATCGCGAGGGCGAATCTCGGTGCTGAAGAGGCGAAGTTTGAAGCGACCATCTTCGCGGGATACACCCGCAACGATCAGGGGGTGGCGACGAACCTCGAGCAAGGGGAGCCGACGAGTAGCGACGAGTTTCTGGCCGGACTTCGTCTTCCGCTGGCGAGTGGTGGAACGCTCACCGTCGACACGCTGGCGACCCAGAGCGATCTTCCTTCGCAAATTCCGAATACTGAACCCTGGGAATCGAATGTCCGTTTCTCGATTTCCCAGCCGTTGCTGCGTGGTGCCGGGGTGGTCAATACGGCATCGATTCGGATCGCGAAATGGAATCGAGACCTCGCAGATGCTCGGTTGAAGCTTGCTGCGATCCGAATCCTTTCTGATGCGGACAAGGCGTATTGGCGGTTGTACGAGGCATGGCGGGAACTCGAGGTTCGCAAGAGTCAGTACCAACTTGCGGCGAATCAATTGGAGCGGGCTCAGCGTCGGCTCGATGCCGGCGATGCGCCAGAGATCGAAGTGATCCGCGCTCGGAGTGGGGTCGGCCGTACCCTCGAATCGATCATCCGTGCCGATGCGGAACTCCGTCAGCGTCAGCGAGCACTTAAGAGAATCATGAACCTCGCGAATCTGCCGATCGATTCGGCCACCGCACTCGAACCCGGGACCGAACCTCATCCGATTCATATCGAATTGGACGCTGACGCCCTCGCGGCTGAAGCGGTGAAGAATCGGATGGAGATGCTCGAGTTGGAGCTTCAACTCTCCATCGACGCGACGACCGTCGACATTCGGCGCAATGAGGCACTCCCGGTGTTCGCCTTTGAATATCGATATTCCATTCAGGGAGATGACAAATTTTTCGACTCGGCGTACACCTCGCTGGGAGATTCGGATTCTCACCGGATCGGGATTAACGGTGAGATTCCGATCGGAAACGAGCAGCGTGAGAATCGTCTCTCTGCCGCCATTCTCCAACGGGTCCAGCGACTTGCCACCAAGGAGGCTCGTACTCAGAGCATCAAGGTCGAGGTGTACGACGCGTTGGATCGGCTCAAACAGTCGTGGCAGTCGATTCTGGCCGCGAGGCTGGAAACCATGCTCGCGGCTCGGACGCTCCAGGGCGAGGAACGTCAGTTCGACGTGGGGCTTCGAACATCGACCGACGTTCTCGACGCACAGAGCAGGCTTGCGGATGCCCAGAGCCGGGAGGTTCAGTCGCTTGCGGCCTATCAGATCGCACTCGTCGACATTGCTTTCGCGACGGGCACACTGCTCGGTCAATCCAAAGTGGAGTTCGAGGAGTCCGACGGCATGATTTCGGTCAAGAAAAACGTCACGGTTCCCGTACCGGTTGAAGCAGAACCGGCGAGTGAGCCGGATCAGCCGGACGCTCAGCAGCCGAACGGGGAGTGATTTTCGGCGCCGCGGTTCCGCGAGTCAGGAATCCTGATCCAGCACCCGATCGTGCGCGATGGTGATGGCGTCCTTCGCGATCGCGCGGAGTACGTCGTCCATGCCGTCGTCCGCCACGAGGTCCTGCAACGCGGAGAGAAGGCGATCGGGTCGTTGTCGGGTGATCCAGCACCCGTGCCGAACGACGCCCGCGGCGATGGTCGCGGCGTAGTGACGGGCGGCGAGTCGGCGATCTGCCGAGTGTTCGGCGCTGAGGCGGAGCGTCTTGAACCCGCTTTTCAGAAGTCGAAGCCGGCGGAGGTCCTCACCGGGGTCCGGGTCCGCCGTGCAGATTGCGGCGGCGGCATTCGGGCGGTCGGGGATCAACTCAGCGGCGAGCCAGTCGACGGCACTCCGCTCGGGTTCGGATCCGATCGCGAGCGCCCAGCGAAGCGAGTCGGTCAGGGGATCGGTCATCGTGCGTTCTCCGTCAGCAGTCGTAGTAGGTCGCGAGCCTCCGCGTCGACCTGATCTGGCGAATCGACGGTCTCGCCGATTTCGGCGAGAATCGCCTGCCCGAGGGCCCGCTTGCCATTGACCAAGAAGGACGCTGCCTGGGGAACGTCCCGAAGTTCGAATCGTTCGACTAGGTTTGAGTAGGGGACGGGAGGGACGCCTTCGATCATCGGGAGCACCAGTCTTGCTTCGAGAATTTCCCACTCGACCTCCCGGTCTCGATCGATGAACGAGGTTCGCACCGTCTCGATCGCTCGGCGAAGGATGGTCGCGACCCAGTGCCGAGTGAAAGCTTGTTCGGGATCGTCTGCGGATTGATCGCTCGGTGTGGGGCAGCCTTCGACATCCAGTGACGCCACCTTGCCTTGTTCGGGCCGTCGTTTGAGCGACCGATTGCGTCGGTGGTGATCACGGACGTAGTTACCGATCGACCGGAAGAGGAGTCCTCTGAACCGTCCTCGATCTCGATCAGCGTGGGCCGGTAGATTGCGTTCAAGAATCACGTCGGCGACGAAGCCCTGCACGATGTCGTTCGCTTCTTCCGCGGAGCATCCTCCCGCTCGAACGCAGGCAAAGAGCGATGGCCAGTAGCGTCGAACCAGACGGTCCAACGATGCCGACCGGGATGGTGAATCGATGCTTCCAGCGTCGAGAACCATGGACCAGTCGGTGAGGCTTTGTTCGGATCGACGATCTTGCTCACTCATCTGTGATCATCCTCGTCGGCGGGGTACCTCTCGATCCTATGGGATCGCAGCGGTCGGTCGAGTCGCACCTCGAGAATAGGCTGAAATTCAGTCCTGTCGGGACTCGAGACACCAGCCTTCGATCCACAGCCCGCGGGCGGGCCGGTCAGCATCGATCAGTGCCCAAGTTCGAGTGTTGCGTTCCTTCATCCTCCGAGCGGTTTTGGCGGGCGCCGACCCCATCTTGACGATCAGATCGGGGGATCCATCGTCGAGTTTCAAGGTGATCCGATGAATAGGGTCATCGTTCACGGAGGTATTGGTCTTCTCGACTGCGGTGATCTGGCCGTGCACCACCACGCCTCGGATCACCAAGCGGCGCCGACCGAGACGATGGCGGAAGACCAGGCCCCACGCAATGCTGGCGGCGACGCCGATGAGCAGGAAGATCCACTCCGTGTTGTCGGTTTTCGGGGTGCCGTTTAGGAGGAGCATCGACGGCATGATGATGAATCCGGCGCTGAAGCCGCTCAGGATCAAAAGTGGAAAGGTGGTTCCGGTCCAGGCACGACGCTGCACCGCGGCGGGAATCTCTTGTCGTGGAACGGACTGTTCCTTCAGACGCTCGAGCATCTCGTCGGTGACGAGGCGTTTGTTGATCGCCCCTCCGATCAGGCCGCCTTGTTTCTCGTAGGTCTTCACGGCTTCCGCGGCGAAGGTTCCTTCGACCGCATCGACGGCCCGTCGTGCGGCTTCGGGATCATCCGCAATGGCGCCACCCGCGATGAACGCTTGATCGATGAATCGAACGCGAGCATCGCCAGTGAGACGTTCATCCTGTTCGCGTTGAACCGAGAAAGTTCCATGACTGTACGACTCCGGCGGTCGAGTGCACATCACGCCTCGCGGTTCGATCGCGAGGGTGAGATCGTCGATCGAGATCATCGCGTCGATCAAGTCGCGGGTCATCAGTTCGCGGACGGATTCCGCATTGGCGGTGATGATCATGAATCTGCGATTGAATTCGGGCTCGTTCTCTAGTTCGAGGGTCGGCATACCCGCCAGTTTCGACATGGCACCGAGCAGGAATTTGCTGGCCCCGCTACCGCGAGCCTGAATGGAGAACTCAGGCAGCATGATGTTGGGCCGGTGAAGGAACATCACGGTCCGGCGGATTTGTCGGCTGGTGCCGGCGTCAGACGACGAGAACTCGACCCAAGATACATCTGCGACGACGTCGGTCCCCGCACGGTGACTCCTGACGACGGCTTCATCGATCTTGAGGCTTGCTTCCCCGATGGCCGCTTCGAGTGCGTCCAGCGTTTCGGAAGGGATCTTCAAGGGTTGGAACCCGGACTGAAGCTCGTTCGATTCGTGGTTCTCATCGTTCATGGGAAGCTCCCAGGGATGGATCGGCACGGCTATAAGTCTATAAAAAGTTCCGTTGACGCGTTCGATCGCACGGCTTCGGAGCGACCGTCGCCGGGGGGGTGGTCCGAATCGGCTCTGGTGCGGTGTCTTGGGCATCTTGCCATTGGAGACGACCACGGGGCAATTAAGCAGCGAGGGAAGATTTACTGTACAACGCGACTCGTTCTCAATCGATCGGTTCCACCCCCATGGCCTCCCAGTAGGCTTCGCCGTAGTCAAAGAAGAGCTCCTCTCCCGCCTTGATGTCGCTCAGCGTGTAGAAGTGCATCGCGGGGCTGCTGGGGCCGAAGCGCTGCTTCTTCCAGTAGC
>JAPKCC010000016.1 GCA_028823105.1 Phycisphaerales bacterium | reverse complement strand
AGGAGGGCAACGATTCAAGAAAGCGAGGAGGAGGCGCAGCCGCCCCCGCAGCGCACGAGGAAGGAGGGCAACGATTCAAGAAAGCGAGGAGGAGGCGCAGCCGCCCCCGCAGCGCAAAAAAAGAGGCCGCCCTGATCAAGATTGCTCATGATCAGAGCGGCCGGGGCAGAGGGAATCTTCTTCCCTCGTACTCATCGTGACACCAACGAGTTTCCCGGAGGAGACCATTGGAACAGCGTCACAACGAGGGATAACCTCGCCAGATATCGCCAAGCATCAAGAGTGCATCGTGCACAATGCCTGAGCGAAAAACTCTTCAGGATGTCGTAGTGGAGTCCCTTTCCCTCTACGTTCCCAAATGTCGTCCCTGAAATTACGTGGTGTCTCAAGAGCCACCCGAACTAAAATCAGGACTCTGGGAATGTGACACCAGACCGCCGAGGGGCAAGTGAGTCTGTCACAATTATTCAAATTCTAGGAATCATCCAGCCGTTATCCGGACGCTTCACTCCGGACGAACACGACGCGACTCGAGGTGCTTGTCCCACCTGATCTGCAGGCCATGATCAACCCCCACGAGGTCGAGAAGGCGGCCAGCCATGAAGTCCACGAGATCCTGTATCGAGTTCGGCTCGAGGTAGAAACCTGGGGAAAGCGGCGCCACGATCGCTCCAGCCTGTGTGGCTTTCCGCATGGCTTCGATCTCCGCCATGCCGATCGGGGACTCCCGATGAGCGATCACCAATGGACGACGCTCCTTGAGCGTCACCTGGGCCGCTCGCTGCACCAAGTTATCGCTGATGCCGTACGCGATCTTCGCCAGCGTATTGCTCGACGCGGGAACCACAATCATTCCATCGTGCTTGAACGAGCCGCTGGCGCAGGCCGCCCCGACGTCGTTCCCCGGATGAATCACGAGTCGTTCACCAAGACCCCCGCTCAGGGCATCCGGATCCAACTGGGTGATTCCCATCTCTTCGGCCAGAAGTCGTCTCCCGAGGCTGGAACACGCGATGTGCGTCTCGATTCCACACGCGGCGAGGAGTTCGATCACCCGAACCGCGTAGCACGCGCCGCTCGCTCCGGTAATTCCCACGATGATGCGACGTGGTGTCTTCGAAGCGGGAGCATTATTTCCAGACGGAGGATTCGTGGAGTCATTCATCGTCGATCAGTTCCTCGATGAGCACCCGTGCTCAGGGAACCCGAACACGGGGTGTCCGAGCGGTCTTACCGTCGAATCCATGAATCCATGAATTGATGTGACGGGTCCTGCTGAATTCGACCGGCCTTGGTCATCGGATTCCCATGTCTCGGCGGAAGATGCCGTCATGAGAACGACGGGGATTATTCCGCGGCCGAGGTTTCGGCTTCCGCATCTGCAGTGGCTTTCTCTTCCGCGGCCTTGCGAGCAGCCTCGGCTTCAGCATCCGCGGTCGCTTTCGCTTCCGCAGCCTTGCGGGCAGCCTCGGCTTCAGCATCCGCGGTCGCTTTCGCTTCCGCGGCCTTGCGAGCAGCCTCGGCTTCAGCGTCCGCGGTCGCTTTCGCTTCCGCAGCCTTGCGAGCAGCCTCGGCTTCAGCTTCAGCCTTCGCATTCGCGACTTCAACGGGATGATGGCAGACGGGTGCGTCTTCAGGAATCAACCAACGCTGGAACGCCTCGAACTTGAACGGCCTGAACGGCTCGGACTTGAAGATCACGGTCGCCAGTTGGTACAGATCGCCACCGCTCGGATAGACGACGTCCACTTCCGCTCGGTTGGAACGAATTCGAAGTTGTTTCACCGCCCAGATCGGCGTGCCATTCGTGACATCAGCCCGCGTGGCTTCGCGTGCACTGTCGATGTCGGTCTGGATTCCGACCTGCTTCCAATCGCCACTACTGACGCCTTCGGGGAGCGCGTACACCAATGCCGGCAGGGCCGCTGCTTCACCTTCGACCGATGCGGGAACCAGAGAAAGATCCCCAACCGTCTTCTCATAGGTGGCCTTGAGTCCCATGCCCATCAACTGCGGGGCGGGATACATCCCGGGAGCCAGAAACTCGGTGCCGCCGTCGGAAGGGAATGTGGCGTGCGGCGTGCACCCGACGCTCGACAATCCGAGGGCGAGGAAGAGGACGGGGCAGAGGAATCTGTGAAGCGTGTTGTGCATGAAGAGGCCTCCCTGAAGGCGCCACCAGTGTACCGGCGAGGATCATCCTCCCCCAAGAGCTCCCGAAGGCCCAAGGGCCACCCGTCGAGAGACGCCTCTCGGGCGGCATCGATTCAAGAGAGGCGAGGGAAACAACCCGTCGCTTCCGACCTATTCGTCCGCCTTGGCGATCTGCCAGTATTCGAGTTCGATCGGAGCCTGGCGACCAAAGATCGTGACCAGGATGCGAACCAGTCCCTTGTCGGGCATGACCTCGTCGACCGTTCCTTCGTAGTTCTCGAAGGGGCCTTCCTTGATCGTGACCGGATCGCCGGGCTGGAATTCCATCTTGACCTGCGGTGCTTCGTCGGGCTTCCGGGAGTCGAAAAGCATTTTCTCGACTTCGTGGCCCGCCATCGGCGTGGGTCGTCCGGCCGTGCCGACGAAATCACCGACGCCCGTGGTCTCCTTGATGAGGAAGAACACGTCCTGCGGGATTCGACCGTCGGATTCCAGCGACATCTCGACGAACACATAGCCGGGATAGAGCTTGGTCTCAGAGACGCGACTCACGCCGCCCTTGATCGACTGGGTCTTCTCGGTCGGCACCATGATTCGGCCGACGAGATGCTCCATGCCTTCGATCTGGACCTTGCGAAGCAGCGTCTCTCGAACGCCCGATTCCTTGTTGCTCGCGACACGCAGCACGAACCAGTCGAAACCGGGTCGGTACATCGGCAGGTCGGACGCGGGATCGAATTCGCCTTGGACCTCTTCACCGCTGTCCGTGCTGTCGCCTGATTCCGTCGCCGGGCGATCAGGGGCCTCGTTGACGATGCGATGGGTGGCGACGCCGCCGAAGTTCTCAAGCGTCGGACCACCGACGATCGTCGTCGCCTCGCGGCCAGAAGCGAGCGTGCGCTTCTTGACCTCGGGCTTCTTGACCTCCGGCTTCGTCGCCGTCGACTTCGTCGACTTCGTCGGCTTGGTCGGCTTGGTCGACACGTCGGCTTTCTCCGGCATGTCGTTCGCCGAAGTCTCTACTGGATTCTGCTGGTCACCCTCGATGGGCTTTTCATCGGAAACGATCATGAATGCACCTCGAATCCCGATTGACCGGGACGGAATGAACTCCGTCGTGATCAGGCCGGGGTATCAAGCACCTTGATGGCGCTGAAGAACGTGACAAAGATCAGGTCCCACACCTTGCAGAATCCGGCGATACCGGCTGAAAGCGCGATCACCACGATCGTCGATCCGACCACCTCGCGGCGGGAGGACCAGTTCACTTTCTTCATCTCGGACTCGGTGGCCACGAGAAAATCGACCGACCGTGGCTTGAGCCAGATGAAGTAGTACAGGAAGAATCCGAAGACACCGACCCAGAGGACGCCAGCAATCGCTCGGAAGTAGATTGGATCCAGTTCGAACCAACCGGAGTTCTTAAAAAAGTCGGCGAACCACATCGCGCCAAGCAGGACAATGAGCCCGCCGGCGATCGTGGACATTTGCCGAGTCCAGTGGCCCTGGCCCTTTTTGTAGATCGCCGTTGACATTGCGTACATTCCAACTATGAACAAAGACTGGAGCGGACCATTCGAATCCGTCAGGTGGATCCGCATTCGGTCTGGAAACACGCCAGGAGTGACTCGAACACTCAACCTGCGGATTTGGAATCCGCTGCTCTGCCAATTGAGCTACTGGCGTAGGAGGTTGATGCGGCAGAAGCCGGGGCCGAGGCCGCGACCAGAATCGCCGATCACTTCCGCTTGATCTTGTGCAGAGTGTGCTTTCGAAGAGAGGGGGAGTACTTCTTGAAGCCCTCCTTGACCTTCTCGTCGATACCGCCCTTAACGCGAATATTGGTTCGATAGTTCAGCTCACCGGTCTCGGTGCACTGAAGCCAGACGAACTCACGATTCTGTGCTCTCTTGGCCATTGCCGCATCACCCTTCTGGGGTCTCTCAATTGACTGCAAGGCCGGATGGCCTCATCGAACCGTCGAGTCGGGGTCGGAGCCCGGCCGAAGCCGGGCTCCAAACACCGATCAATTCGGTATCACTCGACGATCGCGGTAACCACGCCGGAGCCGACGGTTCGGCCACCTTCGCGAACTGCGAAACGAACGCCTACTTCCATCGCGACGCCCTTGCCCTCGAGGTCGACCTCGAGTTCAACGTTATCGCCGGGCATGCACATTTCAGCACCACCCAAGAGGGTGAGCTTGCCGGTGATGTCCGTGGTACGGAAGTAGAACTGGGGCTTGTAGCCGGAGAAGAACGGCGTGTGGCGACCACCCTCTTCCTTGGTCAGGACATAGACCTGACCCTGGAACTTGGTGTGAGGCTTGATGCTGCCGGGCTTGCCCAGCACCTGACCACGCTGGATCTGCTCCTTTTCGACACCACGAAGAAGGCAACCGACGTTATCGCCGGCTCGTCCCTCGTCAAGGGTCTTCTGGAACATCTCGACGCCGGTAACGGTCGTCTTGAGTGTCTCGGCGGAGAGGCCGACGATCTCGGCGTCGTCTCCGACCTTGATGATGCCACGCTCGATTCGGCCGGTCGCGACGGTACCGCGACCCTTGATCGAGAAGACGTCTTCGATGGACATCAGGAAGGGCTTGTCGGTTTCCCGCACCGGCTCTTCGATGTAGGTATCGAGGGCTTCAAGAAGCTCTCCGATACACGCGCTCTTCTCGGCATCTTCGGGGTTCGAGAGTGCGGGGAAAGCCGCACCACGAATGACCGGGCCGTCGTCGCCGGGGAAGTCGTACTTGGTCATCAGTTCGCGAACCTCAAGCTCGATGAGCTCGAGGAGTTCCTCGTCATCGACGAGGTCGCACTTGTTGAGGAACACGACCATTCTCGGGACACCGACCTGACGAGCGAGCAGGATGTGCTCGCGAGTCTGAGGCATCGGGCCGTCGGAAGCTGAGACCACCAGAATCGCGCCGTCCATCTGGGCGGCGCCGGTGATCATGTTCTTTACGTAATCGGCGTGACCGGGGCAGTCAACGTGCGCATAGTGCCGGTTTTCCGACTCGTACTCGACGTGACTGGTCGCGATCGTGAGGATCTTGGTGGGGTCTCGACGACCTTCCGACTCGGACGCTTTCGCGACTTCGTCGTAGGCAATCGGCTTTGCAAGGCCCTTCGCCGCTTGAACCGTGGTGATTGCTGCGGTGAGCGTGGTCTTGCCATGATCGACGTGACCGATGGTGCCCACGTTGACGTGCGGCTTGGTCCGCTTGAAGACTTCCTTTGCCATCTGCGGGCATCTCCTGAATTCGCGCCATCAGAGTCAGTGTGTGACCGGACGGCGATCGACGGTTGGAGTTCCGGTCCGTTCGTGGACCATTCCTCCGGAGGGGTTTTGCCCGACCACCTTCAGTCGGGTTCCGATTAGGAATGCACCACATGAATCACATGGCCATTCCCGTAGATTCTTGAAGCCGCCAACGGGACTCGAACCCGTGACCTCACCCTTACCAAGGGTGTGCTCTACCACTGAGCTACGGCGGCATGGAACGGGTGCCGAAGCACCGCCAATCATCAACTTGTCGGGCGGACGGACCACCCACGCGATCTAGGCGATTGTCGGTAGAGCTCGACGACCGCTGAAGAAAAACCGTCCCATGGGGGACGGCTGATCGCAGAGTGTAGCGGATACCGGCGGGAAGGCAAGACTTTGCAGACGCCATCCAACCTTGAACGTGGGGCCCTGACCACGAAGCCATGCCTCCGATCGCCGGTACGATATCACGTCCGAATAAATCAGCCTTCATGGCCCAAAAATGGCACTTCAAGCGGAATTTCCGTTCGGATTCGTGCGTGGGTTGCCAAGGACCTGATCAGACCTCGACGTCGTCGCGAATGCGAAAGTCATCGAGTGGGGCTGCTTCTCCACGAAACATCCAGAAGATGCCATCGTCAACCCCCGTCAAGAATGGCCGAGCCCAGGTTCACAACACTGCGGCACCACCATCAGGAAACCGAAATCAAGAATCAGGGATCCGGGTGGTCGTGTCCGTCCACCGGCCGCGCATCGAGCCCGTGGATCAGATACCCGCGATCTTCGATCTCGTCGAGGTCGACGAATGCGGTCTCTGATTTGAGCGCACCGTCGAGCGTGAGAAAGAGGGCTGTATCACCGATGTATCGGAAGTCGACTTGGGTTTGGTACCCCGCTCCCAGATCTCCCCAGCCTTCGGTGGTTGGGTTGATCGTCTCGCCGGCAAGGGAATCGACCATGTACACGGACTTGGCGGGGAATCGGATCTGCGGTCTCGAATACCACTGCGAGTCGGGACCACTGATCCTGAACCAGTCGTTAGCCGCGAAGTACCCCGGCTGGCCGACTTCCGATGCTCTCGCACCATCGCCGAAGGGGGTTGCTTCCGTACCATTGGCGGTCTTCGTCATCGGGACCGTGCTTCGAAGGATATTCTTAAAACTACGGTCCGACTGGAAGACGACCCGGTCCGGAGCGTCGTAGCGATAGTTGTATCCATCCGGATTCGTACCGGCCTCAAACGGGATGAGAATGCCGTTGGCGCTCAAATCGGTGTAGGTCCAGAGGATGTCCGCCCAGGATCCGACGTTCTCGAAACTTCCTAGAGGGAAGTTTCCACCGTTACTCGGCCCGATCAACGGGGCGACGCCCGCCGGACTGTCCCTGCGGATTTTCCCGGCGTAGCTCGCGTTCCGGTAGTCGAAACTGGACGGCACGATGAACTCGCGATTGTCCGTCGAGTAGTTCGTCGTCAACATGAAGATCTGACGCAGGTTGTTCTCGCTGGTCACCTGCTGAGCCGTTCGATTCACCGTGCCTAAGCCCGGAAGAAGAATCGCCAACAGGACGACGATGATCCCGATCACGGTCAGAATCTCAACGAGGGTCAAACCGCGATGATTCTGATGATTCTGATGATTCTTGATTACTCGCACGCGAATCTCCGAATTCTCGCCTGGGTCGGTGGGTCGTCTCATCAATCGACGATACCCGTCAGAACCGCTCGACGTCGTTCATTGTGCCGTAGAGAGGCCGTGAATCCGAGTCCGACGCTCTCATCAATCCCACAGGGCCCCAAAGTGATCGACGTCCGGAATTCCGGTCGCCGAGAAGGACCTGCAGTCATCCGCAGACCACCCGGCCCGGTTCCGGGGTTCCGGGAGGTTCTTCTCGTCCCGGTCGGCCACGGCAAACCGCTTTTCCTCTCATGACCGATCGGAACGATCGGGCGGATCAGGCCGCCTCCGTTGGCTTCCGGGCCGTTCAGCCCATGCTCATGGTCATCAGGAACTCGCCATTGCTCTTGGTCTTGATGAGTCTCGACCGCAGCAGTTCCATCGCCTCGACGACGTTCATGTCCGAGACGACCTTGCGAAGCCGCGTAATGAGTTCGAGTTCCTTTGGATCGAGCAGCAACTCTTCCCGTCGGGTTCCGCTCGCCGCGATGTCGATCGCAGGATAAACCCGCTTCTCGACGAGTTTCCGGTCCAGATGAAGCTCCGCGTTACCCGTTCCCTTGAACTCCTCGAAGATCACGTCATCGGCCCGACTTCCGGTATCGACCAGCGCCGTCGCGACGATTGTCAGTGATCCGCCGTCTTCGATGTTTCGAGCCGAACCGAAGAACTTCTTGGGTTTGATGAGTGCGGCGTTGTCGACGCCGCCGGAACCGATTTTTCCAGATCCTGACATGCCATTGTTGTAGCCACGTGCGAGCCGCGTAATCGAGTCGAGCAGAATCACGACGTGGTCGCCGAATTCAACCATGCGTCGCGCCTTTTCCATGACGATCTCGGCGACGGCGATGTGCCGGGTGGCCTCTTCGTCAAACGTACTCGCGACCACCTCAACGGTGTCGGGCGTATTTCGCTTGAAGTCAGTGACTTCTTCGGGACGTTCGTCGATCAGCATCACGATCACCTTCGCTTCCGGGTGATTCTGAGCAATGGCGTTGGTGACCTGTTGGAGAATCACCGTCTTGCCGGTCCGAGGCGGTGCGACGATCAGCGCCCGCTGCCCGAAGCCGAGCGGAGTGACCATGTCGATGATCCGGGGCTCAAGCCGAGTCGGTTCATCGGGCAATTCCAGCTTGATTCGCCGGTCCGGATGAAGCGGTGTCAGATTCTCAAAGATCGGAAGGTCATGAAGAACCTTGGGGTCCCGTCCGTTGACTTCCTCGACTCGGAGCATCGCGAAGTAGGTCTCGGCTTCCTTCGGCGGTCTGATCAGGCCCTTCACGACCATGCCACGGCGAAGACCGAAGCGCCGAATCTGACTCGGGCTGACGTAGACGTCGTCGGCACAGGGGAGGTAGCTGTACTCAGCGCTGCGAAGGAATCCGAAGCCCTCCGGCATCACTTCGAGCGTGCCCTCGGCCATCATCAGGCCAGCTTTCTCAGCTCGCTTCCGAAGGATCTCGAACACCAGCTTCTGCTTGGGCAGGGTCCCGGCGTCCTCGATTTTTTCCTTCTTCGCGATTTTCAGAAGCTCGGGATTGCTCAGCTTCTGGAGTTTCGCGAGATCAAGATCGCTCTTCTTCGCGAGGTTGTATCTCTCCTGCAGTTCTTCCTCCAGTTCGGCAGCCTCCAGCTCGAGTTGCTCGTCACTCGGGACCGAACCTGGTGCCAACGTGATCGAGGCGGCGGCATTGCCACCGTGAGAGGAGGAACTACCGCCGGGTTTACGGCGACGACGACGGGACTTGCTTGTCATGGTTGGAACAACCTGATGGAGGGTGGCCTGCGACGGTCGATGATGAGACCGGGGTGCCGTGGGGATCCGCTGGATGACCCGTTGGATCTTCGAGCACGGCTCGACAGGCGACACGTTGTGAGGGGGGGAAGCGACAGGGCGTTCCCGTGCAAGTGCATGATGGACCGACTTTCGGCTCTGGTCAAGCCTCTTCCGGAGGGTTCATCACGATAGAGCCGGTTTTTTGGATCGATCCGGCATCAGAATCAGCTCAGGACACCCCCGCGATCCGATGATCAGACTTGATCACGCATGATCACGCATGATCACGCATGATCACGTCTAGCGATGCTGGCAATCCGACCAAAGGTCCCTCAACGTGGAGCAAGGGCGTTTAAGACCGCTTCGACCTTGGGCCGAAGACGGTCAATTCCCACGGAATTGTCGATCACCACCGTGGCTCGCGACCGTTTCTCCGCGAGGGGCATCTGGGCCGACTCGCGGCGAGACCATTCAAACTCGTCCCAACCACGATTCGAACGAACGCGTTCGAGTCTGACTTCTGCCGGTGTGTCGACGAAAATGACGGCGTCGCATGACGCGTCGATCCCGGCCTCGAAGAGCAGCGGCGCGTCGATGACCAAGGCCCGAGTCAAGGGAGGCGCGGCGGAGAACGCGTGCTCCCGCGCCATATGAACTCTCGGATGAATCAGACGCTCAAGTCGGGCACGATCTTCCGAATTCCGAAAGATGTGTTCCGCAATCGCGGAACGATCAGGCTTTCCATCACTGGTGATCACCCCGGGACCCCACCACCCGCGAATCGTCTCCAGCACTTCCGGCTCCGCGAGGATGACTCTTGAATCCTGGTCGGAGTCGCTCACCACACAACCAAGTTCCGCGAAGATCGTTGCCACGGCGCTCTTTCCGGCGCCGATCCCGCCGGTCAATCCGATGACCGGAGGTCGACCTTGGATCTCGGTCGGGGTGGTATTCACTCGACGATTCGCGACCAGGTGGTGCCTTCAGGCCCATCCTTGATCGCGACTCCAAGGGCGGTCAATTCGTCTCGAATCGCATCCGCGGTGGGCCAGTCCTTGCCGGCCTTGGCTTCCGCCCGCGCGGCGATGCGGGCCTCTACCTGCCCGGCCAAGTCGTCATCACCGGCGGCGGCGAACGTGTCGTTCCGCTCGAGTACTCCCAGCACCTCGTTCATCCGCCGCAGCGCCGCGAGTTCCGAGGTCGCGCGGCTCGAATCGCCGACGGCGGCATCGGCTTCGATGCGACTTGCATTGACCGCCTCATTGAGTACTCCGATGGCGCGGGCAAGATTGAGGTCGTCACTGATGGCGTTGGTGAATCCCGGCAAGGCGGATTCCAGCGGTCCGGCGCCGTCGCCGGCGACCACCCGTCCGGATTCGAGCTGAGCTTCCAGTCGGCACCAACGATCGACCATGCGACCACAGTCTCGAAGGCCCTGGAACGTGAAATTCGCATTCTGCCGGTAGTGCGTTCGAACCAGTTCGAGCCGGAGCGCCGCGGGCGTCGCGCCCTTCGAAAGAATGTCCCTCACCGTAAAAAAGTTCCCCTTCGACTTGGACATCTTCTCGCCCTCGACCACGAGGTGCCGCGTGTGGAACCAGTTCCGCGCAAACCGTGGACTGCCCGTGACGGCGCAACTCTGCGCGATCTCGCATTCGTGGTGCGGGAAAATGTTGTCCTCGCCGCCGGAGTGAAGATCGATTTGCCCGGCGAATTCCCCGCTTTCCGGTGCCAGAAGCCCGAGGGCCATAGCGCTGCACTCGAGATGCCATCCCGGATATCCCTCTCCCCAAGGGCTGACCCATCGCATGAGGTGCGACGGATCCGGCTTCCAAAGCAGGAAGTCGGCGGGGTGTCGCTTCGCCGCCTGATTGTTTGCACTGATCCGGCCGCCTTCTCCTTCTCGAAGCGCATCGATCGTGTTCCCGCTCAGTCGACCGTAGTCGGGGAAACTCTGCACCGAGAAATACACCGCGCCATCGCCGCCGACGTAGGCGTTATCCCGCTCGATGAGACGCTCGATCAACGCGATCATCTGCGGCACCCACCGTGACGGTCGCGGCATCAGGGCGGGATCGGCATCCGCATCCTCGACGACACCGAGCCCGAGAATCCGTGCATCCTCCACGAACGCCGCGGCGTAGAAGTCGGCAATCGCGGTCGGGTCGTTGGGATCAAGCTCGACGCCATCGGGAAGGGATCCCGATTTCTTCGCCTCCTGGAGTCGCTTGCCCGCGACCGCCATCTTGTCCTCGCCTCCGCCATCCGCGACCGTGTCATCGGTCATGTGACCCACATCGGTGATGTTCATCACGTGCCGCACGTCGTGACCGAGGAATTCAAGGGTCTTTCGGAGCACATCGGCATTCAGGAAAGACCGGAAGTTGCCGATGTGTGCATAGTCGTAGACCGTTGGGCCGCAGGTATAGAACGTCACAGGGCCGGACGGATCGAGGGGAGTGAAGTCGATCACGCGTCGCTCGAGAGTGTCGTGGAGTCGAAGGGGCATCAACCGTTCCGGTTCAGTTCGAGGAGTCGGGGAAGGGTCACGACCGGAACGACGGCCGCGGGTCCCGAAGCGTATCCTACGACCTCGCGATCCAGTTCCGGATCCGGAGGCATTCGCTCGATGCACATCAATATCGTGTTGGGCCCATTCAAGCCGCCGCCGCCCGCGCCCAGTGGCGCGATCGAGAAGGTGTGGTGGCGTCTGGCCGCGACCTTCGCCGGCCGTGGACACCCCACCACGGTCATCGGCCCCGATCACCCCGATCTGCCTCGGGGCGACTCGATCGATGGGATCCGATTTTTGCGTCTCCCGCTTCTCGACCGCGGATCGAACGTCAAGATGGACATCATCCGGGACTTCGGTTGGTCCAGATCCGCACGAAGGCACCTCCCCCGGGCAGACGTGACGGTCACCAACTGCTTCTGGCTCCCCTGGATTCTCCGATCCAAAAAACGCCGCGCCAGCGCTGGAGTGGGGGTCCTGAACATGCATGTGCAGCGATTTCCGAAGGGGCAGATGTTCCTCTACGGAGGCGTCGATCGGATTTCGACCGTTTCACAGGCCATCGTCGACGGCATCTCCGGGGAACGTCCGGCGTTCGCCGACCGGATCTCCCTGATCGGCAATCCTGTGGATCTAGAGGTCTTCCACCCGATTGAGACCCGAGCTGAAACGCCCTCTGATCGCCCGATTCGCATCCTCTATACAGGCCGCATTCACCCCGAAAAGGGGCTGCATCTGCTCGTTGAAGCCTGGCAACGCCTTCTCAGCCGCGGACGGAACTTTGAACTCCGTCTGGTCGGCCCCTCTGCAAAGGGCGATGGAGGCGGTGGGCCAGACTACGTTCGACGGCTCAAGGACCTTGCTGGCGACGCTCCCTTGGAACTTCCCGGTGGGGTCGCGGATCCCACTGCGTTGGCCGACGAGCTCCGAAGTGCCGACCTCTACTGTTATCCATCGATCGCGGCGAAAGGCGAGGCCTCCCCGGTGGCCCCCTTGGAGGCCATGGCCTGCGGCCTACCTCCCGTGGTCGCGGATCTTCCCCAGTATTCGGCCTACATCCAAAATGATCGAACCGGCCTCGTCTTCACCCGGGGCGACGGGGAGATTGACTCTCTCACCGAGGCGTTGGAACGGCTTTCCGACGATCCTGAACTGCGTCAACGACTTTCCGCGGAGGCGATCACCGCCGCCAGCCGATACGGAATCGAGAAGATCGCAGACTCGTACCTTGCGGATTTTCAGGAGTCCATCGACGAACTTCGGGAAGGACGGCACCGACCGTGAGTACTCGCCCCAAGGATCGGCTGCACCTAAAGCAAAATGATCAGGCCAGCGCCTATGCCAGCCCTTGGTCGTTCCGAGAGCGACTCGGCGTGATCGTCTTCAAGATCGTGTGGACGATGGCCTGCCGATGGACGCCGAACCCACTCAATCAATGGCGTCTGCTGGTGCTTCGTCTCTTCGGTTGCCGAATTGAGGGACGCCCTTACGTCGCCGCGACGTGCCGAATCCGCATTCCCTGGCAATTGGAACTCCATCACCGGGCCTGCCTCGGCCCCGACAGCGAGGTCTACAACCTCGGCGAGTGCATTCTGCGATCGCGATGCACCATCGCCCAGGGCACCTACCTCTGCGGTGGAAGCCACGATCTCTCGGTCTCTACGCTGCCGCTCATCGTGGGTCCCATCGACATCGGCGAGGACGCGTTCATCGGTGCCAGAGCGTTCATCATGCCCGGCGTCACAGTGGGTGAAGGCGCGGTGATCGGTGCTGCCGCAGTCGCGGTTCGAGACGCAAAGCCGTGGACGGTGACGGTGGGCAACCCCGGGAGAGAGATCGCCATGAGAAAATTCGACCGAACTCCCTCGGGGACGGATTCTGATGATTGATCAACTCCGAGCCGAGGAGATCTCATCCCCAGTGCTCTCGAGCTCGATGATCTTCAGGCGGATCTGGAAGAAGTAGATGCACTTGAGCATCGCAAAACCAAATCCCGGAAAGCCGTCGAGCATTCCGAACCGACAGAAGTAGCTCACGAGGAAATAGCCCGGAGCTAACCACCATTTACGAATGGCGCCGTTTTTGCGACGTTCTCGTCGGGTGAAGCCGGACTGGCCGGCCTCGACCAGTTTGGCATACCGCTTCGCTTCCCATGACGAATGCTCGTTGTGCATGTTGATGTAGGACTCGAGGCCCTTGAAGTCTTCATGGTCGATGGACGCCGCGATCTTGCCGGTACTTCCCCGGCGCACGGGATGCTCGTGCACCTCCATGCCGAGGTGACTCCATCGCTCCTCGTCGATTCGCTCGTGCTCGCCGCTACCGGTTCGAATCAACGCCAACTTCGTGAAGGCAGGTCCGTGGCGAAGGTGGCGGCCCATGAAAAAGTTGCGATACGAGAGCCACATCCCGTCGTGGGTGGTCTCCGGAAGTTGCGTCGCCAATTCATCGCAGAAGTCCTCCGTGACGTACTCGTCCGCATCAAGGAAGAGGATCCACGGAGTATCAAACTTGTGGTTTTGCAGAACCCAGTTTCGCTTCTCGGGGACTTGGCCGTTCCAACCGTAGTCGACAACCTCCGCCCCGTATTCAGCGGCGATCCTGCAAGTCTGGTCGGTACTCCCCGAATCGACCACCAAAACCTTTGCGAACCGGCCGAGCCGACTCAGGCAGGCGGAGAGGTTCTTCTCCTCGTTCAGCACCGACACAACAACGGTGACCGGAAGGTCCTTGCAAGGACTTGTGGGGTCCATTGGTTTCGGTAGCCGCGGTGCCCGGTTAAGGCGAAGTTCGCGAATCTTCAGCGAGATGAGAAACTCGTAGGCGCTGATGAACAGACTGAACCGAAGCCCCGTCGACCCATCGAGAAAACCGCGTCGCCAGACGTACATGTAGAGGAAGCGAAAGATCCACGGAGCCGGAAGAGCGTGGTAGATCTTCTGTTTGAACCAACGTCGCCGCTCCAGCGGATTGCCGAAGAGGCTCGACTCCAGACCCGAAGCCGGGGAGTCCGCCTCATCACGGCCGCGGAGGATCTCCTGCGCCTCAAGGGTCGAGTAGCTGTTGTGCTTCGCAATCGAGTGTTCCATCCCACGACGATCGTCGTGGATCATCGGTTCCTTGAGATAGGCCACTTCGCCATCCACGACCATGTGCTCATGGACCGCTCGGTCTTCGTACTGCGCGGTCCCCCGTTTGAAGAGCCTCAGGTTCCAACTCGGAAAATACCCACAGTTCCGGATCGGGCGGTTGAGGAAGTAAAACAGGCGATTCAGATAGAACGCTGATTCGGACACCGCGTCGACGTCCTTTGCCAGGACCGCCTCCATCTCTTTTCGAAGTGCGGGCGTCACCACTTCGTCGGCATCGATGATCAGCGTCCAGTCGGCTTCGAACGGAAGGTTGTTCAGCGCCCAGTTTTTCTGCGCCGCGTACCCCGCCCAGTCATGGTGAACAAACGTCGCACCAGACGACTCCACGATCTCCCGAGTTCGATCGGTCGAACCACTGTCGACCACAAAGATCTTCTGCGTCCATCCCTGGAGTGCTTCGAGGCAGATGCCGATGTTGGCTTCCTCGTTCTTGGTGATTATCATGACGTCCATCAAGCGATCTCCAGGTCTGGGAATCGTTGGGCCATCACCGTCCCGCAGGAGGCGAACCGATACCTCGAGAGAACGGAGTGCAGCTTCGCCGCTGTGCTGGAGAGCCCGACGTAACATTTGAACCGTCTGGCGCGAGACATCTCAACCATCGGGCAATCCGGCGCGAAGTCGCGAGGATGAAGATAGACCACCCCGGGAATCCCGCGACGATTCAGTGCTCTGAAGCCGCGATGAATGAGCCAGGTCGGAAAGAGTCGCAGATACCCACCTCCGGAGAATCCGACTCGTCTCGGACCAAGTCGCATGAGGCTCATCGGAAGTTCCGGCATGACCCGACCGGACGGTGTGGACGTGAACAGGTGCGGAGTCTCGGGACAGGGATAGCCCCCGTTCTCGCGAGCGACCGGGAAGAGGCTCGCGTCGTATCGCAGCCCCGCATCCAGAAGCACGTCGAAGGCCCACTCGGTCCCCGGGGTGATCGAAAAACTCGGCGCGCGGAAGGACGTCACTTCGGCCCCCCCCGCATCCTCAATCACCTTGATCGAACGGGACAGATCTTCGCGAAAGGTGGCCTCGTCGAGATCGCACACCTTGCGATGCCAATACGAGTGCGTTCCGATCTCGTGTCCCGCCTCCACCACGCGACGCACCAACCCGGGATACCGTTCTGCGATCCAACCGAGGAAGTAGAAGGTCGCCGTGGCATCATGCTGCGCACAGATTTCGAGAATCTCTTCGGTTCGATGCTCGACGATCGATGGAAAGGAACCCCACCGATCGGTGTCAGACACGGCTTCGATGTCGACCAGATGGAACCAGTCCTCGATATCGAAACTGAGCGCGTTCACCACCTCACCGTCCGAACGGAGCGGAGCGTCGATGGAAGGTTGGTTCGGGTCTCGAGTCATCTGGTCATGAGCATCCAAAATCGGCTGGTGAAGATTCACACGAGCCTATGTCCTCCTGCCCGTAGCCTCCGAAGGTCCTCGGCGGTGGGCATCGAGAAGTGAGTCGATTCCTCTGCGAGATTCGGAATCAGCGGCGGATCGCCGGCTTCCACCAGTCGAACACATTCGAGAATGGCCTCTGCCGCCAGATCCTTGGATCGAGCCATGACCTCCTCGAGCGAATCCCACGGATTGAGACGGTAGCGCTTCTGCACCAGGATCGGACCGTTGTCGAGCTTCGCATCGACAAAATGCACGGAGACGCCACCTTCCTTCTCGCCGTTGGCCAGTGTCCAGAAACTCGGCATCAGTCCCCGATACTTCGGCAACAGCGCGCCGTGGCAGTTGACGATCCCCTTCGGCGTCTGTTCCCGAAGCTTCTTCTTGTAGAGCTGGGTCCCCGAGATGGAAAGAATGAACTCAACCTTCTTCTCTCGGAGATGCGCCAGAAACGCCTCGCTGTTGACGTCGATCGCTTCGGTTACTTCCACGCCGTACTTCCTCGCGACGGCCCGAACCGAATGACATCGCTTCGTCGATCCGATCCAGTCGTTTTCGATCTTGCCGAGGATCTTCTTGATCAGGTACTTTCGGAGCTTCCACTGAAAGTAGCCAAAACCGTAGAGGCGTCGAAGCTCCATCGCCGTCTGGAACACCGTGCGCTTCCCTTGGGCGACACTCTGGATATTCACCCCGGCCGTGGTGTCATGGTGGTCACGAAGGTACTTGTCGAGGACCTTCGGAAGAAGGAACGGTTCGTTCTGGATGAAGACGTATTTGATCACGCGTCTTGGCTCCCGCGGGGGTTTGGATCGCCGGCGTCGCCGGACAGTTCTTCGAGAAGTTCTCGCCACGCTGCGAGGCGATGGATCGCTCCGTGCTCTTCGACCAGTGCGTTCCTGGCTCGCCCGCCGGCCTCGACGCAGGATCCGGGATCGTCTGCGTAGCCGCGAATGCTCGAGATCAACGCATCGACGTCCCCCTGCCGAACGGAGGCGCCGCACTGGTTCTCCACGATGACCAGGGAGATCTCGCTTCGTTCGTCGCCGATGAAGATCGCCGGCCGTCCGGCGGCAAGAATGCCGAAGAGTTTGGAGGGAACCATGATCCCCTCCACTCCTTCGAGCAGACTGACGAGATGTGCGTCGGCCGCGCTGAGGAGCTCATCAAGTCGTTCGCGGGGTTGATACGGCGCGATGATGCAGGTCGACTCAAGGCCGTGCTCGTGAACGAACCGTTCGACCTGCTCCTTTTTCTTGCCACCACCGACGAATGCGAATCGGATCCGATCATCGTTTTGAAGTTCCCGAGCGGCTTTTAAGAAGGTCTCGACATCATGTCCAATACCGAAATTGCCCGAGTACATGATCAGAGTCCGCTCGCCGATCTCCCATTCCCGACGATACGCATTCAACTCGCGAGCAACAGGCTTCACTTCCTCTTGGTCGCTCCAAACACCGATCATGCGGATTCGTTCTTCAGGAACGCCCTTGCTGCGAACCAGATCGGCCATGCACCGGCCGAGGACTACGTCGGCATCGGCGGAACGAAGACAGGAACGATTCACTTTTTCGAAGAAGCGACTCGCCAGCGAGCCCGGCCGCATCACGCCACAGGCGATGGGGAGATCGGGATAGAGGTCCATGACCCAGTAGACGAACTTCGTTCCCTTTACGAGACGGAGGATCCGCCCCAGCATCGCGATGAACGGCGGTGTCGTGAAGCAGATCACCACGTCGTGCTTCGGAAGAGTCAGGGCCCGGATCATCGCGGCGAGATAGAAGAATGCGAAATCCGCCACCCGAGCAAGGATGCTCGACTTCCCAAAGAAGGACCGGCCGACCCGGTGAATCTCGATCCCGTCGACCGTCTCATGGGAAGGAAGCGCCGCACCTTTCTGGCCGTAGAGCGAGCGAGACGCGATCGCGGAAACCTCATGGCCATGTCGCACCAGATCGCGCGCAAGATCATGCCCGTGCTGCGCCGTCGCAGCAACGTCTGGAAAGAAGACCTGGTTGATCAGGAGGACCCGCATGGATTCAGATCACTGACTCTGCTGCGACGATTCGCGACTGGTTCTCTCGATACCACTCGATCGTCTGACGCAATCCGGTTTCGAAGTCCACTTCAGCCTTCCAATCGAGAAGTTTCTCCGCCCGGCTCGTGTCAAGACACCGACGCGGCTGTCCATCCGGCTTGCTCGGATCCCAGCGGATCTCGCCATCAAACCCAGAAAGACGCGCAATCAATTCCACCAGCGAACGAATCGTGATCTCCATGCACGTGCCCAAGTTGACCGGCGTCGGCTCATCAAGCAGTTCGGCGGTGCGAACGAGCCCCTCGGCACAATCATCTATATAGAGGAACTCGCGACTGGCCGAGCCAGTTCCCCAGCACTCGATGTGACCTCGTCCATCGTCGACCGCCGAGATGCACTTTCGAATCAAGGCCGGGATCACATGGCTGGTGTGCGGATGAAAGTTGTCGAACGGACCGTACAAGTTGACCGGGAGAACGTAGGCGGAGTTCAGGCCGTATTGCCGGTGATACCCGTCAAGCATGACCATCGCGGCCTTCTTGGCGATTCCGTACGGCGCGTTGGTCTCCTCCGGATATCCCGACCAGAGATCCTCCTCTTTGAAGGGGACCGGCGTGAACTTGGGGTAGGCGCAAATTGTGCCGACCTGAACGAACTTGAAGTCCGGATGATCTTCGGCATGAAGGCGAGCCTGCTCGATCAGGTGCAACGACATGGCCATATTGGCGAAGAAGTACCGACCTGGATTGTCCTGATTCGCGCCGATCCCACCCACCTCAGCCGCCAGATGGAGGACGAGATCGGGATCGTGGTCCTTATAGAGCCGTATTGCAGCCTCTTCGTGGACCAGGTCGTAATCTTTCTTCCGAGGAATGACGATCTCCCCCACGCCGCGGTCCTTCAGCCTCTGCTGCACCGCCCGCCCGAGGAAACCGGCTCCACCCGTCACCACGACTTTCTTACCCTGAAGATCCATGGTTTCTCCGAAAAAAGACGTGCTCGTAGCCTCTGCTCGATTCCCCGTAGTCATCGACCTTCCGCCGCGTCAGCATCGACGAAACCGATCGCTCGCATGAAGAATCGCGGTTCAGATGATTTCGGTACGCGAGGATGCTGGAACTCCGCAAGCCTGAGCCGCGAAGAACCGATACTAACCTGCCCGGTCACCCCGAGACCCCAGTTTCCTCGTGAGCTGGCGTCCTTCCCCTCGCTGCAGTTTCGGAGTCCAGATGACAGATCAGACACCCCCACGAGCACTCCTCACCGGTATCACCGGGCAAGACGGCAGTTACCTCGCGGAGTTGCTCCTCGGGAAGGGCTATGAGGTCCACGGCATTATCCGGCGCTCCGCCAGTTTCAACACCGGCCGGATCGACCATATCTATCAGGATCCGCACGAGGGTGGAATCAGGCTCAAGCTTCACTATGGCGATCTCTCCGACTCCGCCAGTCTGATGCGACTGATGCAGGACATCGATCCGTGCGAGGTCTACAACCTCGGCGCCCAGAGCCATGTTCGGGTGAGTTTCGACCAACCGGAGTACACCACCGACGTGGTCGCCACCGGCACCTTGAGACTTCTGGAAGCGATTCGGAACCAGCAGGATCGGACGGGTCACAAGATCCGGTTCTATCAGGCGTCGAGTTCGGAGATGTTCGGAAAGGTCCACGAAGTTCCGCAGAAAGAGACCACACCTTTTCATCCGAGGTCACCCTACGGCTGTGCCAAGGTCTGCGCACACTGGATGACGGTGAATTATCGCGAGAGCTACGACATGCACGCCTCGTGCGGCATTCTCTTCAACCACGAGAGCCCGAGACGAGGCGAGACGTTCGTCACTCGTAAAATCACCCGAGCCGTCGGTCGCATCAAGCTCGGCCTCCAGAAGAAGCTTTTCCTTGGCAATCTCGACTCCATGCGCGACTGGGGATTCGCCGGAGACTACGTGGAAGCAATGTGGCTCATGCTCCAACAGCCCGAGGCCGACGACTACGTCATCGCCACAGGAGAGATGATCTCCGTGCGACGATTCTGCGAACTCTGCTTCGCCGAGGTCGGGCTCGACCCCGATGACTTCATCGAAGTCGACCCTCGGTACTTCCGGCCTGCGGAAGTCGCTGAACTGCTCGGCGATGCCTCTAAGGCGAAAGAGAAGCTCAACTGGACTCCAAAAACCAAGGTCGAGGAACTCGCCAAAATGATGGTGGCCACCGATCTCGAACTCGCGAAACGTGAAAAGACCCTGGTAGAGGCCGGCCACTCCGTCGCCGCCCCGATGAACGATTGATCTCCGGATGACCATCGATACCGCCCTCACCATCTTCGGCGTTCTCATGGTCTTCGCGCCGCTGATCGCGATTCTGTACAACTACATCGTGGTCGGTGACGACCTGATCACCTCGCGGCACCTCTTCTTCCTCGGCTGTTCGAATTTCTTCGGAATCGCCGCGTTGACCACCGGCGTCAACGGCCTCTACCGCGGCAATCACCCGATGTCGGACGTTCTGCTTCTGTTTGCAGGGACGGCTTTGTTCTTCGGGACTTTCTGGTTCGCCTACAACCGATGGTCGCTCCCGCCAAAGATTGCGGTCAAGCGATGGCGTACCTCGCCGACGGTGAGCGCCGCATCGATCCTCGCGGTGGGCTTTGTCGCGATGTTGTTTGGTGTGCTGGCATCCGCGCTCCCGGTCCAGATTCCTGTGGTCGGCCAGATCATTAGCGTCCTCGGCAAGTTGTTACCCGCGGCCAGCGTCGCATTGTTCTTCTTCTGCTGGCTCCGAAACACCGCCAATCTGATCTACCTCGCTGCAACCGGAGCCGCCTTCCTGCTGGCGATCTTCGTGGCCCTCTTCGGAGCCGGACGGCATCCCCTCTTCGCCGCCCTGATCGCGATTCCAATCGCCTGGTACTGGGCAAGGTGGCGGTACCAGCGCCCCAGCGCGACCATCGGTCGGATTCTCGCCCTCGGGGTGGGAGCCTCAATCGTGATTCTCGCGTACAGCGGATTCCGACACGACTTCATGGGTGATGCGGACAGTGGTATTGCAATGGATCGAATTCGCCAGTTGATGAAGTTTCAACTGGATACCTCTGGAGACGCCGCAGGCTTTCTTCAGGAGGATGCGATCACCGTGTCACTTCTGTGCATCGAGGAATTCCATCGCAACGGCGATCCGGACTACTTCCATACCCTTCGATTCGTCCTGAGCAACCCAATCCCTCGTGAACTCTGGCCGAACAAGCCGCAGGCACTCGGCGAGAGCCTTCCTGAAAGCCTCGGCGAGTTCTCCGACGGCTATGTGAACTGGGGCCCTGGGATCATCGGAAACGCATTCCATGACGGTGGATTGTGGGTCGCGGGAATCTACGGACTTCTCGTGGGCGGCATCTTCCGGATCTTCGACGACATTCTGCGACGACAACCGCTGAACCCCTGGCCGATCGCGATGCTCGCCGCGATGAGCCCGAAGATCTTCGCATTCAGCCGCGGCGATGTCGCCCTCTATACCGTCGAACTCATCGGACTCGCAGTCATCACCGTACTCATGATGAATTTGATCAAGCCGATATTCGGCGCGACCTCCGAAGAGGATTTCCAAATCCACGATGACCTCGGTTCCGCCCCGGAAACGGACGGCTGACCTCGAACATCGATCGGCCATCGGCCGTCGATCCTGATTGGCATGGCAGATGAGAACGCCCCGCAGGATCCAGGTCCGGCGGGGCGTCGTTGTTTTGGTATCCATGAGCATCGAAGCCCACGAGTCGAAGTTTCTCTCGATCACTTCGCCTTAGGCTTCACTACCGAACCTGCCTTGGACTTCGTCTTCTGCACACCCCTCACCGGAGATGAAGAAGTAGGTTTGATCTGAACGCCTTCGGTGGAACGGGCGCTTTTCGTCGTCGAAGATGGCTTGGTGGTCTTCGGAACTCCGTCCTCGGCATTTGACCTCCGGTCGGCAGATCTCTTCTTTCGGATGGAGGCACTGACAGACGTACCGGCGATCCCCGATCTGGAAGAGGATTCGGTGGAGGATTCGGATTCAACGCCTAGTTGCTCGTCGATTCCCTCAAAGAGTGTCTCGAATGGAACGCCGGCGGCTCGCAGGCCATCTGTGGAGAGAACGACCGTATCCCCTTTCAGAAGGGCTGTTCGGGTTCGTGCAATGAGCGCTTTGAGAACCACAGGATCCGTGCTTTTCCCCGGGTAACCACTAAACCAACGAACCACCTCCCGCTGCATCTCGGAATTGGGGAGCGCCCCCCAGGCCGCGGAATCTTCATGAATCTCCGGATCGGATCGCTTCCACCAGCTATCGACGGCGAACACTGGAAACTCGGACCATTTTGGATTGGCCTGCCTCGGTCGCGATTCGACGTAGGACCGAACTCCGATTGACTCGAGGTACTTGTAGAAGTGAAAAGCAGGGCCATCTTCAGACTGTTTCACCGCGGCGTCGGCACCAAGTGACGCGCCGGCCAGAAGAATTGGCTTCACAGAAGCCAGCATCATCCCAAGGATGCGAGCTGAGTCTTCGGACTCGAAGGTCGCCTTCAAACGATTGTCCTCGGGGTCCGCAGTACCGATATACGCAATAAGTTCGACGGGTTCGCCGAAGGAGCCTCGAACCACGGGGCCCCAAGCCTCAGAAAAGTTCTCAGTGAGCACGTCGAGGCCTGCTTCTTGAGCATCCAGGTACTGATCAAATTGCATGTCCTCGCCGGAGAGGGTCCCGAATGGGTTGTGCAGCCAGAACCGCCGGATGCCCCAGTCATAGACGTCCTTTGCTCGATCGTCGACGAATGACGGCCAGCCGCCGGAATCGACCTGTTGCACCGCCACCTTCCGCCGCCCATCATCGTTGGACGATCCCGCGATGAGCCAGCCCTCGATGATTCGCTCTCGTGCAGGTCGGATAGCCCTTTCTTGAGTGGCTTGAGCGATCGAGGTTGCCCCGCCCAGGACGCTTGCAACCGACCCCCACAAAATAAACTGCCATTGTCGTCGCGAATTCATAAAAGTTCCCCAGGGATGTTCCGGTCGATCACCTCGAAATCCCGAGGCGCTCTATTCTCGTATTCTAAACTGCCCGGGACAACCATCGAAATCCGATCCCCGTTCGACCAAATTGCACAGGCCGACCATGCTCACCCACCAAGCCGCTCGCGGCGCCAGTCTGATGCTTGCAGCCAGCCTTCTAGGGCGAATCGCCGCCTTGATCGCGCAGGTGGTTACCGGGCTCGTTTTGATCAATGAGGATTTTGGCGTCTTCGCCATCGCGATCGGTATCCAGGCGATCGCCGGGATTCTGCAAGGTGGAGACGCGCTTTCCTACCTGGTCACCCTTCCGCCGTCGCGACGACGTTTCAGAACCGGCACGGTCTTCGGCCTCTGCAACGGTTTCTACCTGATCGGCGTCGTACCGATGCTGATCTTCGCTCCGACCATCGCCGCCCACTTCGACGAACCGCGTCTCGTGACCCTCTTCTGGATTCTCGCGGCGACCATGATGCTCTCGCCAATTCGATTCGTCCTCCGAGGGCGAATCAACGCCAGGCTCGCATTCGGGGCAATCGCCAAGGGAACGGTGCTCAATAATCTCGTCGCCTACCCCCTGACGATCGTGCTCGCCATCGTCTTGCGTGATCCCACGGCGTTGGCGCTTCCAGTCCTGTTGGGCGCAGTTGCAGAAGTGGTGTACCTCTGGACTCGGTCGAAACCAAACATCGATGACTTCCGCCCTCGACGGCGATTCGTGATGCCCCTGCTCCATCAGTTTCGTTGGCTGATTACCGGCGCCATCATGACTAGCCTCTTCAATCAAGGCGACTACATGGTCGCCGAGTTCCTCGTCGAAACCGCGGTCCTTGGAACCTACTTCTTCGGTTATCAGTTGGCGGTGCAACCCGGTCGACTCTTCACCACCACCGTCCTCAACATTCTCGTGCCCGTGGTCAAGCGGCTCTCCCATGACAAAGTTCGACTGGCCGCCGTCCTCCGTCGCCTTCTGAGCACCGGCGGCTTCGCCATCGCCGCCGTCAATCTCTCGATGCTGGCGATCATCGAACCACTCGAACATCTCGTCTGGGCCGAAAAATGGTCGGACACCATCTTCACCGTCCAAGTCCTCTCGGTCGGTCTGACCTACACGACGATTCTAGGAATCGGAACCTCCCCGTTGATCGCCGAGCGTCGTTATCGAGAGAATGTGATCTGTAGCGGTCTTCGCGCGTTCGCGGTCGTCGGCGGGGCCGCTTTCGGCGGCTTCGTCTGGGGCAGCGTGAATGCGATTTCAGGTTCGGTGGCCATTGCAATGACGGTTGCCGCGACGATTGGGACAGGGCTTGTGCTTCACTGGCATGGCATCCCGATCCTGTCGGGCTTGGTTCATCTGTTTCGATCCACCGTGCCCCTCGTCCTGGCCGCCATCCTCACGGCGATCATCGGCCACCAGATGATGGAATGGCTCGAACCCGGCCGAGTCAGTGCCGCGATCGCGCTGATCTCTGCTGGCATCGCATACGGAGTGCTCTCGATTCTCTCAATGGCAATCATTCCCGCCGACACCCGCCGCGAAGTGCTTCGCCTTCTCCCCGCTCAGATTCGACGGTTCATTCCCGCATCGCTACTTCAGCCTCCGACCCGGGATTCATAGACCGCTTCGAATTCAGCGGCGACCCGGCTGGTGTCAAGATTCTCGAGCGTCCAGTTCCGGCCCGCCGTACCCATCGCGATGCCATCGCGTTCGCCGCTCGCGAACGAGGCGATCGCTTCTGCGAATCGTTCGGCATTCTGCGGGACGATCACCCCGCCGCCCGACCGCTCGATCTCGTGGCAAGTGTCGACAAGGTCGGTGGTCACGACCGGCGTACCAGACGCGAGCGACTCGAAGAAGACGAAGCCGAAGTTCTCCTGGCTCGTGGGAAGCGCGAAGAGGTCGCAGGCGGCGTAGAGCGAGTTCTTGAGATCACCCCCGACATGTCCCGCCCAGGTGAATTGATCAGCGACGCACGCCGTCTTGGTCCTGTCCCGCATGGCCGTGACGTAATCCTCATCACCGGTGCCGGCGACGATGACCCGAACGTCCGCGCGTCCATCGGCCCGAAGGATCGCGACCGCGTCGATGAGATGCTCGAGACCCTTCTTGATCTGGATCCGACTGAGAAACAGCACGGTGAACGACGACTCCGCGATCTCCGGCCAAGCCTTCAGCGCCGAGGCCGGGTCGGGCGCGTCGGCATACGGTTCTAGGTCAATGAGATTTGGAACGACGACGCCGGTTCCACGCGGGAACCACTTCCGCGATTGTTCAAGTTCCGCGTCCGCCGTGCAATGAACGGCTCCAGCCCGCTCCAGATATCTACGGCCGCCGATCGCTAGGAAAACCCGCTTCCGAGAACGGCTCTGCTCCATCGACCAATCGTCGAGCATTCCTCGAAGGCTCACGACGTACGGAACGCTCTGACGACGGCACGCGGCCGCGACCTGCAGGTTGGCCGGCTCCCAGACGCCATGCATATGAAGGATGTCGAATCGGGCAATCGTCTCACGAAGCCGATCAAGACCCTCGGGCGAGAGTCGACCGAAGGATCCTCGTACCGCGGGAAGTTCGACAACCTCGGGCATCTCCGGCGTCCCGTCCAACCACGATGAAGGGACATCACGAACATTCGTGGTGAGGAGACCCGCCTGATGACCGCGAGCATGCATGGTCGCGACCTGATCGATCACGGCGCGAGGCGGACCACCCCCGGTGAAATCAATGTCCTGCATGTAGTGAGCGATACGCATGACATTCTCTGGTGTGAGGGTCGAATGTCCTATAGACGTGAAGTCCTCGGACGAGGGCATTGCCCATGCTACAGATCGACCGAAGATCGACCGGGAGCACGTTCATCCGGCAAGATGAATGCGGCCGCCGATGGGTTCCCCACCACTACCGGTCAGCCCCCCGGTTTCTCGCACCTGCGAGACGTTCGACGCCGAGTTCTCTTCGCCCAGCTTCTCCATGGCCAGTCGCCATGTCTCCCGCTCATAGGTCAGGATCTCAACGACCTTCCGAACGCCTTCCGAATCCCGTTCGCTCATCGCCTCGACCAGGTTCTTGTAGAGAAAGAGGTAGAGACTGGACAGTCGTTCGCAGAGTTCCGGCGCTATTTCTGTGCGAAGTCCGGAGGTGAGTTCGGTGAGAATCGCCCGGCACTGGCGGCTTCCGTCGTATGCCTGCTCCGGGTTCTTCTGTTCGAGTCCCTCTCTGGCCTGTTCGCCGAACCGGATCGCCCCGTCCAGCAGAAGCAGACGTAGTTCCGCCGGCGAAGCCGTCAAAACCTTCGTACGGAGATATTCCTGGGCTCGGTGGGTCGTCATGGCATAGAACTCATCGGCTATCTGCGTTGGAGAAGTGAGATCGTCGGCGGCAGAACCCGAACAATCCACATAATTCGAACCTGCACGCGGCGCAAATACCGCGCCGCTCAGCCGAAGAGAGAACCAGCAATCGAGAGGTTCTGAGAGATCAATCCAATCGAGGCCTGCTGGCTCTGGAGTCGGGCGAGTGCAATTTCCATCGCGTTGAACTCGCGGAAGAGGCGAGCCTCCTTCGCGGCGAGTCGCTCATCGATCAATTCAATCCGTTTGTTCTGAGCTTCGATCAATGCATCGAAACTCTTGCTTGCCAAGGTCACCGTGCCGTCGATGGAGTTTGTGAGTTTGCTCACCGCCTGCTTGAACAGATCGCCGAAACCGAGCTCGGAGTACTCGGTCGAGACGCGGTCCACCGTCACTCCCGGCCCAATAGTCTCCGTGCTCGAACCCTGGCTCTCATAGGCGGCAAAGAGATTCTCGACGGCTTCCGGATCATCTGCATATGCCGTCTCGAACCGTTCCGTATCTAAGGTGATTTTGCCCTCGCCACCGATCCGGATGCCTACTTCCGAGAGGAACCGGAACTGCGTCTCGATGCCGACGGCGCTCTGCTGCAGGGTGCGATACATGTCCTGCTTGATCTTGGCGACCGTGGGATCGCCGAGGAGCGGACCTCTGATTTCGTTCTCCGCATCGTAGACGTCAAACTCGTTGATGCGACCGATCACTTCATTGAAGTTGTCGACGAACAACTGAACAGCAGTCATGATCCCTTCTTCGTCACGGCTGACGGTGACGGTGACCGGAGTTTCTGAAGCCGATTGGAGATCGAGTTCGACCCCGGCGACGATGTCGTTGATCACGTTGCTCGTACTCTCGACAAGAACTCCGCCGGCGCCCTCGCCGATGAAGACCTTTGCATTCTTCGCCTTCGTGAGCTCATTGAATCCCAGATCAATCCCGCCGGTGTCGACGATCAGATCACCGTCGAGACCGGAGATGTCGGAGCTCAGCACCAATCGCAGCGGACTGCCACCAGTATTGGTATCGAGAAGCGACGCGCTGACTTGAAATCCGGAGTCGTTGACCTTGCCGATCACTTCGTCCAGCGTGTCCGTGACATCGAGGTCAAGGATCTTCTCGTAGGACCCGTCGATCGAACCACCGATCTCCGTCGCTTCGCCAATGATCCCTAGGTCACGTGCGGTGCTGCCGGACACGCTCTCCACTCTGAGTGCCGAAACACCATCCGTCGCGGTATCGATGAGGATCATGCCATCCCCATTGTCATTGAGTCTTGCTTCGACATCGAGGCCGCGACTGTTGATCTCCCGCATGACGTCGTAGAGATTCGTCGAATCGCTTCCGATATCCACGGTCGCCGTGAATCCATTCGCATCGGTGATTTTGAACTTGCCCAGTCCGACACCCCGGCCGTAATTCAATTCATCAAGGTCGGTCGATGCGGAGACGTACTCTCGTTGAATGTTCAAGCCGCGGACGGTGTCCGAGGCGGTGTCTGTCGCGATACCCAGGGCCTCGGCCGCCGCGCCCGAAACCATCAGGTTGCCGGTGCCACCGCTGATATCTTCCAGCGCCAGCCCGTTGCGTTCGGCATTCAAACTCATGCCGATTTCAACCCCTGCCAGTTTGAGTTGGCTGTCGACACTGGTGACCAGTTCCTCGAGCGTATCGAACTGATCAAGTCCGGTGACGGTCAACGAATCGCCTTGGCGATCGGTGAAGGTGATGTCTGTTCGACCCTCAAGACCGGCGCCGCCATTGATGCTCGCGATCAGGCTGGTGCCAACCCCCCCGAGAACTCGCTGCCCTTGCAGACTGGTCGATTCGCTGTCGATATCGAATCCGAGATCGATCAACGTCTGAGCGGCGTAGGCGCCGCCCACGCCATCGTCGAGAACCTTCACAAGTTCGCCGGCGGCGGCGAGACCGACTCCTTTTTCGTCGGCGCTGATGCTTGCGGTGACGGCGCCTGCGGTCTGCTCGTTGATTCGATCGATCACTTCCTGAATCGTGGTCGCTCGAGCGATCTCGACGGTGTTCGGAATCCGCTCGCCAGCGATGGTGTTGCCGGAGCCACCTCCGGCGCCGGTGAAGATGCCGAGATCCTCTGCGGTCTCGTCGTCAAACGGCCCCGCACCGATTACCTCCAGCGCCCCACCGCCGCCCATCGAGTCGACCAGTTGAAATCCTTGTCCGTCATCACGGATGCTCATGATCACCTGGCCGGAACCGAGTTCGGTCTCCAGGGTTTCGTTGACACGAGCGAGCATCTCCTGCACCGTGGTCACCGTCTCGCCTAAGACTTCGCCATCGTCATCAAGAATCTCGCCAAGTGTGATATCGACCTGCGTTCCGTCGCTGGTGACGATGGAGAAGTCGGCCTGACCCTCGGTTCCGTTGATGCGAATGCCGTCACCGTCATTAAGATCCGAGAGAAGCGACTCGAAGTCGATCTCTGCATCCTTTCGGCCGAGATCGATGTTATGAATCACGCCGCCGGCACCGCCGATCTGGATCCGAAAGTCTGTGACGTTGTCCCGAATGAAGACGCCGTTGTCATCGTTGAGCGAAGCCAGCATCGTCGTCGCGCCGATCAGATTGATTCGGGCGCCCACGATGGTGTCGTCGTCGACATTGCCAGTGATCCCGAGATCACTCGCGGTGGTCGTTCCGCCGATGTCCTGCACGATGAAGTTGCCGGTGCCTGTTGATTCATCGTTCAACGTGATTCCGTCGTTCTCGATCGACGCAATGACTCTGATTCCAGTTTGTTCGTTGATGGTGTCGACCACTTCCGACAACGTCGACGCAAGCGACAGATCGATGACCACGTCGTCGCCATTTCGATCCTGAATTCTGATGGACCCACGTTCGACGCCCGATCCTCCGTTCGCATCCTCAAGGAGAATGTCACGGGTCAGTCGACCGTTTCCCCACTCGAACGACATAGAGTCGAGGCCAAGCGGCTCGAGCGTGCTGCTCGTGAATCCGCGGGACATGACCTGGCTCGTCGAAACGAGTTGCTTCACGCGGAATGAATACTGTCCGGGAATCGCGGACGTGGACGCCCGAGCAAGAAGAACACCTTCGTTGCTACTAACGGCGTTCGTCGATCGAAAAATGTCGTTCATCCGGAACGCCGAAGAGGCGCTCTCGAGGGAAAGAAGCCGGGCATTGACATCGAGCAACGCGGCCTTGGAAGCGTTGAGCCCACCGATGCGCTGATAGATCGGGATCTTGGTCTGCGCATCCAGCGCGAGCAACTGCTGGATGATGGAGCCGGAGTCGATGCCACTGATCAACCCGATGCTGCTGCTGATCGACATGCTCGCCGCTCCTGGGACTTCAACTCGCCCCGGACCACCGGGGAGTCCCGGCGATCACGCGGCACGACGCCAGATCGGGCCATCGTCACCTTCGACGCACTCCCGCCAACCTGGGGTAGACAGACCTTGCCGCCGAAGAAGAAGCAAATCGGATGCCCAGCTGGCCAGCACTCGGTCGAACATGGCCTTTGCCCGCACGACAGCGAGTTCATCCAGCGAATCTGAATCGCCAACGGTGGAAGAGAATGTGTCCATACCAGCCTCCAAGGGTCACCAAGGGGTTGAGGACCCACCGACATCGGTCGGCGGCCTCAATTCCTCTATGCCATGTGGATCGGATGGACAAACCCGGTAATGAAGCCGAATGGTCGCGATCACCTCGGATTTCCGAGCATGCGGCCCCAAATCGCGCAGAAACCGCGCTTCTGATGCATGCCAACGCGAAAACTGCTCGGCTGCCTCCGAAGCAAGCAGCGAGTAACACATCAAGCCTATAAGGTTATCGGACGCTTTAATTGCCTTAGGAGCTACAGATCTTGATTGGGATCGAACCCCATCTTCTCAAGCAAGCCGTCGAACTGTTCTAGGGAGTAGAAGCCCAAGGTGACCTTCCCCTGCCCTTTCTTCCGCCCGAGGGAGATGGCGACCTTCGTTCCAAGGTGGGCCGCAAGCCGCTTCTCGAGATCCGCGACGTGCGGCGATGCCTCGGTACCCAAGCCACCGGTTGACGGACCTCCTACGGTCACGGCGACCTGCTGCACTCGACGTTCGATCTCGCGAACGCTCCACCCCTCTCGAACACACTTCGCGAGCAACCCTCGGCGACGATCAAGATCGCGACAAGAGAGCAAGGCCTTGGCATGGCCTTGGGAGATGAGCCCCTCCTGGAGGGCGTCCCGAGTCTCGACATCTGCATCCCGAAGTCGAAGGAGATTGCTCACCGTGGCACGGTCAATTCCTAACTGACCAGCGACTTCCGTTTGCGAGACTCCGAACTCTTCCATCAGTTGCCAGATGCCATCTGCACGTTCGATGGCATCGAGATCTTCACGCTGAAGGTTCTCAATCAATGCCCATTCAGCAGCCGTCTGATCATCAATATCGTGGATAATTGCAGGAATATGGGTCTTTTTGAGTTCTTGGAATGCTCTCCAACGCCGCTCGCCAGCGACGAGTTCAAAGCCTGTCCCGGTACGCCGAACAACGATTGGCTGCATCAGCCCGGCCGATTTGATGGATGCGGCGAGCGAGGCGATGGCGTCGTCCTTGAATCGCTGTCGCGGCTGTCGTTGATTCGCCACAATTTTATCAACGGGCACGCTCGCGACGCCATCTTGCGAGGGCGCCAGCTGGTCCGCTGGTCCTGCGGTTGGTGGTCGCTCGAACACTTCGGGTTGGTTGATTGTGACAGGCGCATTGATGAGGCTTCCCAGCCCCCGACCCAACCGCCGTCCTACTGGTTTCTTCTCTGTTGCCATGATCTGCCTCCATGCAGGAAATGAAAATCGAAGCGTACCCGCTTTCCAGGGCGCACGGCATTCTCGCCCGGATCAGGCCGGCTTTCCACACGACAAACTCGGCCACGGTCACACCAGCACAATGCACCTCATGTTCCACGTGGAACATCTGAGATCTCGACGAACAACCAGACACAGAGCAGGGGAGCATCGCTGTTCCACGTGGAACAACCAGCCGATCACATCCGTCCGATAATCTTTTCGAATAACACGTTCGCGACTGTTCAATGCATTTCGAGGTCTTTTCGCGTCTCTTGTCGGTTTTTCGCGTGTGTTTGGCGGTCCGGCCGTCGCTGCCTCATACGGCCGAAAAGGCCACCGCGGTGCTCGGCCCGCCAGTGGGGATCTCGGCCCTGAGTCGGATCAGTTACTCTTCGCGGCTTCTTCTCCCGCCCACCAAGGATCACGCTCATGCGACGTCTCCCAGCCTTCGATTCTTTCCTTCGAGTCCATCAGTTTGGAAAGAGCCTCCTTCTCGGTTTCGTCCTGATCGCGACAACGGCCTGTCAGTCAACCCCAGGGGGCATTCCCGCCAATGCCGTAGTCGTCACCGCCGCCCAGAACGGCGGCGCCGTCAGCGTCAAGCCTGGGCAGATGCTGGTCATTGAGCTGTCTGGCAACCCCGAGACGGGATACGTCTGGCAACTGGTGCAGACGCCGAGCGCCCAATACCTCTTGCCGGATGGGACCAAGCAGTTTCAGTCCGACGCGGCACGGGCGAGTGCATCCCAGATCGAGACGCAGTACATCCGTTTCGTGGCCCAAGAAACAGGGGAGCTGACCCTGGAGTTGAACTACGTTATTCCGAGCGTCGGACCTCAAGCGGAAACGCGGCGGTTCTCGGTCGATGTCGTCATCGAATGACTCCGACATCGTGTAGTCGAGACAGGCGCGAACAGTCCTACGAAGATTGACTCGAAGAGCCGCCAAAGACAACCGCATCACGCGCCCGTCGCCTCCGAAACCGCGAGAGTATTTCTGGCGCGTTCTTGCTAAGATCCGTTCGTCGTGCTTGAGGAAGGCGGTGTGAATCCGCCACGCACGCGGCACCGTGTGTTCATTGGACGCCCGCATGGCTTCCATCGAACGAGTCGGGTCGTCAAACACGACATGTTCTTCGGGCCCGCGCGAGTCGGGCGACCGATTGTCTTTGGAGTGGCGATGTGCCATTCCGATCGGATCGCTCATCCATCATCGCATGCATCGCATGCATCGCATGCATCGCATGCATCGCACGCATCGCATGTATCGCATGTATCGCATGTCGGACCACACCGTGGCGGTCATTGCAGCACGCCATGATGTTGTCTGCGAGCAGGGCCCAGCGAAACCGGCGCGAATCCGGTTGGAGTGAGCGCATGGCAGTCTTCTCATCAGCTTTTCATCAAGGCATCCGATCCCGTCTCGGCGCCTTCCTTGTCGTTGTATCCCCAACAATCGCCGCGCACGCTGATCTTGTGCAGACTTGGGAGATCGGCGAGGGTCAGTCGTCCGCGATGATCCAATTCGATTTTCTCGCCGGCAATACCTACATGGTCGAAGTGGCGTTCGATGACGCGATCAGTGGGCAGGAGGCGCTCGATCTGATCGTCGCCGATTCGAACGAAGCTGGATTTGATTTCAACTACGACGTCATCACCTACTCCTTCGGTGATTTCCTCGTCGGCATCGCCCTCGACCGAGATGGTGATTACGGCGACGGCTCGTCACCGCCCTACATCGACTACTGGCACTACTGGACACAAGAGGGTGATGCGAACTGGACCGAATCGATGGTCGGTTTCAGCGATCGCATCCTTACCGACGGTGCTGCCGACGGTTGGGTGTTCGGTACCACCGACGCACCGGCACAGATCCCCGCACCGGCGACTCTCGCCCTCGCGATCCCTGCTTTGTGTGGTTCTCGCCGTCGTCGCAAACCCTGATCGTTCAAACAATGCCGATGAAACCGCTGCGGCGCTCGCTTCCTCACGGAATCGAAGCCGGCGGCGTTTCAGCGCGCCCTGATGTTCTCTGTGAAAATAGGGGTAGGATCTCGGGCACCTCGGATCCAATGCCTTCCGGAACGCCGCATGCTTCTTCGACTCCGCAACCTCCAGTTCGCGCAGCTTGTGACCCTCTCGATCTTCCTGCTCATCAGCACGGGGTGTATCGGTTCCGGTCCGGAGATCGATCGATATCGCACCCCGGCCTCCTTCGTTGCTGATGATGCCGTTTCGAAGTGGAGCCTAAGCACTTGGCACACGGCGCAAGCGGGGGAGCTCGATGCCACGATCGACGCCCTGCTCGAGCCCCCGATCGAAGATCCCGCGATCGCCTCCGCCATTGATCGCTTTGTGATTCTTGAAAAAGCCGCCGTGGCGAGGCGGGTGCTTGAAGTGGAACGCCTCCTCTTAGAAACAGACCCCGAGAAGTTCGATGCGATCACCGCCGATCAACGCTCGCTCTTGGCGGATCTCCGCGCCACTGGCTTGCCACCGGAAACGGATCAACGCGCCGCAGATGCGATCGAATCGGCGATCGATGCCTGGATCAAAACCGCAGAAGCCGCGGAGGCGGCATCTCGCTTCGACGAGGCGAACGACGCTTGGAGCGCGGTCGGCAGCATCGCGATTGGATCAGATCGGCCCTTGATCCTCGTCGAGGCGCGGCGGCGACAACGGCGATTGAGCAGCCTGCAGCCCCGCGGGCGATCGTCCGCTCCCAAGGATGCTTTCGGCACCGAACGACCCACCATCGAAGATGCGCTCCGTGCATTCAGCGCCATTCTGAAGTTCCATGTCGATAGCCCGACCTGGAAGCAACTCTGCGATGCCGGATTCGATCAGATCGCCGAAGCGATACCCGTGCTGATGGAAGCATCCGACCGGGCCGAAGGGGAAGAGGCCATCGCCCATGCGCAATCCTCCTTCGAACGGGCGACCGCCGGAATCGAAGCCCGCCCGGGGAACCTTCCATCTCGCGTTCGACGCGCGGTCAAGTCCTCGCTCGAAGCGATGGGATCAGCCTCCGTCCGCACGCCACTTGAACCATCGGTCGTCGCTCGTCTTTTTCTCGATGGCGCCATCGCCGCGACCGATCTGCGAACCAACGCCTACTTCGGACCGCAGGCGGATCAGGTTCGTCGTCAACTGGAAGCGACGTTTTTCGGAATCGGCACGGAGCTGCGACAGACGCCGGAAGGTGTGTTTCTCCGACCCATCTCCGGAAGCCCGGCCGCTCGCGCCGGAGTTCGCGGTGGCGACCGACTCCTCGCAGTCGACGGAAAGGACGTCAAGGGACGATCACTCGACTCGATCGTGGGACTGGTGTCCGGACCAACGAATACCGCCGTCCGCCTCACCCTTTCGCGAGAAGATGTGGACGAACCGTTCGAACTCGATGTCACCCGCGAAGAGGTTGAACGTGAAGCAGTACTTGGTTGGCG
The DNA here is from genome assembly GCA_028823105.1 of Phycisphaerales bacterium. Lineage (GTDB taxonomy): Bacteria > Planctomycetota > Phycisphaerae > Phycisphaerales > SM1A02 > UBA12014. The sequence continues at coordinate 6,555 of JAPKCC010000016.1, read as the reverse complement.
ACAGAAAGGGGTGGAGGCCGATGGTCGCCCGATCTGGGACTGGCTCATCGATGCCGACGCGGGGATCGCCTTCATCTCCATCCGGGAATTCCGCGAAGACGTCATTCATCGGTTTCGATCGGCGTTCCGTGAAGCATCCGACACCCTCGGGCCCGATCGCAGCGTCGCCGGTCTCATTCTCGATCTCCGCGATGATCCCGGCGGACTTCGGTGGGTCGCGGAGGATCTGCTCGATCTTTTTCTCTCCAGGGGCACCATTTTCTCCGCGGAAGGCCGTCGCGCGAAGATCGAGTCGCAATCCGCCAGCTCATTCCGCACGCGTCTCGAAGGTCTCCCGGTGGTCGTCCTGGTGAATCGTTCCTCCGCCAGCGCCTCGGAGATCGTCGCGGGAACATTGCAGGCGGTCGGTGGTGCGGTGGTGGTGGGGGAGCGCACCCATGGCAAGGGCAGTGTTCAGACCGTCCGCACGCTCTTCAACAACGGATACGCCTTCGTGACCGAATCATGGTTCACGGTTCCCGATGGTGATGGAGGGCGTCGTCTGATCGATCGCTACCGCGCCGGGAAGGATTGGGGGATCGAACCAGACCTACCCGTCGGCGAGACGATGGGGGAGACCATGAAGCTCATGTCCGAACGCGGCCGTTGGCACTCCGGCCGAGGGCTCGATGTCCGAGGTGCCCAAAACACGTCTCCCACGCTCGCAACCACCACCGATCGTGAACTCCTTCTGGCGGTCGCACTCCTACGAGCCCGGTTACTCCCGACCTACGAATCAATCGAGTGGCAAGTGGACAGTGAAGGCACCGCGCAGGCCGCGGAAGTTCAATGACTGGATGACTCGTCTACCTCACTCAACGTCGACAGGTAGGCCACGAGATCTCGGACTTCGCGAGGCGTGAGGACCTGACGGAGATTCGGCATCGCGCTCGCGCTGCCGTACCCCTCAACCAACACCGCCTGCGGATCGATGACCGATTGCAGGATGGTCGCCGGGTCGCTTCGGGCGGCGATTCCGTCGAGCTTTGGTCCAGCGTCACCACCGCGGCCTTCGATGACATGGCAGCGAAGGCACTGCGCCCCAGCGTGGTATCTCGCGACCAGTGCACCTGCCTCCGGGTCGCCGCCTTCCAGTGCGATGGACCATTCGGCCGCAGACTCCGTGGCACGATCGGTCCAGGCTCGGCCGATCGCCGCGGTCTCCGGATCAGTCGAGCGAAGAGACGCTTCGTGGATCTCGACCGCGATCGGCGAAGACGATCCACCGGATCCGAGCATTCCGACAGCCAGACCGCGAATTCGTTGTGAAGCACGTGCGTCGTCAAGTTTCGAAAGACCCATCACCGCCCGCTGCCGCTCGTACCGAGTGCCGGTCGACATCGTTTCGAGATAGAGCGCGAGCCCTTCGGCAGGGTCACGGACCGTGGCCTGATCTCGAGCTTCCGCCCGAAGTGTGGGAGCATCGCTGGCCAGACTGATCGCGATCGCTTCGTTGATTCGTTCATCATTGCTTCGTCCGAGTTGTTGCAAACATGCCACGCGGTCCGCCGGTAGTTCTGCCGCATTCATCACCGTGTCGAAGAGTGCGGTGGGATCAAGGCCCACGCCCACGCGTCCTGCGAGCGCTCGCGACGCGGTTCGGATCGAACCCCGCGCGTCCTCCGACATAGCGGGGAGCGTTCGGGCATAGATCGGTTTGAGAACCGCGGGATCACGCGGCGCATTCTCAACCGGACGCCACCATCCGAGCACGCGGTCTCGCGGCCCGGGGGACTCGAAGGTGGTCATGGCGGCCATCGCCTCGTCTCGAATCACTGGCGGAAGATCCGGGTTCATCGCAATCCCCGCGATGGCCTCGAGATTCGATGCCTCACCAAGCCGGAGATTCGCGTCGATGATCCGCCGAAGCAACGGCGTCTCCATCGGATCCAGCTCGGATCCACCCCCGCCAATCGGACCTTCGAACGTGCCGTCAGGCATCGTCCAACCAACCGCGAGGTGATTTCCACCCCCGCCCTGCGCATGTCGTGCTTCGAGCAACACAATCTGGCCCGCCTCCAACGCGATCGGTTCGCTCTGTTGAGAGGATTGTTGACGCCACTGGTTCGGACCGACCCATCCATCGACCCGCGCGATCTCGCGAAGCGAATCCGACTTTCCGTCTTCGGCGATGCGAAGCACCGATGAGTCGTCGCTCGAGATCGAGAATCGGTAGCTGCCAGTCTCCGGAATCGGCATGCGAGATTCCAGGAGAGTGAGGTAGTTACTACCGCCGTCATCGATGCCTTCAAAGGTGTTGATCTCTTCGACCATGTCCGGCTGTTCGTCGAATTCTGCAAGGCTCATCAGGTCCTGCTCGGATCGATTTTTCGCGGATCGGCGAATCTCACGGCGAACCTTGAGGTTGCTGCTCGGGGTCGACGAACGGGTGGGGCGATAGTCGGCGGCAAGCGAGGCGAGCGCCGGCATCGCGTCCGGTACCGGGAGGTCGTGCACCGCTCGAGCCGCTTCGGTGCGAATCGAGATGTCCTCGTCGAAGAGCAGTCGTTCGAGATTCGAGTCCGCCCATCGACGAAGGGTGAGGACCGCGACCCGTCGCAGCGCCGGCGAAGGGCTCACGATGAGCTCTTCGACCGTGGGTCGATGACCGATCCGAGCGAGCGCCACCACGCCGGCATGTCGCAACCAGCGATCTCGATCGTCATTCTCCGCGAGCATTGCGACGAGGTAGGGGGTGACCGAAGGATCACCGATCGCGCCCAGAGTCATTGCGGCGTGATATCGAACCCGAAGTGATGGATCAACGAGTGCTTCGGTCAGTGCTTCGGTGGCCGGTGCGAACGCCGGATCACCAAGCGTCCGAGCAGCCTGCGCTCGGACTTCTGGATCGGTGTCCTTGAGAAGACTGATCAGAGGTGACATCGCAGCGGTCATCTTCCGATTCTTCGCGGCCTCGCTTCGTCCGACCTGGCCAAGACCCCAGATCGCATTCAACCTCGGTTGCGTTCGAGCGTCATATCGAGCGACATCCTCGAGCGCCGCGACAGCACGACGATCCGCCAACTCGAATTGCGCCATCTGACGGACACGGGCGTCATCGTTGGCAAGGAGTTCCGCAAGCCGGAAGACCCCGAGGTCCCCAACCCCGGCGACCGCGATTGCCTTCGCTTCGGCAATCCGTGGATCGTTCGCTGAATCCGGATGGGTAATGGCATGGAGTGCACCCTTGCCGGTGGCGCCCCAACCCCCGCCCCATTCGGAAACCAGGATTCGACCATCCCAGTCAAAGGCGACATCGGTGTTGAGCATTCCCGTCGCGAAAGGACGGGGATTCTCGATCCGATATCCCGCCCCATCTGGGACTGCCTTGAATGCCCACACCTTGCTATTCGGCGCGGAGCCTGTGAAGTCGCACATGAAGAAGTGATTCGCATACTCGTCGGGAAGCCCGAGCCCGGGATGATGCGCCAAGCCCGACGGACCCGCGCCGACATGCGCCAGCGGGGGAAGTGTCCAGTCAGGACGGAACCGAACGTTCTCCTCGGTCACCACTTCCCAGATCCGCTCCTGTTCCCATGGGCCACGAAGGTTCGCGCCGTCAAGCGTCTGATAGTCCATCGTCCAACCAGTTTCGCCCTCCTCCGCGACAAAGACCACTCTGGCCCGATCGCCCGAGTCAGACGTATTGTCGCCGGTGAACAGATCGCCCACCTCGTTGAACGCGATCTCCTGCGGATTGCGCAGGCCAGTCGCAAAGACCTCGAGGTTTGAACCGTCTCGTTCACAACGGAAGACCGCGCCGGCTCGCGGATCCGCGAGTACGCGGCCATCAGCCGTCTCAAGGTGGTAACCCCGATCACCGATCGACCAGTACACGCGACCATCCGGTCCGAGGGCGAGACCATGCATGTCGTGGCCGTACAGTGCGAAACGAACCCCGAAACCGCGTTGGATCGACTCCTGGATTTCGGCGATGCCGTCACCATCCGCGTCCTTGAGTCGCCAGAGGTTGGGGATGTTCGTGTACCAGACCTCGTCGCCGACGGTCATCACACCAGCACCGATGCCATCCGGGACATCATTGAACGGTCCCGCGAAGATCGTGGACGTGTCGTAGATTCCGTCCCCATCGGCATCGATGGACCGACGCACTCGATCCGGCTTCTCGGTATAGAAGTCCATCCCGTTAGCCCGCTTGTCTTTCCACTTCTCCATGAAGGCGATGCGGTCTTCGACGGTCAGGGACTGCAGGTCATCTTCGAGTTGCCAAGGGCTCGACCGATTGTCCATCGCGCCATGATCGGTTCGTTCGGTCTCGGCGACCAGTAGTCTTCCGTCGGGGTCGATCCAGAATGCGACTGCATCCTGAATCTCCGGCTCGGTCGCGATCACCTCCGCGCTGAAGCCGTCGGGAACTTTCGCGGACGACGGTGGGGGGGCTTCCTTGTCGATTCCTGTGGAAGGGATCACGGCGAATGACCAGATCTGAATCAGCACCAGAGAGACGACATTGATCAGTGAGAACATTGAGAACATGGAAAACATGGAGACTCCGAAATTCCTGGATCACGTCAACCTGACCCGGACATGCTCGAACGACGTCGAGAATACCGGGCAGATCGCATTGAAGACGGTTCTTCCGCACCGATACCCGACCAAAGCCGTCACGGCTCCAGAATCGGAGGCCCCATCCGCGACATCGCTTCGAGCTCAAGTCGACGCGGCGAACGCTCGATCGCCGACTCGAAGGCGCCGAGGCGCCACGCCGGATCGGGACGGTAATCGAGAAACTCTGCATCGCGAGCCCCGGGCATGAACAACTTGAGTCGCTCCGAATCCTCATCCCCCGGCCACGCGGCACCGAGCACGGCGCGAGCCTCATCCATCCGTCCCCGATAGGCAAGATGCGTGGCGAATGCCAGAAGGTCGCCGAGTCTTGGATCTGTTCCAGAGGACCAAGCTTCGAATGCCGCTTCAATAATGGTGCTCGCATCGAACGCCACCATGCTCGGAGGCATCGGCTGCGCTCGAGTGGCTTCAAGATCGATGTTCCAGGTCGATCCCCGCCCTGGCTCCAACACCAGCGTCGGCTTCGAGACGAATCCGGAAAGACCCCATCGATTATCGATGAGTCGATCGATCGCTTGAAATCTTCGTTGAGAATCGTCCCCAACCGCCATGAACCACCCCTCGGGGAGAATGGTCCGGGTTTCGATTCGACGGATTCCCGATCGCGTGGCGAGGGAAAGTATGAGGACCCTCGATGCTTCGGACTCCCCGTCTCCGTTGGCTCGAACGACCAAGTCGGGCGTCCCGTCGCGGTCAATGTCTTCACCGATCCCGACGGTTTCTCCGGTGACCGGATCCTCGGTTCCGAATCGAGCGAACCATCCCATCCACTCAAAACTGGTCTCACCGTCGCCGATCAATCGCACCCGTCGATCCAGATTGGTGAGGGCCAGGTCATTGGATCGGTGAATCTCCGCCACCCAACCTCCGGGCAGTTCGACCCGCTCTTCAAGTGACCAGATTGGTCCGATGAACTCCCGGACCGAGCCGGACAGGTCATCACGAATCGAGAGAACCGATGCGACGGAGACGACCACCAGTCCGATGATCACGATTCCCCAACGTGGGCGAGGAAGGTGGAAGGCCGTTTCGTCTGGAGAGGAAAATCCGCATGAAGAACACGTGCGACTCGGATCCTTTGACAGATCCGTCTGGCAGGCGGGACACCATCGTTCGCCACGCTCACGGCGTCCTCGCCAGCCGAGCCAAGCGATCACGAGACCCATGATCGCAAGCCCGATAAACCTGTAACTGGCGATCTCTTCGAACATGGAAGGGGCAGTTCCCGCGGGGCGGTTTCAGGTGGGTACGAACGACGACCTCACTTCTGGAAACCGATGCTAGCCGGATCCCGACTGGTGATCGAACCGACGATTCCTCGCATCCCGAAAGCGTTCCCCTCGCGTCGATTCTTCAAGGATTCTGAAAACCCGCCCTCGTCTTGCCAAATCCGCAATCTCACCCGCAACCGAGGGGAATCTCGTCCCTAAGAAGGGGTTCGCGTATCCTCTTCAGACCGTTTCTTAGATTTTTCTTCTCGGAGTCATCGCTCATGGCCTTTCGTCCCTGCCCACTCTGCATCGTCGCTGGTGCCGCACTCCTCTTCGCCGCCAGCGCCTCGCCATTCTTATTCTCTGCCGAAACAAATTCCGCTCCCCAGATGATTCAGGATGCGGCGAGCCCTGGTGCGGTTGCCACCCCCGAACCACTCCCTGACATGCCGGCTGGTGTTTATGACATCGACACGGTTCACTCAACCGCCCTGTTTCGCGTTCAGCACATGGGCGCCGGCCAATTCTGGGGTCGCTTCAACGACGTCAAGGGAACCGTGAACTACACGCCGAAGAAGAAAGAACACTTCGCATTCGACATCAACATCGATCTCGAGAGCGTGGATAGCGGAAACTCAAAGCTCGACGGACACCTCAAGAGCCCAGACTTCTTCAACGCGAAGGAGTTCAAGAACATGACCTTCAAGAGCACTGA
>JAPKCC010000183.1 GCA_028823105.1 Phycisphaerales bacterium | reverse complement strand
GATCCGATGCCTGCATCGAAGATCGCGCAGAGCATGGAGATCGTCGGCAGTAACACGATCTCGATTACAGATGTGCTGGTCGGAGAAGTCTGGATCTGCGGCGGCCAGTCGAACATGGAGTGGACGATCAACGGCACTGATGACCCCGCTCGCGAAAAAGCCGACGCGAATCGCCCCACGCTTCGGCTGATCAAGGCTCCGCATGTGACCAGCAATGTGGAAGCCTCGGACATTCCGGCGAGTTGGACCGTGTGCAGCCCGGAAACCGTCGGTGGATTCACTGCGATTGGATTCACGTTCGCCCGCGATCTTCAAGATGCCCTGGACGTGCCCGTCGGCTTGCTCTCCATCAACTGGGGTGGAACTCGTATCGAGCCCTGGATCTCGAGCAAGTCACTTCTGGCCGCAGATCTTTCGGCGGATCGAATGCGACAGATGAAGTCGGCGATCGACACCCACCGAGGAATGAGCGAAGCCGAGCGTTTCGAACTGGACCAGCTCCGTCGCAACGAACATGCTCGATCAGTTGTCGGTTACATCGACCGCCAGCTGGCTTCCGACCCAGGCGTACCCGGCGGATGGATGCTCCCGAAAACCGACGTTTCCGCCTGGCCGACCGCCGAACTTCCCCGTCTTTGGAAGGCGATTGATGAATCCCTCGCGACCTTCGATGGAGCCGTCTGGTTTCGACGACAGATCGAGATTCCGGATGACTGGACGGGGCGCAACCTCCTCATGGAACTCGGGCCGATCGACGACAGCGACATCGTCTGGTTCAACGGCGCCCGAATCGCCTCCAGCGTCGAGGCATGGCCCCAACCCCGGAAGTACCGCGTGCCATCCGCGCTCGTCAAGAAGGGCGAAGCAACGATCGTGGTCATGGTGATCGACTCGGGCGGCGCCGGTGGATGGGGCGGGCGAGCCGCAGACCTGAAGCTCGGCGTCATGGATCGCAAGGCGGCCGACCCTGCGACGATCTCACTGGCTGGAGAGTGGAACTGGAAGCAGGGCGCCGCTCATGAGGGCAGCAGACCGACCGCGGCACCAGGAGACCTTCGTGAACCCGGCCTGCAACGCACCGACTACGCCGCCCTCTACAACGGCATGCTCGCGCCGTTCGCGCCGTATGCCGTTCGAGGCGCCATCTGGTATCAGGGCGAGTCCAATGCCGGTGAACCGGAACGATATCGAGAGTTCATGCCGATGCTGATTAAGGACTGGCAAGCGACCTTCGAACGAGAAGAGTTCCCATTCGGCATCGTTCAGTTGGCTGCATTCATGGCCGTACGCGACGATCTCCCCGCGGAAGGCAACTGGGCGCTCCTCCGCGAGGCCCAATCGATGACCGCTCGTGACTTGCCCGATGTTGGCATCGTGATCACCACCGACATCGGCGATGCACGCGATATCCACCCGCGAAACAAGCGAACGGTCGGAAGACGACTGAGCCTCTGGGCCCTCGCCGAAGCCTACGATCAATGGCGGACCGACGGGTATGAAAGCCCGTCGTTCCAAAAGGTTGAGAAAGTGAACGGCCCTGCGGGTGGCAAGGCACTTCGAATCACGTTCACTCAGACCGGCACCGGTCTGAAGACTCGTGATGGCAAGGAGCTCGGCGGTTTCGCCCTGAGCGGCCCCGACGGAAGATTCCAATGGGCGGATGCGAAGATCGAAGAAGGCGGCCGGTCGGTCCTCGTCTGGTCGGCCGAGGTTCCCGACCCCGCGGAAGTCTGTTTCGCCTGGCAGAACAATCCCGTGCGTGCAAACCTCGTCAACAGCGCAGGGCTGCCGGCAGACCCCTTTCGAGGGGGATCCAACTGACCTGTCCACTTCACTCCCTCATCCCGCAGGAGACGTTCTCAGGATGAGCTTCCGAATCCAGACTTCGTGTCCTGGTCCGGAAGCAAGAGAAACAGAACCGTCACCCGTCACATCCTGAAGCCCCCTTCGTCCACTCCGCTCTTCGCTGCCAGAGTTCTTGCCATAGGTTCTCCGGCCGTCGGCCAAGAACCCTCCTTCCATTCGTGATAAGCAGCGCTCGTGCGAACACGCCGATTCGCATCAGGAAGAACATCACCGCGAATTCCCCTCGCGAGAAATGACGCCTGAACAAGCGGACCTGAGCGTCAGAGAGACGGACATACTTGTCTACCATGATCTTCTCACTGGCTCCACCATGA